>CACIKJ010000006.1 GCA_902587215.1 uncultured Pelagibacteraceae bacterium | reverse complement strand
CCATCGGCGCAGAAAGGCTTGACTTCCGAGTTCGGAATGGGATCGGGTATTACCCTTTCGCAATAATCACCAGGCACAAGCTTTATACATAAAAATTGATTAATGTAAATATGTATTAATTGTAAGAATATATTATGGTTATTGAGCAAGAGTATTTAATTCTGCGACCTAAAATATTTCTTTCTAATTGAAAAAAAGCCTTCGGCAAAGAAAAAAGAAATACTGATCATACAAGGTGTGAAATACTTAGGATTTCCCCAAAATCCAACTATAGATAAAAAATATAATATTGAAATTAAATTAAATATGTAAAAATTATCAGTTGGATCTTTAATTTTGTTTATAAATATTTTTTTGAATAGGTTAAAAAAGCCTATAGCAAAAAATAAATATATAAATAATGTATAAGGTATATTGTAAATTAAATTCTTATTATAATATTCTTTTGGATTATTTTGTGCCTCAGGATCAGTTTTATCAAAATAATACTTTTTATTTACCCATAAAGGCATGATTATACTTGTTTTCACAGATCTCTTAATGAAAAGTTGAGTAGAATATAATGGATTTTGAATTATCTCTTTAGCAAAAACTTTATTTCTATATTTGATATTTTTTAATAGATCTTCAGTATTGTTAATATTAATGTTATTTTCTTTTCTCCAATCCATTTCATTATTTTTTAATATTTCTGAAGCTTCAGGATAGCTTATATTTTTTCTATCTGCTAAAATTTGATGTGCAAAGTAGTGGTAATATCCATAATATGTCATGTGTGTAGGAACAAAATAGAGTGATCCGGTTTTACTGAAATTATTATATCCAATTAATGCAGTAACAAAAAAATATCCAATTAGAAGAAATGATAAAGGTTTTAATCTTTGTTTGAAAACTAAAAAAAAATAAATACATATTGGTAAAATATACAAAAAACTTACAGATCTTTGCATAAACATCAATCCAACTATAAAACCCAATAAAATATTCAAGAATGCTTTCTCAGATTTTTTAAGCAAAATAAAAAATGCTAAAATCATTAATGATAGAAAAATACTTTCACTCCAAAAAGATGAATGCCATTGTAATAAACTAGGTTCAAGGCATAAAAACAAAATTATTAATTTAGATTTTTGATAATCAAATCTCTTAAATATCTCATTAGAAATTAGTAATACTGATGAATAATAAATTAAAATTTGAAATAACAATAAAAAAATTTTAAAATTTTTTTCCTTAATTACTTTTTTATTTTCATTTTTATTTTCGAAAATTTCTTTATCTATAAGATGATAATAATACCCTACGAGTATTGAAGGTAGTAAAAATCTTTCATAAGCGGGTATCGATGAAAAAAAGCTTTCTCCATTATCAAGTTTTTTTTTGAATCTATCTGCAATTATCCAGGTAGGACCTAAATCAGAATATAAAAGCTGATTATAATATTCTCCTTCAAAATTTACTTTAATATTATCAAATTTATTTAAATTATAAAAACTCCACGCAATGTTGATGATTAGTGCAATTGATATTGAGATAGTTACAAATTTATTTTGTTTTTGATTTTTCATTAACAATTTCTTTTAAATAGCTCTTGTAAGTATTTAAAATCGAGTCTTTTAATTTACTCTTTGCTTTCCACCCATATTTTTTTGCTAAGGATATATCCATAACTTTTCTAGGTGTACCGTTAGGCTTAGAGCTATCGAATTTAATTTTAATTTTTTTATTAGGACAAATTACACTCAACATGATATTTGCGTATTCTTTGATTGTGTAATCAACACCTGTGCCAATATTTATAACATTTTCACTTAATTTTTTATTCATAAAAAAAACACATGCTTCAGCAATATCGTCAACATATATTACCTCTCTTCTTGCTAATCCGTTTCCCCAAAGAATTAAATTATTTTCATTATTTAATTTTATTTTATGAATTTTTTTGATTAAAGCGGGAAAGAAATGTGAATTTAAATCGTCATATTTATCATTTGGTCCAAAGGTATTCGTCGGCATTAAGCATTTGAAATTAGTACCGTATTGCTCATTATAACTTTCGCACATTTTAATACCTGCAATTTTAGCGATTGCGTAGGCATCATTAGTTTTTTCTAACTTTCCATTTAAAAGATAGGATTCTTTTATAGGTTGTTTACAATTTCTTGGATAAACACAACTAGATCCCAAAAAAATTAAATTTTTTATTCCACACAAAAAAGCAGAATTAATTAAGTTAGTCTGGATAGATAAATTACTGTAAATAAAATCTGCTTTATATTTTTGATTAGATAATATTCCTCCTACTTTCGCTGCAGCAATAAATATGAACTTTGGTTTGTTTTTTTTTAGGTATTTAAAAACTTTTTTCTGATCGGTTAAGTCTAATTTTTTTTTATTAGTATATAAAATATTTTTATACCCATTCTTTTTTAAAACTCTAACAATTGAACTTCCAACGAGACCATTGTGGCCTGCTACATAAATCTTGGATTTTTTTGAAATCATGATTATTTTTTAAATATAAAACTTAGAATTCCAATTAATATTAAAAAACCATCTTTTAAAGCATTTACCTTTTTTTTTCCTGCAATTCTAGATCTTTCATAACTTGCAATGCATTTATAAATTAACTTTCTTTTTTTAGCTTTAATTGGTATCTCAACACAAAGCCTAAAATCGTCTGAAGTTAAATTGAGATTTCTAAATGACTCTGTTTTACCTAAAATATATGTATACAAGATATCTGAGATATTTAAATTATATAATATATTTCCCATTAAACTAAAAACTTTGTTGCCAATTAATGTAACAATGGTGTCATCATCACTTCCACCACCTGGTCTTTCATACCTTGAGGCAAAAATGAAATCTTTATTTTTACATTCTTTCAACATTTCATTTAAATATTTAGGATCCATTGATCCATCAGCATTTATTATGCATGAATATTCTGTAGTTGATGCATTAAATCCATCAATTAATGCACGGCCATAACCCTCTTTTTTTTGATGAATAATTTGTATATTATCTTTTAAATTAATAGATTTTTCAGTTGAGATATCTTCCTTTGATAAAACAATTATAATTTGACAGTCAAAACCTTTTAATTCCTCTAAAAATATTGGTAAAGAATCTGCCTCATACTTAGCTGGAATTATTAAAGTTAAATTTTTCAATTTTTATATTATTATTATTTATTTATCTCTATATATTAATATATAGATTTCAATATATATTATAAAAATGAAAGCCGATAGAGACAATGAAAATAATATTTTCAATAAAATTATTTTTTATTTAATTTGTTTACTGCCAATTAGTATAATTGCGGGTTCTCTGGTTATAAATATAAATGTAATTCTAATTATATTATTTTTTTTAATTGAAATTATTAAAAAAAATAAATATTTTGTTTTTAATAATTATATAGTTTTATTATTTATAATTTATTACGTATATTTAATATTATCTTCTATTCTTATAGCTGAAAGTGATGAAAGTTTATTGAGATCTATAGGAGTAATTAGATACTTATTGTTATCATTATCTATTGCATACATAATAAAAAATCTGGACCAAAAAAAAATTCTTTATTTTTGGGGTATAATTTTTTTAATTGTTAGTTTTGATATATTGTTCGAATACATTTTTGGTGAAAATATTTTAGGTTATAAGTCTGGGTATCACGGAAGAATAGCAAGTTTTACTGGGGATGAACTAAATATAGGCGGATATTATTTTGGATTTTTTTTACTAACTTCTGTACTTTTAATAAAGAAAAATTATCTATTTCCAATTTCAATATTATTTTTTTTATTTATCAGCATTATAATAGGTGAAAGAGCAAATTTTTTAAAAGTTTTTTTATTAGTTACTTTTTTATTTCTATTTATATACAAAATAAGTTTAAAAAAAAAAATTGCATCTATAATTTTATTTAGCATATTCACAGTAGGAATTATAGCTAGTGATGAAAAGTTATCTGGGAGATTTTATACTCAGTTTCAACAAAATGATCTTAAATTTTTTACTGGAATAAAAACAAGAACCCCACATTATTCTCATTACATCACTTCTATAAAAATATTTAAAGATTACCCATTATTTGGTATCGGGATAAAAAATTTTAGAAACATAAGTCATAAAAAAGAATATCACGGAACTGGAACAGGATCTTATGGTGGTGGTCCACATCCACACCAAACACATTTAGAATTACTAAGTGAAACCGGGTTGATTGGATATTTTATTTTAATTTCTATTTTCATTTATTCATTGTATTTTGGAATTAGAGAATATGTAAAAAGTAAAAACATTTTCCTAGCATGCTCTATAATATTTGTTTTGGTTACATTTATTCCGTTAATACCATCTGGGAGTTTTTTTACGACTTATACTGCTACAATATTCTGGATTAACTATGGTTTTTTACTTGGTAACTCAAAAATAATTAATTTAAAATAGATTTTTTAAGAAAATTCAAAGATAATATTGTTAGGTAAAAGACAGATTTTATAAAATTAAATTGTTGGTATATAAAATATACCCTAAAACCATCTACAAATTTTTGATATGTGCCACTTGATAAAGAATTGTTTGTTTTCCGCCACTTTGTCAAAGTGTTTTCCATTCCCATAAACTTTATTTTTGCTTTTGAAAGTTTTAACCATAAAACATAATCCTCTTTAGTCTTAATTTTAGGGAAACTAACAAGATTTTTTGTTTGAGTATTTTTTCTTATTATTACTGTAGATAATCCAATGTTACAGTCGTAAAGTAAATTTTCGTAACTTATATTTTTTTGACACTTTCTTAGTCCAATCGATCTATTTTTCTCATCAATTATTTCATAAGATGTGTAAGATAAATCAATATTATTTGATCTCATAAAACTTACTTGTTTTTTTAGTTTATCTTTTACCCAAATGTCATCACTATCGATAAATGCAATGAATTCTCCATTGCTTCTATTAATTCCTTTGTTTCTAGAGATACCCGCCCCGAGATTTTTTTTATTTATAATAATTTTTATATTTTTTTTTTTCGATATTATTTTTTTTATATAATTAAGATCATCTTTTTTTTCATTGTCATAAATAATGAACACCTCTTTTTTTTTGTATGATTGCGAATAAACTGAGTCGATACATTCTTTGAAAAAAAATCTATTTTTGTAATAAGGTATAATTACCGAAACAAGATTTTTAACCATTATCTTTAATAAAATTAGTTATATAATCTTTTAAACTTATTTTTCCAAAATATTTGTATACTTTATTTGACAAATTCATTGTGGTTAAAGCAGAAGCGTATCTTTCACCTGCTCTTTTAGATGCATATTTAATTTTTTTATTAAAAAGTTTTGCCACCTCAATAATTGTATAACTTTTTTTATGTGAAATACTATAATGTCTACATAAATTCTTTTTCCACGCTAAGTAGCAAACATTTACAGTATCATTTATGTGGGTAAATCTTCTAGATTGGGTTCCAGGTCTTACAACTGTCATTGGTTTATTTTTTTTAAAACAATCTTCAAATATACCTATTACAGTAGCCATCTTGCCCTTCGAAATTTGATGAGGACCATAAACATTATAAAAGTAAATAATCTCATACTTAAAGTTAAACCATTTTTTTAAATTTTCTAACAATTCAAGATTTTTTGCTTTAGAAAAAGCATAAGGTGATAAATTTTTATCTTTTCCTTTATTGCCTAATGTAGCTGAAGTTGCACTGTATACAAGTTTAATTTTATTTGTTAAGCAATAATTAAATACTGCATTTGTACCAATCGAATTTGAATCTAAACATTTGTTCATTTGTAAAAAACTTTGGTAAATTCTTGCAAATTCTCCAAAATGAAAGATTGAGTCAACTTTGTTAGTATAAGATTTAAGAATTTTTGAAATATCTTTAGTGTGTCCCCTTAAATAAACAATTCTATTATCTTTGATATGATTAGTTTTTGTACCTGAAGAATAATTATCTAAACTTATTAAACTATAATTTGTTTTTTTTAACAATAATTTTATTAAATTAGTTCCAACAAAACCTGCTCCGCCTGTAATAATTATAAACTTTTTCATTTAAAATTTTGAATTTAATTTCACAATCTTATAAGAAATAAATATTATAAGTCAATTTTATACCTGAAGTATATATACGAAAGTGAATAAATAAATGTTTTAAATATAATTAAACAAATTAGAAACGTTGTGTGGTTAGGAAATATAGTGCCCAAAAATATAATAACTACTAAAACCAAGTTAATTATAATTCCAGTTAAATTGTTGGATAATTCCTTTTTTTTTAATTTCTTGTTAATAAGTTGGAATATTAAATGGTGTAAATGTAAATTATCTGCAGATTTAATCTTATTTTTCTCAAAAAATTGTCTTCTTAAAATTGAAAACAAGTTTTCTAAAGCTGGATACCACAATAGTAAAGCAATAAAATATGGTGAAATAAATAAATTAGATATAGAGTACAAATTTACAAAATATAATCCAATAATAGTTGATATAAGATAAGATCCACCATCTCCAAGTAATGATTTCGAAAATAAATTAAAAAAAACAAAAACTATCAAAAACATTAATAATTTTTGTATATCGCTATCAATTTCAATATTTAATTTAAATACTGAAATATAAATTAAAGTCGAAATTATTATTATAAAGTATCCACTAGCTAAAGTATTAACACCGTCGATGAAATTTGACCCATTTATAAATACTAATAGACAAAAAAGAGTAAAAAATATTTTGAAAAAATAATAATTTTTCAATAAGAAATCAATATGAGTAATTCTTATACTATCAACAAATGTCTCGGAAATTATTATAAGTGCTGTTAATAAAATTACTTGTAAAATAATTCTTTTAATAGGTGAACTAAGCTTATTAATATCTGATAAAAACCCTAAAATATAAATTAAAACTATTACTGTCTTTTCCAAAGCATCAAAGCCATCAAAAAAAAATATAATTAGAGATAATGCCACAATACCTCCAGACAAAGGTATACTTTTTGTAGCAATAAATTTTTTATGATTTGATGATGATAAATTATCTAAAAGGAAATTATTTTTTATTAAAATGATATTTATAAAATAAAAAATTAAAATATAAAAACAAACTAGTAAATAAATTGTCACTTATATCTATGAATTTTGATTTGATGTTGTTCCAAATCACTTTTCAACATTTCTTTTGCCAAGTCCAATAAAGTGTATTTTGGACTAAATTTTAATAATCTTCTTGCCTTAGTAAAATCTCCTCGTAAATAGTCTATGTCTAAAGGTCTAAAATACTTTTTATCAACTTGAACAAACAATTTTCTTTTTTTACCAATATGATGGTAACATTTCTCGTTTAATCCTTTTCCACTCCAAGATATTTTTAATCCTAGAATTTTACAACATAGGTTTATAAAATCTTTTACACTACAAGTATTATCGGTTGCTATTATATAATCGTCTGGTTTTTTTTGTTGTAAAATTTTCCACTGCATTTCAACATAATCTTTGGCATGGCCCCAATCTCTTTTTGAGTAAATATTTCCTAATTTTAAGATACCTTTTTTTTCTAAAAAATATTTAGATAAGAACATTGTTATTTTTCTAGTAACAAAAGTTTCACCTCTTCTAGGACTCTCGTGATTAAACAAAATACCACTGGCTGCATAAATATTATAAGATTCTCTGTAAACTTTTGTTATGTGATGTGCAAATAATTTTGATACTCCATATGGTGATTTTGGATTTAAAACAGATTTTTCTGTAAATTTCATTTTCCCACTTTTTTCACCAAATAATTCAGATGTAGTTGCTTGATAAAATTTAGTTTTTAAGTTTAAGAATCTAATTATTTCTAATATTCTTAAACAGCCTAAAGCAGTAACTTCGGCAGTGTACAAAGGATTCTCAAAAGAGACTCCTACATGACTTTGGGCTCCTAAATTATATATTTCAGTTGGTTTAATTTTATTAATAATTTTAAAAATACTATCAGAGTCTGTCAGGTCACCATAATGAAGGAAAAATTTATTTTTAAATTTTTTGTTCTCGAATATGTGGTCTATTCTATCAGTATTAAAGGATGAAGATTTTCTTTTTATACCATGTACAATATATTTTTTTTTTAAAAGGAATTCAGCTAAATACGACCCATCTTGTCCAGTAATACCAGTTATTAGAGCTGTTTTTTTCATATATAGATTACATATAAAATTAAAAAAATTAAATCAACTATAAAAAGATTTTAATAATAATAAAATAAAGAAAAAAAATAAAAAGATAAAAAATATAAATAAATTGATAAGAGTTTAGATTTATTAATATTAAGCAAACATTTTTTTTCAGAGAAAGTGATTAAGCCAAATAAAAAAATATAAATTAAAGGATCAAAATATTTTTGAAATAATGTATACATCGGAAAACTTAAAATGAACAAGGCCATCAAAGTATAATTTTTTATCAATTTTGTCCGTAAGTAAAAATTTAATATTAAAATACTAATAATTGATATTATTAGTAATGAGATTTTAAGATCAAGTTCTATTAAATTTAATAATTTAATGAAAACACCTCCTCCTAAAGGGGAAAAGTCAATTAAATTATTATTAAAAATAATATCTAAAAAATAAATTATTATAAGTGGAAATGATAAGAATATTATTTCTTTCTTATTTTCCAGATAATGTTTTTTTATAGTTTTTAAATCAGAAGTTATAAATGGAAATATATAAAATAAAATAATACTCAATATAGTAAATATATTTCCAAAATAATTTAATTTTGAATAAGTATATACAGTATCTATGAAATTATAATTATTAACAATCAAATAAATATAGAAGAATGCAGGAATAGATATGATAAAAGAATAAGTTAATACTATTAAAAAAAATTTATTATTTATCTCTCTATACACACTAAACAAATAAAAAAAATAAAATAGTGCATAATAGTATCTTATATAACAACAAATTATAATTGCAGTAATGCACAAATAAAAATTTCGATTATTTCTTTCATTAGAAAATTTTAAATAATAAATTATTGAAATTGAAAAAAAAATTAGTGCCAAATTGTCTCCTAAAAGCCAAATTGCTGATGATCTAAAATAAGGAGATATAAAAATTAAACATGAAACTAAAAAAAGTAAATTTTTGTTGTAGTCAAATTTTATTTTTAGAATTCTGTAAAATAAGATTGGTAAAACTGAAGATATAAGAATATATAAAATTTCTGTGTAGAAAATATTATTAAATAAATTATTTAAATAACTTATTAAAATAAAAAAAAAGGGTGAGTGAATATTAATATTATTTAAGTAATATTCCATCCCAGTTTTAAAGCCTTCTTGGAATTTATCTATGTAGGGTAAGAGATGATTGATATCATGAATTGCACCTCCCGCAGAGTTCTCTTGGAAAATTAGACCTACAAATAATGATAAAATAAATAAAATGTATATTATAGTTTTAGAAATTGAAGACATTAAGTATATATTATATTTTTTACTTATAATTTAATTTGTAAATCTAGGATATAATTTTTTGTATTTATATGAATGAAGACAGAGTTTTAATTGCAATAGCAACGTACAAAGAAGTAGAAAATTTAGAAAAATTAATACCAAAAATACGAGATTTTGATAAAAGCTCAGATATATTAATAGTCGATGATCAATCTGAGGATAAAACTAAAGAAGTTATAAGTGTCCTGGACAAAAAATTAAATATTATTCAAAGACCAAAAAAACTTGGACTTGGAACAGCACATATTTTATGCATGCTCTACGCTATTAAAAACAACTATAATTTTCTCTTAACAATGGATGCAGATTTTTCACATGATCCATCATATATTCCAGATGTAATTAAGCTTAAGGGAAAGAATAATTTTGTTATTGGTTCGCGGTTCTGTGAGGGTGGAAAAAGTGATTATAAAGGAACAAAAAAAGTAATCTCTTATGTTGCAAATTTTTTAACAAGAAACATTTTATCGATAGATTTAAAAGAGATAACAACTTATTTCAGGATGTATGATACTGAAAATTTAAAAAAATTACCTTTTAATGAGTTAGATGCGCAGGGCTATAGCCTTGGTGTGAAAATAATATGGTTACTTAATTTATTAAAAGTTGATCTTTTAGAAACACCAATTCATTTACAAGATAGAAATATGGGGAAATCAAAAATTCCTAAATTTCAAATATTTGTAAGTGCATTTGACTTGATTAAGATAAAGTTGAAAGACATATTTCTGGGAAAAAAAATATTGTTGAATAAGAGGAAAAGTTATGACGTGGATAACAAATGTAGTAATTGTAAGAATAATTATTTTGCACTTCTAAAAAATAATATTTATAGATGTCTTATTTGTCTAAATGAGCAAATTATTAAAAATGATGAAATAGATTAAAATTAATTAATCAAAATTTTATTTAATTTAATTGAATGTTGAAACATAGTATAAGTCTTAGAATTTTTTTTGGCTAAAACTTTTTGTTTAAATAGATTCTCTTTATTTAAAAAAAGATTTAAACTTTCATATAACTTATTTTCTCTATTGGATTTAAATAACAATCCAGCATTTCCATTTGATAAAAATTCTTTAGGACCATTTTTACAATCGCTTGAAATAATATATAAATTTGAATATGCAGACTCAATGAGAACACTTCCTGGATCTTCCCACAAAGATGAAAGAATAAATGCCTCGGCCTTTTTCATATAATTCATTACATTTTTTTGATATCCCATTAAATAAATATAATTTTGCAATTTATTTTTAATTATAAATTGATTTAATAAATTTTTTTCCTCTCCTTCTCCAAATATTAATAAAACATAGTTATTATTAATTTTACAAAATTTGCTAAATTCCTTGATAAGGTATTTAAAATTTTTTTGCTTTGTAAGTCTACCAACTGCTATAAAATACTTTTTGTCTATAAAAAAATTATTTTCGACCTTTTCTTTATTTTTAAATATTTCATTAAATTTAGATACATTAATGAATGGATCTTGTAGAAAAATCATTTTTTTTTCATCAAAAATTTTTTGTAATTTCATATCTTCTAATGATCCATAACTTGGGAATGTAATATATTTAATCTTATTTGAAATTTTTTTCCAAAATAACTTTCTTATAAAATTAAGCTTGGGAAAACCTGATATTCTTAATATAAAATTTGTATCCACTTTATTAGTAAGCATTATAAATAGAGGTAGTGATGTAATCAGATGCAATATCAAATGATCAGGTTTATTTTTTAACAATAATCTTTTAAGAGGTAAAAACGAAAGAATGAATATTATAAGATATGAAATCCTTGAAAAAATATATCCTTCTTTAGGTAAAAATTTGAAGTAATTAAATCCCAAATCTTTAATTTCAATGTTATTTTTTTTTAGATAAACTCTATATTTGTCCCATTCACCACAAACATTAATAATTACCACTTTATAATTTTCTTTAAAATATTTTTTAAGACCTATTGCTGAATTTAAAGTTGAATTAATTGTACCAATGTTTGAAAGACAAGGTGACCAATAAAAAATGTTTTTCATTATTATTTACTTTGGTACACAAATAATAAATTTTGCACCAAAAATATTTATTGTTTTAAACTTTGAAACAGTTTTATTCATGTGTCTCAAAATTCGATTGTGTTGTTTTTCATCATACATATAATTTGTGCTTACAAAAGGATTAAAATTGTAAATTTGATGCTCCTTGATTAATCTATCAATATTTCTATACGAAAATATTATTATAGTTAAAACAGCTATAAATAATGCTTTTTTATAATACTTTTTATAATCAATATTTATTAAACTAAACTTAAGTGAAATAGGTAAAAAAAATAATAGGGCAAAAATTTGATATCCTCCATATCTAAGTGATGGGTGTTTAAAAAACCATTCAATTAAACAAATTATAAAAAAAATATAAATTAATATAGATTGAAGATTTAATGTTTTATTTTTTTTAAGTTTCAAAGATTGCTTAAATATGAATGTAAAATAAAAAATTATAACTAACACAAACAACCCTAGCAAGAAATCACTCATCTTATTAAAAAAGTAATTATCGATCCAATTTGGAAACCAATTAAGATTTTTTATGTATAAATCAAAATTATCAACTGTATAATTTGGAGTGGCTCCTGCTTTTGACCAAACCTCATACCATCTATTTGTTTCTAAAATCACTTTTTCAGAAAATGACCATGGCAAGTTGTAAAAACAAGTGATATCAGCCGGGAAAATTAAACAACCTGAGTTTAACCAAGTGAAAAAGAATACAAAAATAAGAATACTTGCAGAGTATATAGTTGATCTAGTAAAAATTAGGTTATTAAAGTTTAATCTAAATTCCTTAAGGGTAAATAATACTAAAATTAAAGGTAAATAAATAATATATAAAGGTTTTAAGGACATTAATACTACTGAAAATATAGATAATATTTTAAAATAATTTTTATTCTCATAAAAATTATCAATTTTATTTTTTTTTCCAAAAACTATTAAAAATAAGACAACAAGCATTATAAAAATAATTATCATTCCAGATCTATCAGTCCCATGTTCTGCCATTCTATAAAAAAATATATTTATGAAAGAAAAACATAATAAACTCAAAATATTTGTTGATTTATGATTGTTAAAATCTTTTTTATTAAAAATAAATTTTAGCAGAATAATGTTTGAAAAACCTAGAAAGTAAACTGGATATAAATTTAATAAGTAGTGATCAATATAAGGTAAATAAAATAATGAGCTAAGAAAAAATACCGATGATGGATTTCTAAAACCAGGATTTAGTTTACCGAATCCTATTGGGTGTTCTAATTGGGTCAAGAAATGTGAATATGGAAAATGATAGTATGGAAAATCATCATGATTTTTTGCTGCAAGAATGAATAACAATAAAATTAAAAATACGACTGCAAATATTTTAAAATCATTTATTTCAATATTTTTAATATTAATTGAAAAAAAAAATATCCCTAGAATTAATATTAAAATATTAAAATAAAAATTATGAACTATAAATAATGTTGTGGCGTAAGATATAAATATCAAAGCTGATATTCCGAGTAAACCAATAAATCCAATATTTACATAATCAATTTTAAGAATTCTTGAAATAAAAAAACCATATCCAATCATGCTTAAAGACAACAAGAGATAATAAGTTAAATAAGCCATGATAATTTATTCATTTGATTTTTGAAAAAATCATATTTTTAATATTTGATTTAAAATTAATTTTAGTTATTTTTTTGAGCTTTCTTGTGTCAGCAATTAGATAAGTTGGATTTTTATTATCTATAAATGATCCTTTTTTGTTATATTTTTTTAAAATTATTTTAGCTATGTCTTTTAAATATATTTTCTTACCAGATCCAATATTTACAAATCCTACATACTTCTTTTTAAGCAATATATTGATAATTTTTGATATATTTTCCATTGAAATAAAATCTCTGTAATGATTTAGATTTTTTAAGGTGATTTTTTTTTTCGTGTTTTTTATTTTTTCTTTAAGGTCAGGAATTAGATAGTTTTTTCTTTGGTCTTTATTTGCTGTGCTAAAGATTCTTCCTACACAATAATTTTTTATATTTTTGCTTACATACTTTTCTGCAAGTCTTTTTGTTTTTCCGTAGTATGATATCGGTTTTTTTAATGAAGTTTCTTTAATTGTAAATTTTTTTGACTTATATACATGAGATGTTGATGCAAAAAAGAACCATTTTATATTAAATTTTTTTGAAACATCTACAATATTTTTTGTACCTACATAATTTACATCAAAAGCTTTTTTTCGGTTTTTATTAACAATTTTTATTGGAACAATTGCTGCCAAATGAATTATTAAGTCCAATTTGTTTTTTAAAAACCAAGAATGTAATTTTTTTTTATCTCTTATATCGTATTTGTAAAAAAAATATTTATTTTGAGTTTTGTTTTTTTTTAATGATTTTCCTAAACTGCCGGAATGACCTGTGATACCTATGTTGTATTTCATTAAAATTAATTTGAAAAATATTTGATCATTTACTAAAAAAATTTATAACCAGTTTTTTTATACCAATTAATTGTGTTTTTTAAACCCTTATTAAAATTAGTAAATTTTTTTACATTCACTAATTTAATAATTTTTCTATTGTCGCCATATGTTTTATAGACATCTAACTTATTTTTTTTTATATTTTTTACTAAATTGTAACCAGTAAGAAGCTTAAATTGTTGTACTGCTTTTTTAATAAAAATAGGCCTTGAAGAACAAATGTTGTAAACTTTGTAATTAAATTTTTTTTTGTTTATTAATTTAATTAAGATACTAACTACATCATTTATATAAGTAAAATCTCTGTAATGATCGCCAGAATTATTTAGTTCAAAATATTTTTTTTTAGTCATGGAAGTTAACATTTTAATTATTAACATATCTGGTCTACCCCATTCTCCATAAACTGTAAAAAATCTTAATCCGATTATTTTTTTTCCAAAAGTTTTAGCAAATTTATTTGCTTCTTTTTCATTTTTGATTTTTGTTTTTGCATAAAGATTTTTTGGTTTTAAAATAGCATTTTCTCTTAAAGGAAAAATTTTTGAGTCTCCATATACAGAGCTTGAAGATGAATAAAACATAATTTTAAAATTTTTATTTTTTAACGATGAAAGTAAGTTTGAAAAACCAATCAAATTAGATTTAATATATTTGTCTGGTCTTTCTTTTGAATATCTAACTCCAGCTTGAGCTGCAAAGTGGAAAATAATGTCAAATTCTTTATTTTTTAAATATTTTTCTAATTTTTTTTTATTTGCTAAATCGACTCTTTTAAAATGAAAATTTTTATCTTTTTTTAAAATTTGAATTCTTGCTGTCTTAAGTTTTAAGGAATAATAATTATCCATGTTATCAATTGAATAAACTTGGTGATTTTTCTTTAATAATGATTTAGTTAAGCTAAAGCCTATAAAGCCAGCAGCTCCTGTAACAAAGATTTTCATTTTTTAGTTAATTTTTTAATGATCTTAATATATTTTTAATTCGATTTATGCAAAAACTATTATTATCAGTCATTACAGTTGTAAAAAATGATGAAGAAAATATTCAAAAGACAATTAAATCTGTAATAAATCAAAAAAATATTAACTATGAGTATATTATAATAGACGGTGACTCTAAAGATGATACGTTAAAAAAAATTAATAAGTATAAAAACAAAATACATAAAATAATATCTGAAAAGGATAATGGAATTTATTATGCGATGAATAAAGGTATAAATTTGGCAAAAGGTGATGTGATAGTTTTTTGTAACTCAGGTGATGTTTTTTATAAAGATTCTCTAAAAAAAGTTGTTAATTTATTTAAAAAATTTAAATATGATTTTGTTTTTGGAACAGTTATAAGAAATTATAAGCGTGGAGGCAAAATTCACAAACATGGGTTTAATTTTCAAAGAATGCTATACAATTTTGACTTTGCCACATCTCATACTACTGGTTTTTTTTTAAAAAAAAATGTTTACAAAGAAATCGGTCTTTATGACACTAAATTTAAATGTTCAGCTGACTATGATCTCTATTACAGATTATATAAGGGTAAATATAAAGGGGGATCGACAAAAAAACATGAAATAATAGGTAACGTAGCTAGTGGTGGATATTCTTCGACTTTTAGTTTTTTAGATCATATTACTGAAGAAAGTAAAATAAGGTTTAAAAACAATCAAAATTTTTTTGTTATTATTATAATTTTTGTAAATGCATTTATAAAAAAATTATTTAAAACTTAATTTAATTTTCTGATATTTAAACAATTTCGATATCTGGTAGAGGAAAAATAAAATGCCCCCCTCTTTTAATAAAAGAATTTTCTTTTTGTAAAATATGATTTTTAAAATGCCAAGGTAAAACTAAAAGGTAATCTGGTTTTTTTTTCTTAAAATCTATATCATTAATAATTTTAATTTTTGTACCTGGAGTCAATTTATTTCTTTTGAAAGGGTTTACATCAACAATATAAGGAATTATGTTTTTGTTTAAATCACAAAACTGCAAAATTACATTTCCTTTAGTAGATGCTCCATAACCACCAACCTTCTTTTTCATATCTTTTAAATTTAAAAGAAGATCTTTTAATAACTGTTTATGTTTAAAAACTTTGTTTCTGAAGTCGAATAGCGTATCTAATTTGTTGAATTTATATAAATCTTCTTTTTTAAGAAGCCAATCTACTAAACTGCTCTCATTAAATTTTTTTGATTTCTTTTTTGCTACTGTAATTGCAAAGCTTCCACCATTTATATCGTTTAACTCAATATCAATAATTTTAAATTCCGATTTATCTAAAATATATTTAAGAGATTTTAATGAATAATATTCTAAATGTTCATGGCATATTGTATCGTACGAAATATTTTTAATCATACTTGGCATGTAACTTTGTTCAAAGTGCCAAATTCCGTCGTTATCTAACGTTTCATAAACCTCTTGTGCGAAAGATATTGGATTTTCAAGATCGTAAAACATAGCTATAGAAGTAATAGCTTTTGCTTTCTTAGATACAGAATATTTTTTCAGTGTATTTAATGAAAAGAAATCTGGAATAATAATAGTTTTTTTTTTATAAAATTTTCTAAATTTTTTTATTGTTGGATCAACACCCACTGTTTTACATATATTTGAAAAGAAAGATAAAAAAGTTCCATCGTTACTTCCAATATCTACAATCAAATCACTCTTTGATAATTGAGCAATTTTTTTAATTTTTTCAGACTTATTTTTTAAATGATTTACCATCGATTGATTTAAAGATGACATATACCCGTAATTAGATCCATACATTTCGAAACGATTAAAATTTTCTGATAATTGTAGCAAAGTACAGTTGTTACAATAAACTAATGATAAATTTCCAGTCGATATTTTTTGTTTATTATTTTCTGGAAAAACTCCTGTTAGATATTGATTACCTAAATTCAAACACTTTGTAAGATTTTTACTTTCGCAAACCCTGCATTTATTTATTTTCATTTTTTAAATATTTAAAATATATTTAACAAAAATTAAAATATAAGCAAATTAAATTGAAAAAAGTTCTTATCACTGGAGCCCTTGGTCAAAACGGAAAAATTCTTTCAAATATTTATAATAAAAAAAATTATCAAGTTTCAGGTTTCATAAAAAAAAATCAAAAAAGTAAAATAAAAGGAATTAGCTATTTCAATAATAATCTTTTAAATAAAAAAAAAATTGAAAAACACTTGTATCAAATAAAACCAAATGTGATTTTGCATTTAGCAAGCAGAAATGATTCTTATTCTAAAAGATTAAAAAAGGATAATTATAAAAACAACTATATATATAACTTTAAAATAACAAAAAACTTAGTGGATGCAATAATCAAAACTGGAATAAAATCAAAGTTAATATTTGCTGGTTCTTCAGTAATGTTTAGTAATCAAAAAAAAAGCATTGTGTCTGAAAAAGATAAATTTGGATCAAGAGAGTTTTACGGAAAGTATAAAATCGATGCACATAATTATATTCATTTAAAAACAAATAAAAAATTTAAAGCAACAACGGTTATACTTTTTAATCATGACTCGGTTTATAGAAACAAAAAATTTTTAATCCCAAGACTAATTGAGGCAGTAAAGAAAAAGGAAATTAAATTTATCAAAAAAATCTTTATTGAAAACATAAATGGTGATTTTTCACATGCTGAGGATATTTGTAAAGGCATATATAAAGTTTCAATAAATAATAAAAATATAAAAAGTATTATTTTATCATCAGGAAAAAGATTTTATTTAAATTCTTTATTGAAATATTTTATAAAAAAAAATAAAATTGATTTACAAATAAGTAAAAGTCAAATTAAAAAAAATTCAGAAAATTATAAATTTCTAGGTTCAAATTTATTAGCAAAAAAATTGATTAACTATAAACCTCAAAAAAATTTGATGGTAGCTGCAAAAAACATTTTTAATATTTAATAAAAGTTTTGTAGACATTTAAAGTTTGTTTTGCACACTTTGACCAACTAAATAATTTTATTCTTTCATTTCCTAATGTTTTTAAATTTTTAATTTTATTTTCAGAAAATACAGTACCAGAAATTTTTTTTTCAATATCTTCAATAATTTCAGGATTAAAATATTCAACTGCGTTTCCTGCAACTTCAGGAATGCTACTTACATTGCTACATATAACAGGACAACTAAAAGACATTGCTTCCAATATCGGTAATCCAAAACCCTCATATTTTGATGGATATATTAAAGCTGTAGCGTTCTGATATAAATTAGCAAGTAAATCATCATCACCACTTAAATAAACAATATTTTTAAGATCAATATTAAGTAGATTAAATGTTTTTCTTTCTTGATTAGTAAATGTGCCACCGCCAAAACAAACTATTTTAAAATTGTTTTTTAAATTTTTAGAGATTGAATATGCTTTTATAAAGTTTGTAAAGTTTTTATAATTACTTCTTTTGCCTACATATAAAAGATAATCATCTTTAAAATTTCTTGTCTCTTGATTTGCGCTTTGTTTTTGACTTAGCTCACATCCTAAATAAATAACACTTGTTTTTTTATTTTTAAGATCATAATAGTTTGATAGATCATTTAAGGTATTTTTTGAAATACAAATTATTTCATCTGCTCTTTCTATTGCTTTTTTCTTTGGCCTAAAATTAGAATCTTTTCCATAATATTTAGGATATTTTTCATGAATTAAATCATAGACTGTCAATACAACTGGTAAATTAGTTTGGTAATCATCAAAATTTGTTCTATGTATTAATTGTGGTTTAAATTTTTTAATTAAGTTATTTAAGTGATAATGATTAATTTTATTAATAAGCCCTTTTGTCAAATATTCTCTAATTCTATAAGGTGCTTTATTGATATAAATTTTATTTAAGTTAAATCCAGATTTAATTTCATCATCTAATTCTTGCAGATAGTTGTTTATGTGGAAGAATGAAGATATTTTTAATTTTTCAGTTTTAGAAATTTCTTTAATTAATTTAATAAAGTATCTTGAAGGACCACCATAAGGTTGATCTATAAAAATTTGATGATCATAAATAATATTCATGATAAATAATATTAAGATCTCTATCATAAAAAAAGTTATTTTTTAATTTATAAATTAGATTTATTTGTTTTTGGTTTTTAGATTGTTGCTTTACATTAGAATATTTGTGAAATAAAAACCTTAATTATAATGAAAAGAAATCTTTATTATATATCAGAAAGTTTACCAAATTCATTTAGCGGAGGTACTGCCCAACTAGGAATAAATTTACTTAGGGAATTAAAAAAAAAATATAATGTTATTGCAGTAAATTCTCTTTCAAATTTTTATGCTTCAAAAGATAGATTTATAAAGGCTAAAAATGAGTTAAAAAAAGAAAAAATAAAATACTTTCATTTAAAAAAAAGTATTAGTAGAACTAAACATCATTTAACGATTTGGAATTTTTTTAGAACAAATTACTATGATAAAAAAAAAATTGACGAAATTAAACGCTTCCTCGATAAAATAAAAATAAAAAAAAATGATGTTATTCTATGTGTTGGCTCAAACAGTATACATGCTTGTAACCATATTAAAGCATATAAAATTGCATTATTCGAAGATGTCCAGGACCAGATACAAATAATTAGAACCTACCTTTCAATTAATAAATATAATTTTATCAAAAGAGTAGTTAAAATATTAATGTTAAAGATTTACTTCAGAAACTATTATAAGTTTTTAAAAAAAATATCATCAAACTATCAAATAAAGTATACCTATTCACCTTTTGATCAAAAAAAATTGAGCAATAATGATATTAAAACTTCAGTTTTACCTTGTCCTGTGAAAATAAATATTTCAAAAAAAAAAAATAATTATAAAGAAAAATTTAATATTTCTATGTTTAGTTTTTCAATTTCACAAGATTATAATGGTGTAAATCTATTGTATAGAAAAATTCTGCCAAAATTGAAAAAAAACAATCTTTTGAATAAAGTTAGTTTGAATTTAGTAATGCTTGTCCCTAAGAATACTCCTCTTGAAATTCAAAAAATAGTCTCTGATGAAAATATTAATGTAAAAAATTATACTCAAGATATATTAAATAAAACAGATTTGTTATTTTATCCATCGAAATATCCGGTTGGAGTAAGATCAAAAATACTTTTTGCGTTTTCAAGAAAATGGTTTGTTGCAACTTCCAAAACTATTAAAAAATGTATCCCCGAATTAGAAGATTTTACAAACTGCTTGATGTCAAATAATATTGATGATTTAGCTGATAAAATTGTGCATTTAGTAAAGCACAAGAAAAAGTACCAATACTTAAAAATAAATGGACAAAAAGTTCTAAAAAATTATTCTCCCAAAAAAGGTGCTCAAATTATAATTAATGATCTTAATCAAATCATAAATAAAAAATTCTTAAGCTTTGATTAATTTTTGTTTAGATACCTTATATGTTAAATCACAGTTTTTCAGGGTTGTTGATTTATGAGAAACAATAATAATAGTTTTTTTTCCTTTTAAACCTCTAATCAATTTTAAAAATTTTTCTTCTGAATCTTTATCTAAAGCACTCGTCGGTTCATCAAGTATTAAAATTTCAGTGTCAAAATAGATGGCGCGAGCTAAAGCAAAACGTTGTAATTGGCCTATTGAAAAATTCTTTCCATTTTCTTTTAATTTATGGTTTAAATTATTTTTTAACTTTTTAACAAAATCATAACAATTTGCTTGTTTAAGAGAATATATTATTCTGTTTTCATCAATATTTTCCTCTCCAAAAGCAATGTTTTCTTTTATAGACCCAGGAATAAATAAATTATCCTGTGGCAAATAGCTTAAAAGAGATTGATAATTGTCTATTTGATTATTTTTAATTAGTTTATTATCCAATATAATTTTTCCTGAACTTGGATCTATCAAACCGAGGAGAATTTTTAATAATGTTGTTTTTCCTGTTCCACTACTTCCAATTATACCAATCATCTGGTTTTTCTTAATTTCAAAATTCATATTCTTAAAAAGAAATTCATTACTTTTTTGATATTTAAAACTAATATTTTTAAGTAATAGATTTTTTTTGAAATATAGTTTTTTTTGATTTGATTTTAAAAATTTAATTTTTTTATATTTTGTATTAAAAATATTTAATTGGTCATTGATAATTTTAAATCCATATTGATAATTTTTTAGCTTTATAAAAGACGTAACTAAATTTGTAATAGTTGGCATAATTCTATATGCTGCAGTTATATATACAGTAGTTAATGCAAGAATATCTTTAAAAGAGTAAATGTTATCTAAAGTATAGAATATAATTAAAATTAAAATTAAAACAGACATTTCAATAAATTGTCTATTTACTGATTTAGTAAGACTTATGATTAATCTTGCAAAACTGTTTTTGTAAACAACTGAAGAGAACATTTCTAATTGTTTTTTTTTAAGATCTCTTAAAATTATTTGCGAAAAGTTTTTAAAAGTATTAAGAATTACTAAATTAAGATTACTTATACCAATATTATATTTTACCCCAAATTTATAAGAAAAGTTAGATAGAATTTTTTTAAGACTAAAAAAAATTATAAAAAAATAACCAAAAATAAAAATAGTTTCAAAAAAAGATAAATAAGCAAGGAGAATAAAATATAATATTAATATTATAAAATCTGAAATTACTTTAGCAATAATTTCGACATAAACTAAGTACTGATTAACAGAAACTGTTAAATTTTTAATGAGCTTGTTACTAGTTTGGTTATAAAAATCTAGATATTTTTTTTTCATTAAAATGAAAAAAAGCTTTTTTTGGGTATCTAGCTCAAGATACTTTATATATCTATAGATTATATATTGATAAAGTATATTTACTAAGTTTCTTGTAAACAAAATTATTATAAGAAATAAAAGAATAGTTTTAAAATTTAGGTTTTTAATTAATTCAAGAAAAGGCTGGGGTAAATATTTTAAATGAGAAAACTTTTCTTGTAAATCTCCTGCGTCGGTTAAGAATGATACGATAGATAATAAACTAAAAATAGAAAAAGTATCTAAAATTACAATAAATAAAGAAATTACAACTATAACTAAAAAAACTACTTTGACTTTTATCCCTCTGCCAAAAAGAAAAGAAAAATTATCACTTAGTTTCATTTTTATAAAAATTAAAATTCCTAATAAATAAAAATTTTTTAATTTTTTATTCTGATTAATTAAAGTAAATCTTTTACATCAAGAATACCCAGAACTCTATCTTGATCTAGCACTACAAACTGACCTAGGTTATATTTTTTTACTAAATTAGTAATAACTTCAACTTTGTCAGTGATATCAACTGAGTACGGATTTTTTGTAATAAAATTTATTATCTTGTCGTTATAATTAAATTTTTTCTTTGTTTTAATTAGTCTATTTAAGTCACCAGTAGTAAAAATCCCTGCTAATTTATTATTTTTACTTACGGCAACAGCTGCTCCTTTGTGTTTTTGCAAGGTTACAAGAGTTTCAAACAGAGTTTTGTTTGAATCTATCAATAGATTTTTATTAAAATTAATAGAGGATATTTGCCTCATCTGATTAAGATCTTTTCTAAATAATTTAAAACCAGTGTCTGTAAGAGGGTGGTTAAACATCTCTTTTATTACTTTCATTGGAATTGTTACTGCGTCTACTCCTATTTGATAGCAATCAATTACATGGTTTAGATTTCTAACACTTGAACCCATTACTAGAGTTTTTGAGTTATTTAATTTAAATGATTTTATTATTTTATTTAAATTATCTATTGCGTTGTGTCCTATGTCATCTAATCTACCTATCAAAGGGCAGATATAGTTTGAATTAATAGACGACGAAATTATAGCTTGGCTTATTGAAAAAATTAAATGTAAATTTGTTGAATATTTTTTGCTAATTAAATATTTTGAAGCCTTAACTCCTTCTTCTGAAAAAGGTATTTTAAAAACTAAATTAAAATTTGAACAATTTTTTCTAATTCTTTTAGAATTTTCTATTATTTCCTTTGCATTTTCTCCAAAAGCCTCAACGTGAATTTCTTTTTGTTTTCCAATAACTTTTCCTATTTCCCTTACCATTTCTATATCATCTGACATACCAAAACGTCTTGCAAGGTTAGGATTTGTAGTTATTCCTGCAATATCAAATATTTCACTGTATTTTTTAATTTCTTCTAGGTCAATTGTATCTAGAAAAATTTTCATAATTTTTATTTATCTTAATTAGATTTATTATTAACAAAATCCCATAATGGTTTAATATTGGTCATTAAATCTTCAAACTCATTAAAAGAAAATTGTGTTGCAGCGTCACACTTTGCGCTTTTTGGATTAGGATGCACCTCTATAAATAGCCCATCAACAAAATTAGAAATAGCAGATCTTGCATAAGTTTCGCAAAATTCTTTTTGGCCACCGTCTATTGTATTTGATGAAGGAATTCCGTATTTTCTTACTGAGTGTCCAACATCGAAAAATACTGGATAGTTTAACCTTCTAAGTATCAAAAAAGATCTAGGGTCAACCATCAAATCTCTATAACCAAAACATGTCCCCCGTTCTGTAATGGTTATGTCATTATTACCTGCGCTTTCAATTTTCATTACAATTTTTTCTACATCATTTGGTGACAAGAACTGTCCCTTTTTTACATTTATTTTTTTGCCTGTTTTAGCTATTTCTGTTGTAAGTTCAGTTTGCATACAAAGATAAGCAGGTATTTGTATCACATCAATAAATTTAAATAATTCAAGGTTAAGTTCATATAAATTATGCACATCAGTTATAATTTTATATTTTTTTTTTTTTAACTCTGAAAATATATCTGCACATTCATCATGTCCTAACGTGCTAAAAAAATCTGAGGAAGAACGATTATCTTTTTTATAAGAACTTTTGTAAATAAGTTCAAAATTAAATTTTTCTGACATTTCTTTCAAAAAACTTGAGGTTTCAACGCTAGTTTTTAGACTTTCAAGAACACAATTTCCCGCAATTACTTGTAATTTTTTCATTTGAATTTTTTTCGAATATTGCACAAATCTTTATGACTATCAACCCCCCTGGTAAGGTTTTTTGCTCTAAATGCAATTATTTTATATCCATTCTCTAAAACTCTTAACTGCTCTAATCTTTGATCCTTTTCTAAAAATCTTTCTTTTAATTTTGAAAATTTATGCAAAAAATTTTTTCTATATAGAAAAATTCCTATATGTTTTAAATACATATTTTCTTTAGAATTGTTGGTAATTTTTTTTCTTGTAAAAATTATTACTTCATTATTCTTGTTGATAAGAAGTCTAGCCTCATTTGGATTATGTATATTTGTTTCCTTTTTTTTAAAATACAATGTTGAAACAGAAAATTTTTGTTTTTTATAAAATAATATACTTTTTTTAATTAGATTTTTAACATCACTAACATTTATAAGAGGCTCATCTCCTTGCAAATTTAAAACCCAATTATATTTATATTTTTTTGAAACTTCCGATATTCTATCTGAGCCTGTTTGATGAGTTTTTTTTGTCATCACACAAGTCATATTATTTCTAATACAGTGATTAAATATTCTTTTATCATCTGTAGCAACTATAGTTTTTGAGCAATTTACTTTTTTGGCCTGATCGTATACTCGCTGTATCATAGTTTTATTACCAATTTTTTTTAAAGGCTTTCCAGGTAGCCTAGTCGAACCGTAACGTGCTGGTATAACTAATAAAACATTAAATTTCATAGCATATATATTATAAAACCTAAAATTAACTATTCTCCACCTGAAATATTTATTACTTCATTTGTGATTAAAGCATTCTTATCTGAACAAAGAAAATATATATATTCTGCAACTTGTTTAGTAGAAGCCATTTTGTTGGTAGGAATTAATTTTATTCTTTTTATCATATTCTTACTTTTATCTTTCGAGTGTAATTTTGTATCTGTCACCCCAATTTTTAATGCATTGATCATAATATTATACTTATAATATTCTTTATATGCCGATGGGAAAAATTCATTAAGATATTTTGAAATTGAGTATGCCATTGTTAAATTTCCCCCTCCAAATTTTGTACCAATACTTGAAGCCAGCAAAATTCTTCCCCATTTATTTTTTTTCATATTTTTTAAAATTTTTTGTATTATTAATAAATTTGAAATATAATTTGCATTTATATGATCAATTAAGTCAGATGGTAAAATTTTATCAAATTTTTTTATTTTCATATATCCAGTCAAACTTACAAATGCATCGAAGTTACTTAAATCTTTAGAATTTTTGTCTAAATATTTTTTAAACGAATTAATTTTGGTAAGATTAAATTTAAATAAATCCAATTTTTTATTTTTAAGTTTGTTTAGTTTGATTTTATTTTTGTTAAAATGAGCTGTGACTGACCAGTTATTTTTTAAAAAATATTTTACTGTTTCAAAGCCAATATCTGAGCTTGCACCTAGAATTAATATTTTTTTTTGCATTTCTAATATAATTTTTTCCAAGCATTTATATGTTCAGAGCCTATTTGATCTCCTTTGGCATCACAAACATTGCAAGGTGCAAAATTTCTTTTAGCTTCATAAAGATTTTTCCTAGAAATTTTTGCTTTTTCTGAAGTCCAAATTTCAATAAAATTTTGTTTAGTTAGATTGCCTAAAATATTTTTTTTTGCCCAATCGTGGGAGCACATTAAAATATCTCCATTGTAATCAACAAAAAAATCATAACTTGGGTAAAAACAACTTTGGCAAAGTGATTTTTTCAATGTCTTAATCTTGACACCCGCATTCTCCATCATGCCACCTCTATTAGTTAAGTTAATACCAAAGTTTTCTTCCGGCGGCAGATATCTATGCCTAACAATAAATTGACGCTCACTTAAATTTGCATCCTCACACATTTTTTGAAATTTATCTGCTTGATCAGGTCCATCATATGCACTTATTGACAAAGTAGTTAAACCAGAGTCAATTAATTTTTTTATTCTAGTTACATTTAGAACATCTCCATTTGTAATTACTTCAATTCTTGCCTTAGGTAATAATTCTTTTGCTTCTTTGATATGATTATAAATTTTTTTGTGAAGTAAGGGCTCATTAAACCCAGCGTATGCATATACACCTTCAAATCCATGCTCGGATAGTTGACTACATAATTTAGTATGTAACTCATCACTAATGAATTCGTTAATATCTGGATAGTCTGGAGCACTTCTTGGACAAAAAGAACACTTCCTATTGCACATTCCCGAATTGCTTATTTCTACTAAGGAAGGTAATGGAATTTTTGTTCCTTTTATAAATTTGAGTGTGTTTTGTATTGATTTTGAGTTTGATGATTCAAGCATTAAAATTAGTTTTTATCAATTTATTTTATAATTAAAAGAATTATATTTATATTTATTATTAAATCATTTCATTTTTTAAAGTTTCAACAATTTCAATATATGAGGGCTTATTTGTATTATTTGTTAATCTTTCATTAATTAGTTTTTGGTATGAAGAGATTGATTTTTTAAATTCAATCTCTAATTCTTTTTTTGAAATACTTATTTTTTTATCGATATCAATCGATGGACAATTAATCCCTTGAGTATTCTTTTGGTTTATTTTGAGGTTATATTCTCCAAAGTGTTTTGATTTTAAACTAATTATTTTTTTTTTCATCACTACTGCACTGAGTATGGCAGATGATATACTAAATAAAACAATATTTGAGTCTTTAATTAGATCGACAGTTCTTTTTTTTGAAACACTTATATCATTTGAATTGTTCTTGAATAATTTTTTTATTTTACCAAATGATTGAATTGAACTTGGATGTAGTGATACAATTATTTTCTGGTTAAATTTATTAGACAAATGGTTTAAGGCAGAAAATAAATTTTTATAATATTCTTTCTTTGTTTCCTGACTTACTAATCCTTCTCTTTGAATTCTTCCTTCAGATTCAATTGGACTATCTATATACAGAATATATTTCTTATTCCTATTAGCTATGTTATTTTTCGAATCAAACTTAAATTTGTCAAATACTTTACTATTTACATGGATTATTTTTCGATATAATGAAATTTTGAAATAAGGAAATAAACTCTCAAATTTTCTACTAATTCCGTTATTAAATATTTTTATATTTTCAGAACTCGACTCAAATAAAATATGTATTTTAGGAAAAAAATTTAGGATAGTTAGAATTCTCCAAAGATAATAAAAACTTTTTAAAAACACATGTTTATAACCTATAAATATATTTTTTAATTTAACATCAGTGAAAATTTTTGTTCCCCACTGACCTGTGATGGAAATCATTATTATTTTAGCTTTGACTTTTTTAAATAAATAAAAAATTCTAAAATCTATTATACTTTTAGATATCCCATTAATTATAATAAATAATTTTTTATTATGAGCAAATTTGATAAAATCTTCTGAAGTTTTAATATCAATTACTTTAAAATTTTTTGGAATTAAACCCTTATTTTTTTTTACAGAATAAATATTTCTTTTGTAAAATAATCTTAAATTATTTAAATTGAGTATATATATCTTTTTAAATTTCTTTGATAACTCATTATTGAGTTCTTTATTATTTCTGGAGATCCTAGTCAAATCTCCATCAAAATTTATAAAACAAAGACTTTTTTCTAATTGCATATTTAAAATTTATTTATTTACTTTAAAATGATCAAATTATAAATATTTTTTATAATCCATAATCGTTTTATAATAAACTATACTTATTAATTACGGCAAAAAAGAATTTTTTATCTTTTTTTTTATAATTTATATGATAACCCTAACCCGCAGAATTATCTCTTAAAGCACTAAATGGATATAATATATATAATCAATTTCTTTTATACTGAGCTAAAACTTTTAATTGCTGATGTAATAAATAGAGTTAATTTACTTAATGAAATAAAAATAAAAAATATCTTTTATCTTCTAAATTATGAAAAGTTACAATCTGGCCATTTTAAGGAAGGAGATTTTTTAAACTTTCTTAAAAATTTAAAAAAAAATTATTATTCTAAACAAACTAAATTCAAAAATGATAAAGTAATTCTAGTTGACCTGCTTTTAACTCATATAGACTACGTCCTTATAAATCTCTTAATTGCAAAAGAGCTGCAGAAACTGACTGGAAAACCTGTAGTTTGTTTAATGTATAAAAAGGACTATAAAAATAAATTAATTGCAAATCAATTTGGTTTTAAAAACTTTATTTATATTGAAAGACAAGCATTTTATAAAAAAATGATTTATTTCATTAAATCAATTTATATCTGTAAACAATTTCAAAATGAAAAAAATTATAATAATTTTAAATATAACAATATAGAAGTTGGGAAAATTGCACTCGAAAGTTTTTTTAGATTTAATAAAAACTTAAATGATAAAAATGAAAAATTTTTTAAAATTCTTAATTTTTATAAATCACTATTTTTTTTAGATTTTTTTAAAGAAATATGTACAAGGAATAAGGTGGACTGTTTAGTCATAGGTGAGAGCCAGTATTTGCCAAATAGAATGGTTTTTAATTTATGTTTAAAAAATAAAATTAAAGTTTTTGCTAGATTCGGTACTGCTCTCAGAGGAATAAAAATTAGAATATATGAAAAATATTCTGATCGTTATAGTCATAAAGAAAAGTACTCAAAAAAAACTAAAAACTATTTTTTAAAAGTGATGTCACAGAATAAAAATAAAATTGAAAAATTATACTCACAGCAGAGAAAAGATAATGATATTGGTAAAGAGGACGTGTGGGCAAAAGAAGTCTCTAAACTAAAGAAAAAAAAAATAGATTATTCTTTTTTTAATAATAAAAAAAAATTCGTATTGATCTTGCCACATGTAATGAATGATGGCATGTTTTTATCAAAATGGAGTTTATATAATACTCCATATAACTGGTTCGAGGAAACGCTAAAAATTATCAAAAATATAAAATCTGTAAATTGGCTCATAAAAGCGCATCCTAGCGAAATATTTTATAAAACAGATTTAAAAACAAAAAATGTTTTTCAAAAGTTTATCAATCCTCAGGACAAACATATTAAATTTTTAGATAATGATACTCAACTAAAAGTTTTCGAAAAAAAAATATCATGTGTTGTAGCTTGCCATGGATCTGGTGGTTACGAATACCCATCTATTGGGATACCTTGCATTACAACAGCAGATACTCGATATAAGCATTTTCAAATTTCTAGAAGCGCCAAATCCATAAAAAAATATATAAGAATTTTAAAAAATATAAAAAACATTAAAAAAGTCAGCAAGGATGAAAAAGTTAGAGCAAAAATTTATTGGTTTGTAAGATTTGGAACAAATATAAATTTTGATGTTTTGCCCAAAATCAAAGTTGTTGGAAAATTACCCAATGATTACTACAGTAAAATTAATGCTAAAATGAGAAACAAAAATAATTTCAAAGGAACGTTTTATGACAATTTTAAAGTTCAATTAAAAAATAATAATAGACATATTATTAATCATAAAATACTTAGGGATCTAAAATTTAAAAATTACAATATAAAAAACGATATATGAAAAAAATAATGGTTACAGGTGGCGCTGGTTTTATCGGGAGCCATCTTGCTGAGTATTTATCTAAAAATAATCATGTAACAGTGATAGATAACATGTCTCAAGGGAATAAATTAAAAAAAATAAATAAAAATATAAATTTGATTAAAGGAGATGTCAGAGATTACGACTTAATAAAATATTATTCAAAAAATTGTACTTCTGTATTCCATCTTGCGGCCATACTTGGTGTAGATGTTGTATCAGAAAAGAATATTGAGACTATGGATTGCGAATTTGAAGGTCTTAAAAATATATGTTCTGCTGCAAAAAAAAATAAGTTAAAAAAAATTATTTATGCATCTTCTAGCGGTGTTTATGGTCAACTAAATTACAAAGGTAATGTGAAAGAAAGCGCTATTATCCAACCATCATCTGCCTACTCTATGGCAAAAAGAGCATGTGAGGTTTATTTAAAATATTTCTATAATGAGACTAAAATTAGTTCTATTGCAGTTAGACTCTTCAATGTTTATGGGCCAAGACAGGATGATCGAATGGTAATACCTAGATTTATTGACCAGGCAAGAAAAAATAGATCTATAACTGTTTATGGAAATGGAAAACAAACAAGAGATTTTACTTATATCGATGATTGCATAAAAGTGTTTGATCTTTTGAATAAAAAAGTAAATGGGTATCATATTTTAAATTCATCAAGAGGAAAGGAATTTGATATTTACTCATTGGCTAGAATGATAAAAAACAAACTAAAATCGAAATCAAATATTTCTAAAGTAAATGTTCCAAAAAAAATTCAAGAATTTCAGGTAATGAAAAGATCAGGAAACTCATCCAAACTTTTTAAATTAATACGCTATAAACCTAAAACAGATTTAATTTATGGTTTAGACAAAATTTTTAAATGATATAAAATGAAAAGTTATTCCCAAGAGCTAATAAACAAGATTAAAAAAAATAGAGTTAATGTATCTATTTTTGGAGTTGGATATGTTGGTATCAAACTTGTTTTAGCGCTTGCTAATAAAAATTGTGTTGTTTCCTGTTTTGATAAGGATGATAAAAAAATTAAACAAATATCATCTGGAATATCTCCTTTTTCGTATATTTCTAATAAAGAGATAAGAGAAGTCAAAAAAAATATAATTTTTCAAAAAAATCCAAAAAAAGTGTCAAATGCAGATGTAATTATAATGTGTTTACCAACACCTCTTAATAAAGGAAAGCCCGATTTATCACATATTAAAAATTGTTGGAACAAAATTAAAAATTATATAAAAAAAGGACAGTTAATTATCTTAGAAAGTACAACATATCCAGGTTGCACTGAAGAAATTTTTATAGATTATTTAGAAAAAAAATTTTTTATAGATAAAGAAATATTTTTATCATATTCTCCAGAGAGAGAAAATCCTGGGGATGCTCAATTCAATTTTAAAAATACTCCTAAAGTAGTTTCTGGTATTGGAAAAAATTCTTTAAAAATTTGTAATAATTTTTATAAATTGATTACAAAAAAAACAGTTAAATCACCATCTATCAAAATTGCTGAAATGTCAAAATTATTAGAAAATATATATCGTTCAATAAATATCGCACTGATAAATGAGCTTAAAATTGCAACCACCAAATTAGACATAGATATTTATGATGTAATCAAAATTGCGAGCACAAAACCTTTTGGATTTCAAAAATTTTTTCCAGGTCCTGGCACAGGTGGTCATTGTATACCGATTGATCCTATTTATTTTTCTTGGTTATCTAAAAAAAAGGGAGTAAATGTCAAATTTATAGAGCTATCCAGTAAAATTAATCAAATAAGAACAAAATGGATTATTAAAAAATTAAAAACAATTGCAAAAAAAATTAGTAGCCCTAAGATTTTGCTTTTAGGACTTTCTTACAAGAAGAATATTGAAGATACAAGAGAGTCAGCCAGTATAAAAATTTTGGAAGATCTGTTAAAACAAAAATATGCAATTGACTATTCAGATCCATTTAACCAAAAAATAGTACTTAATTATAGAAAAAAAAGAAAAGTACTATTTTCAAAAAAATTTAGTAAAAATGTTGTAAAAAAATATAACCTGATAATTATCGCAACAGATCATGATAAATTTGACTATTCATTATTGAAATCTTCAAATAAAACGATCGTTGATTTACGAGGAAAATTTAAGAATATAAAATCTAGATATATTTATCAGCTCTAGAATTTTTAAGCATTTTTTTTAAACATATAGCTTGCCAAAATAAGTTTGAATTTTGAATTTTATCATTGTCTCTAAATTTTTCAAATAAGCTGAGTAATTTTTTTGTATTATAAATACCATCGTTAAAGGTTTGCATATCTGACATTATAGAATATGCCCAATCAAATAAATCAGATTTAAGCCATTTTATTTGTGGATCAGATATATATTTTTTTTTCTCAAATCCATTTTCTTTAAATTTTTTCTGAAAAAGCATTCTATATAAATATCTTAAATTACCATTATTTATAATTTTAGAAGAATCTAAATTGTAGAAAAATTCAACTACATCCTTATCTAAAATAGGGACTCTTAACTCTTTACTGTAAGCCATGGATGATCTATCACAACTTTTTAAAATTCTTTGAAGTTTCGTATAAAAAATATCTCTATATATAATTTTATTTAAATCAGATTGTATTGAAATGATTTCTTTTGAGAATTCATTTTCAGTTAATTTTATGTTTAAAAATTCATTTGTAAAAATATCTTGGTTGATATTTTTTGATCCGTCAGCTGACAATCCACCTGTGTACAAAGCACTAATTGAATTTTTAATTAAGAGAAATACATTTGAATAACTGATATTTTCTATATTTTTAAATTTAGCTATCTCAGCAATTATTTTTATAAACCTTTTTTGTTTTAGCAAATCGTTAATATATGAACCAAAAATATACCTATACCCTCCGGCTATATCGTCTCCACCTTGAGCTTCTAAAATAACTTTTTGATCTGGTCCATATGCTTTTTTAATTAAAATTGATTTTGCCATAGTAGGAATGCCTGGAAATGGTCCCTCCTGACCAATAAATATTTCATCAAAATTATTTATTATATCTTCGCTCTTAATCTCATGGAAATTTACTTTCCAATTCAATTTGTTAGATATTTTTTCTAGATCCTTTTTTTCGTTAAATTGTTCCTCATCAAAATAGTAACTATTTGCTGATACATCTCCTTGACCAGAATTAATGTTATCAAGAAAATACAACATTAATTTAGAATCAATACCTGAGCTAACATTTACACCGATTTTAACATCTGCCTGACACTGAATTTTAAATGAATTTTTAATTAAAGAATATGCATGTTCAACTAATTCATTTTGTGATTTTTTTTGTAGATCTTTATTTATAGGCTTTCTTAAATCCCAATATCTTTGAATTTGAAAATTATTATTTTGTAAAAAAAATTTTATATAGTGTCCAGGTTTTAATTGATTAATACCTTTATAAAAAGTAAATTCTCCTAAATCATAAAAAGATGTAGATAAATAAGATTTAATATTATTTATATTAAAATCATTTTTAAAAATTTTATATAAAGCTTTAATTTCAGAACTTATTACAAAATAATCTTTATTTCTTGAATAATAAAATGGTTTTACGCCTAAATGATCTCTAGCACAAAATAAGGAGTTTTCTTTACTGTCATAAATGACAAAAGCAAAAATACCATTTAGGTAGTCTAAACATTTTTCTTTTTTGATTGAATAAAGTTCAAGAAGAACTTCTGTATCGGTGTTTGTCTTTGTATTTAAATTAAACTGTTTTTTTAATGATTTAAAATTATAAATTTCACCATTATGAATAATAGTATATCTGCCTGAATTATCTTTCATAGGCATATTACCTTTATCACTTAAGTCAAAAATACTTAGTCTACATGAGCCAAGAGAAAGATTTTGAAAATTAACAAAGCCTTGGTTATCAGGTCCTCTATGTTTTATACTATCAATTATATTCTTTGTGGTTTTATTAGACTCTAAATTTTTACTCGAATAACATAAAGCAATTCCACACATTTTTTAATTTTTAATTTTTAATTTAATTGTTCGATTTTTTTGATTTGAACTTTTTAAAAGAGAATCGATAATCATCATATCAATAAAGCTATCTTTATCATCACACTTAGGTTTAACATTTTTCTTTAATAAACAATCTATTGCATTATTTGCAAGCGCACCAAATTGATTTCTTGGTTTGGGCCCAAATATTTTTTTTGATTTATGGTCAAGTTCATCAAATCCTTTGTGCTCAGGTGATCTAATTATATTATATAACAAACCAGATCTACCAATTCCTGTAATCAATATTTTTCCTTTAGTGCCATAAATATAAATATCAAAATTGTCATACATTTTAATATTTAGTGATTGAATTGTTGCTTTAAGATTATTTTTAAAAGTTAAAACACCGTCAATATTTTCATCGTCATTTGGGTGGTAAAAACCAAATTTATTTTTAAATCCTGTTACACTTTGTACTTCACCAGCAACATCATTTAAAAGCATTCTTAAAGTGTCAACCAAATGAGTTCCTGTTGTTAAAATTCCATAAACATAATATGAGGTTACTTGAATTATTTCTCCTATTATGCCTGACTTTATTAATTTTCTTAACTTTATTATTTCTTTATCGAATCTTCTCCTATGGTTTACGATTACTTTAACTTTATTTTTTTTTATTTTTTTTATTAAAAATTTTGCTTGTTTCAATGTATTGGCAAGTGGCTTTTCTAAAACAATAACTTTAATTCCTAAATCAATACATTTGCTAGTTATTTCAAAATGGGTATCTTTCCAAGTTGCTATAGATACAATATCGGGTTTTTCAATTTTAATCATTTCAATATAATTTTTATAAATATTTGTTTCCTTTGGAATTTTTTTCAAAAAAGTTTTTTTTATTTTTTTTTTTTCACAAATTCCACTTAGCTTTACTTGTTTGTTTTTTTTCCACATGCCTATATGACTTGCTGGCTTTAACCTTTTTTTGTCAAATTCCAATGTGAAACCTATTCGTCCTGCACCAATATGACAAACTGAAACAAATTTTTTCATTAAATTATGTTAAAATAATATATATAAGCATTTAATATGTTTAAGAGAAAAAGTAAAACTATATGTTTTATTCCAGCAAGGAAAGGTTCTAAAAGAGTCAAAGATAAAAATTTAAGAAAAATAAATAATAAAACTTTAATTGAAATTACAATAAATCAAGCAAAAAAAACAAGGTTATTTTCAGACATATTATTGTCATCTGACTCTAGCAAGATATTAAAAATTGGTAAAAAATTAAAAATAACTTCAATAATGCGTAGTAAAAAAAATTCTAGAGATAATTCTACAACTGATTTAGCGCTAAAAGAGACTATCTCAAAATTGAATAAAAATTATGATAATATAGTAATACTTCAAGTTACATCTCCTTTAAGAAAAGTTAATACTATAAAAAAATTTGTTAGGTATTGTATTAAAAATAAGCTAAACAACTGTTTAACTGTAAGTAAACAAAATGATAATATATCTTACTTTGAGAAAAAATATTTCAGTCCTCTCAACAAGGTAAGGAAGTTAAGTCAAAATAGAAAACCATTTTTATATGAAAATGGACTAATTTACTTTATTTCTAGAAAGGCTTTTGCTAATAATTTTAGAATATATCCAAAAAAAAATTGGAATTATTATTTAACAAACAAATATGAATCCTTAGATATTAATGATTTCGAAGATTTAAATATATGCAAAATTTTAATGAAGGAAAATGTCGGTAAAATTTAAAATTTCAAAAAAAGTAATTAGCGAGAATTGTAAACCCTATATCATTGCTGAAGCATGTATAAATCACGAAGGCAATGTAAAAATAGCAAAAAAAATGATTGATAAAGCTGTAGAAGCAGGTGTCTCAGCCGTAAAATTTCAATTCCATGTTTTAGAAGATGAAATGTTGAAGTATACTCCAAAATCTAATAATTTTTCTGAAAGTTTATATGATACACTAAAGAGGACAAATCTTTCAATTAAAGAACATAAATATTTAAAAAAATATTGTGAAAAAAAGAATGTCGATTATCTATGCACACCTTTTTCTTTTAAATCTGCTGACATCTTAGAAAAAGAAATTAGATTAAAAATTTTTAAAGTTGGCTCAGGAGAACTGACA
>CACIKJ010000005.1 GCA_902587215.1 uncultured Pelagibacteraceae bacterium | reverse complement strand
ACCGTGTAACAACCAAACTTTCTTAAATATGGAGCCATTAGCGATGACACTAATACATATCCACCAGTCCAACCGACTAGGAATGCCATGTAAGTGTAACCACCAAAGTAAATACCTCCAGCCATTGCAACAAATGATGCACCTGACATCCAGTCAGCTGCTGTGGCCATTCCGTTGAATACTGTTGGTACTTGTCGTCCAGCTACATAATAAGCATCGACCTGAACAGTTCTTGAGATCCATCCAATCAATGCATAGATCGCAACTGTAAAGGCAACAAACATTATACCTATTGTCTTAGCAGTCATACCGGCTTGTTCTGCTATAGCCATCAATATGATGAATATTAAGAAACCTCCAGTATAAGTACCATAGATTTTAGGTAGATTGCTTATGAAGTCTTTTTTGTTAATAAACTTTTCAGCCATTATTCGTCCTCCCCTCTTTCGGCGAAGCCAAACTCTTCATCAATTTTCTCTTGTCTGTTTGCAAACCAAAATATTAAGACAACGAAAATTACTATAGATCCTTGGGCACACATATAATACGCAAGTGGATATCCCAAAAAGCTACCATTGTTTAAGCTTTCACCAAACATGAAGATGACGATTGAGAAAATAAACCAAATGGAAAGAGTTAACATCATTAACCCTTTGGTTTTTTCCCAGTGTCTTTCTTTGTTTGACATTTTTAATCCTCCCTATAGGTTAAAAGAAGAAACCATACCGATTTGAAAAAGGATTGGAAGTCCTAAAATGGTCTTAGAAATGTTGAAAAACTGCGAAAAAACAGAATATGGGGATTAAATACAAGTTAAAGTTGAAAGATTTAAAGCTCGAGTACTTGGTTGAATACTTTAAGCCAATTTTAAAATTTTTTAAACCAAAGGAGAAAATCAATAACTATGAAGATTTAAAGAATTATATACAAAAAAAATCGGCATGGATAAGTCAGGTCACGTTATACGGGTATTTAAAAACTAGGATGGGGGCAAAACATGTTTTGATGTTTGAAGATGAAATATTTCTTGGCTCAATAAATAAAGCAAAATGGAATATTTACTCAGTAGCACTTCAAGACTTTTGTTTTTATTCAATGTCTTATCTAAAAGATGTTTACCAAAAACACGACACTGAAAAAGCAAAAGAAATTTTTTTAGATATTTTGTCAAATGAGGAAAAAAATCAAATGCCTAAAGAAGTCTTAGAGAGAGCGAAAAAAGAATTCGAAGATAGATTAAACAAAATTGATTGGGAAAAACATTACAAAGATCTACCATTTAATTATAGTGCCATTGCCTTGTACGAATGGTCTCCCATTGCAGAAGAACTAAAAATTTTAGATCGAAAGATAGTTCTAAATTCAATGATTTTAAAATGGGATATTATAAAAAAAGAATTTACTCAGCTAATAAATTTTTAAATATTTTTTCTATTATTAATTAAACTATCAACAACACTTGGATCAGCTAGTGTAGTTGTATCTCCAAGTTGGTCATGTTCATTAGCAGCAATTTTTCTCAGTATCCTTCTCATAATCTTTCCTGACCTAGTTTTTGGTAATCCTGGTGAAAACTGAATCAATTCTGGTCTGTAAAATGGCCCAAGTGTTTTTGCTATATGATTTTTTAGTTCTCTTTCCAAATCACCATCTGCAATTACTCCATTATTGACTGTTATATAACAGTACAAAGCATTTCCTTTGATCTGATGAGGATATCCCACAACAGCTGCTTCAGCCACTTTTGGGTGAGCAACAAAAGCACTTTCAATTTCTGCAGTTCCAAGATTGTGGCCAGATACAATTATCACATCATCAACTCTACCAGTAATCCAATAATAACCGTCTTTATCTCGTCTACATCCGTCACCTGTAAAATATTTTCCATCAAATTGAGAGAAGTAAGTATCAATAAATCTTTGATGATCACCATATACTGTTCTCATTTGGCCAGGCCATGATTGTGACATGCAAAGCCTTCCTTGTCCCTCTCCTCTAATTTCTTTTCCATTCTGATCAACTATAACAGGTCTAATTCCATAAAATGGTTTTGTTGCAGAACCTGGTTTTAAATCTATCGCTCCTGTTTGTGGTGAGATTAAAATACCACCAGTTTCGGTTTGCCACCAAGTGTCTACAATCGGACATCTATTATCTCCAACAGTTCTATAGTACCACTCCCAAGCCTCAGGATTAATTGGTTCACCAACTGTTCCCAGCAATTTCAGAGATTTTCTAGATGTTTTCTTTACTGGTTCATCTCCTTGAGCCATTAGCGCTCTGATAGCAGTAGGAGCTGTATAAAAAATATTAACTTTAAACTTATCTACTATTTGCCACCATCTTGATGAGTCTGGATAAGTTGGAACACCTTCAAACATTACAGTTGTTGCTGCATTTGCAAGTGGTCCATAAATTATATAACTATGACCAGTTATCCAACCGATATCGGCAGTACAAAAATAAATATCTTTTGGCTTGTAGTTAAAAATATATTGATGTGTCATAGATGCGTAGACCATATACCCACCTGTAGTATGAAGAACACCTTTTGGTTTTCCAGTTGATCCTGATGTATACAAAATAAATAAAGGATCTTCTGCATTCATCTCTTCAGGCTGGCATTGGGAAGGAACACCAGCTATCATTTCATGATACCAAACATCTCTATTTTCGTCCCAATTAATTCTGTTTCCTGTTCTTTTAACAACAATACATTTTTTTACATTCGGGCAATGTATTAACGCTTCATCTGTGATCGACTTAAGATGAATTGTTTTACCACCTCTTAATCCTTCGTCTGCTGTAACAATATAATCTGACTTACAGTTATTGACTCTGTCAGCGATAGAATCCGCTGAAAATCCTCCAAAGATGATAGAATGTACAGCACCAATTCTTGCGCAAGCAAGCATTGTGTAAGCTAATTCAGGAATCATAGTTAAATAAATTGTGACTCTATCACCCTTTTGAACACCTAATTTTTTTAACCCATTAGCAGCTTTTGAAACTTCATCGTGCAATTGTTTATATGTAATTTTTTTTTGAACTTTTGGATCATCTCCTACCCATATGATTGCAGTTTTATCTTTATTTTTTTTTAAATGTCTATCTATACAATTCGAGGAAGCATTAAGAGTTCCATCATAAAACCATTTAATACTTACATCTGTCTTGCTGTAAGTAACGTCTTTTATTTTTGTAAATGGTTTTATCCAGGTAATCCTTTTTCCCTCTTTAGCCCAGAAGTCATTATTATTTCTAATAGACTCTTTATATTTTTTTTCATAGAGAGATTTATTAACTGCTGCTTTTTTAACCCATTCTGATTTTGTTTTATAAATTTTTTCAGTTGGTTCTTTCGATTTACTTTTTGTATTTACTTTTTTAAATCTTCTTTTACTTTTCTTCTTATTTGTTTTGAATTTTTTATAAATTTTTCTTTTTCTTGAGACTTTTTTCTTAACTCTTTTTTTATTTCTTCTTTTTTTCTTTTTTTTTGGCATGTTTTATTTGCCTATTTTACTCATGTTCAAAATAATTTTCCAGTGTTTAGTATCTACAGGCATAACCGATAGTCTGCTTTGTTTAATTAACAGCAAATCTTTTAATTCTTTAGTTTTTTTGATATTTTCTAAACTGACGGGTTTTTCTAATTTCTTTTCAAACCTAACCTGGACGGCAACAAATTTTCTAGTTTTATCGGTAGGATCTGTAAAAGCTTCCTTAATAACTTTTATTATCCCAACTATTTCTTTTCCAATATTAGAGTGATAAAAAAAACAAAGATCTCCTTTTTTCATTTTTCTTAAATTATTTGCAGCCTGATAATTTCTAACACCATCCCACATAGATCCCCGAAGCCCAGATTTAATTTGCTGATCCAAAGACCAAACATCTGGCTCTGATTTAAGTAACCAATAGTTCATGATTAAATTTTTACTCCTGCTCCCTTCAAAAATTTAGCTTTATCATCTAGCTGCCATCTTGGATTAACTTTAAAATTTAATTCATTAAATAATTTTTTTTTAAATTTTTCTAACCCAACCAATGCAATCATTGCTGCATTATCGCTACATAAACTTAAATCAGGAAATAGACATTTAAATTTATTTTCATTTGATAATTTTATTAATTTATCTTTTATACCTTTGTTAGCCGCAACTCCTCCAGCAACTACAAATATTTTTTTTTCTGACCTATTTTCGTCTAAATAAATTTCGAAAGCTTTCTTAGTTTTTTGAATAAGTATCTCCTCAATTGTTCTTTGAAAAGACGCGGCAAGATCAAATTTGTCTTGTTCATTTTTTATTTCTGATCGAATTCTCAATATAGCAGTTTTCAATCCTGCAAAAGATAAATTACATCCACCTCGATTTAAAATTGGTTTAGGAAGATTAAATCTATCCTTGTCTCCTTTTTTTGCAAACTCTTCAATTTTTGGTCCGCCTGGAAATTCTATTCCAATAATTTTTGCAGTTTTATCAAAAGCTTCACCAAGAGCATCGTCAATTGTGGTCCCTAACCTTTTATAATTTCCTAAACCTTTTACAGATAAGTATTGAGAGTGACCCCCAGAAATAAGTAGTAATAAATAAGGAAACTCTAAATTTGTGTTTAACTTTGGACTTAACGCGTGCCCCTCGAGATGATTTACTGCAACGAAAGGTTTATCAAGTGATGCCGCAATAGTTTTTCCAAAATTTAATCCAACTGTTAAACAAACTATCAACCCAGGACCTGCGGTTGCTGCAACAGCATCTATTTCATCAAGACATATTTTACTTTCAGATATTGCTTTTTCTGTGATTAAATCAATTTTCTCTACATGTGCTCTCGCTGCTAATTCTGGAACTACACCTCCAAATTCCTTATGAATATCAAATTGGCTAGATACTATATTTGATAAAATCTTAATTTCTCCGTTTTTCTCTTGAATGATTGATGCTGCTGTCTCATCACAACTGGATTCAATGCCTAAAATTGTAATTTTTTTATTCATAATTTTTTAGATAGTACAATTAGATTATAAGATTTAAATATAAAACAATTAATGAAAAAAAATAAAATTTTGATTGGAACTAGAGCTAGTAAATTAGCCATGATTTATGCAAATCGAGCTAAAAATGAAATAAGCAGAGTTTTTTCTGGCGAAATTGAACTTGTTAAAATTACAACCGAGGGTGATCAAAATCAAAATGAAAGATTGTCCGAGGTTGGTGGAAAAGGATTATTTTCAAAAAAAATAGAAGAAGAATTGATCAATAAAAAAATTGATCTTGCGGTTCATGCCTTAAAAGATATGCCCACTGATGAAACGCCCGGTTTGATTACAGATTGTTTTTTAAAAAGAAATCCACCAGAGGAAATTCTTATTACACGTGAAAAGAAAAAATTTAATGAATTAAATTCAAATTCCATAATAGGAACTTGTTCATTTAGAAGAGAGTTTCAGTTTAATAGAATTAGAGGTGATTTAAAATATAAAACCATCAGAGGAAATGTAGATACAAGGATATCTAAGTTAAAAAAGGATAATTATGATGGGATTATACTCTCAAAAGCTGGAATTAAATCTTTAAATTTGAATCATTTAATTTCAGAAGAATTTTCAACTGAAAAAGTTATACCTAGTGCTGGACAAGGAATTGTGTCTTTGCAATGTAGAAAAGATGATGATGATGTTATTAATCTTTTGGGTAAAATTAATGATGAGGTTTGTAGAATTTCTGCTAAGTCAGAACGTAAAGTTCTAAGTATTTTAGAGGGTGATTGTCATACTGCTGTAGGTGTTTTCTCAAAAGTAAACAATAATGATTTTGAAATCACAGGTGAACTTTTCTCAATTGATGGTAAAAAAAGATATTATAAAAAAATTAAAGATAAGACCTCAAATTATTTGAATGCAAGTACTGAATTAGGGAATTATCTTAAATTGGAAGCAAAAGATACTTATAAAACATAATGCATATATTATTGACAAGACCTTTGGAAGATTGTTCTAATTTAATACTTAAGTTTAAAGAATTAGGTCATACCGTTTCTCATTTGCCTGTAATCAAAATTAAAAAAGTAGAATATAAAGAACCAAATTATAGTGAATATTCAGCAATTATTTTTACAAGCTCTAACTCAATAAAAAACTTAAATTTAGACAACTTAAATAAAACAATCAGATGCTTTTGTGTTGGCTCTACTACAGAAAAGTTTGCAAGAAGCTCGGGTTTTCAAAATGTAATTGCAGCAGATGGAAATGTAAGAGCCCTTAAAGAATTAATTTTACAAAATCATGATAAAAGAGATGGTAAGATATTATATGTTAGTGGTGAATTTATTTCATTCAATTTAGATGAAGATTTAAGAAACGAAGGATACGAAATAATGAGAATTGTAAACTATTCTGTTGATTACAATGATGAAATTAATAGCTCAATAATTGATGAGCTAAAAAAAAATATTCCAGATAGTGTTTATGTTTACTCAGAAAATAGTGCAAAAAACTTCCTAATTATAATAAAAAAATATCAATTGATTGACAGCTGGATGAATACCAATTTAATGTGTATAGGAGAGAAAACATCTTCTGTTCTAAATAATATAAAATGGAAAAAAATATTTCTGTTTAGTCCAGGAGAAGAAGAATTTTTATTATATAAAGTTTGATATGGATGTTTTTGTAAATTTTAAGGATTTATTTCTATCTGTTTGGGAAAAAGGTATTCTAGGAATAAATTTTTTGGAAATACTAATAGGAATTGGAATTTTTCTATTATTTTTAATTTTTAGAGGATTAATTAGTAAGCTGATAATTAAAAAGTTAGAAACAATTTCAAAAAGAACCACAAATAATCTTGATGACACATTTGTTCGTTCTCTAATAGGTCCTGTAAGGTTTTTACCCATCGTATTAGGTTTTTTCTTTGCAAGTTACTATATGACTTTTGAGACAGATACCCGAGAGTTCGTAAACAACATAAATAGAACTTTAATAACAATTTTAATTTTCTGGACTATACATCAAATTATTGAACCTGTTTCATACGTTTTAAGTGGACTTGGAAAAATTCTCACTAGAGAATTAATAAGTTGGATTGTGAAATCAATTAAAATTTTGATTTTTATTTTAGGTGCTGCTGCTGTCTTAGAACTTTGGGGAATTAAAATTGGACCAATTATCGCTGGCTTAGGATTATTTGGTGTAGCCGTTGCTTTGGGTGCCCAAGATTTATTTAAAAATTTAATTTCTGGAATTTTGGTTTTAGTTGAAAAAAGATTCAAAATGGGAGATTGGATTTTGGTTGAAGGAATAATAGAGGGAATCGTAGAGAAAATTGGTTTCAGATCAACGGTAATAAGAAAATTTGATAAGTCGATTGCAATAATACCAAATTTTCAATTTGCAGAAAATGCAGTAATTAACATAAGTCAAACAACAAATTGGATTATTAGCTGGACAATCAATCTTCAATACGACTCTACTGTTGACCAACTTAAATCTGTAAGAAATGAAATCGAAAATTATATTAAAACACACGAAGATTTCAAACCAGAGCTTGGTTATGCAGTTAGAGTGGATAGTTTTGCTGAAAGTTCTATAGATATGTATGTTCGGTGTTTTACCAAAACAGATGATTGGGATGAGTGGTTAGCTGTTAAAGAAAGATTGGCAATTCAGATAAAACAAATTGTTGAAAAAAATAAAGCTTCATTTGCATTTCCGAGTCAGTCTATTTATGTGGAAAAAAAATGATTGCAATTTTTTACTTAGCTTTACAAATTTTAAAATTATATTCTTATGTTGTAATAGCTAATGTTGTGATCAGTTGGTTGGTTGCCTTTAACGTTATTAATACTTCTAATAGGTTTGTTTATATGATACTAGATTTTACATATCGTTTAACGGAACCTTTTTTAAGAAAGATCAGGCAATTTTTACCAAATTTGGGAGCCTTTGATATATCTCCTATTATACTTCTTTTGTTGATTTGGTTTATCGAAATGTGTATGAAGCTCTACATTGCACCAATGATATTCTAAACTATGATTTTAATTGATGGAAAAAAAGCAGCAGCTGAGCTAAGAGAAGAGTTAAAAAAAGAAGTTGCTGAATTAAAAAACAAATATAATAAAGTCCCAGGTTTAACAGTTATTTTAATTGGCGAGCTTGCTCCAAGTAAAATTTATGTAAAAAATAAAGAAAAGTCTGCGAACGAAGTTGGACTAAAGTCAGAGGTCATTCGTTACCCCGAAACAGTTGAAGAAATAACTGTTTTAGAAAAAATTGATGAGCTAAACAACGATGATACTGTTTCAGGTATACTTGTTCAATTACCTCTTCCAAAACATATTGATAAACAAAAAGTAATTGAAGCCATTTCTCCAGGCAAAGATGTAGATGGTTTTCATCCAATGAATGTAGGAAATCTTTCATCTGGATATGAGAGCTCAGTTCCATGTACACCTCTTGGATGCTATTTATTAATTAAAAAAATTGAAACAAATTTAAGTGGAAAAAAAGCTGTAGTGGTTGGTAGATCAAATTTAAATGGTAAACCAATGACACAACTTTTGCTCAAAGAAAATTGTACTGTAACTATAACTCACTCTAAAACTGCTGATCTAAAAGGTGAGTGTTTAAAAGGAGATATAATAGTTGCAGCAGTTGGTATTCCTGAACTTGTAAAAGGCGATTGGGTTAAGAAAGACGCAATTGTTATTGATGTAGGGATTAATAAAACGGAAAAAGGAATTGTCGGAGATGTAGCTTTTGATGAAGTTTCAAAAGTAGCTAAAGCTTTAACACCTGTTCCCGGTGGCGTTGGACCAATGACAATTGCTTGTTTATTAAAAAATACGATTGAGTGTTTTAAAAGATCACAAAAAAATTAATTTAAGATAATTTAGATCTTCCGCCATCCACAGCTATAATTTGACCAGTAACCCACGAACTATCTTCAGTTATTAAAAATTTTGCAAGTGAAGCAGAGTCTTTCCCCTCACCAAGTCTTTTTAAAGGATGAGCCTTTGCAATACCTTCAGCCAAAACTTTATTTTTTAGCATGGGTTCTGCTATTTTAGAATTTGTTAAACTTGGAGCAATACAATTTACCCTGATATTCGGCGCAAACTCTGCTGCTAAAGAAACTGTTAATCCTTCAACAGCTGCTTTTGTTGATGCAATAATAGAATGATTTGTAAAACCCCTTTGCGCAGCAACAGTAGAAAATAAAACAATAGATCCTTTGTTTTTTTTTAAACTTTCTTGAAACCCTTTAATTAAATCTACCGCAGAATATAAATTTAATTTCATGCATTTATTAAAATCATTTTCACTAACCATTCTGAATGGTTTTAGATCAATAGACCCTACACAATATGCTATACCTTTAATGTCTTGAATATCTGTCTTAATTCTTTCAACGAAATCGTCTTTTAAAACGTCAGCAACAGTAAAACTACAATTTAATTTTTGTGCTAAAGTTTTTGTATTATCTTCGTTTCTACCCACTAAATGAATTTCTTTACCAGAAGCATGCAATTGTTCTGCTAAATTTGACCCTATTGAACCTGTGGCACCAACTACTAAATATTTGTCTGACATATATTTTTAAAAAGTTATATATAGGTAATGAAATTATTTTTTCTACTTGGAAATCAACTTTTTTCTGAAAAATACTTAGAAAAATTCAGAAAAGACCATATCTTTTTTATGGCAGAAGATTACCAACTATGTACCTATGAAAAACACCATAAACAGAAAATACTTTTATTTCTTTCTGCTATGAGGTCGCATGCAGATAAATTAAAGAAAAATAAGTTCAAAATTGAATATTCGTCAATTGAGGATAAGTCATTTAAATCAGATTATATAGAAAAATTAAAAAAAATTTTAAAGACACAAAAAATTTCAGAAGTATCAAGTTTTGAAATTGAAGATAAATTTTTTGAAAAAAAAATAACAAAATTTTTTAAAAAAGAAAAAATCAAATGGAATGTCATTCAAACCCCAATGTTTTTAAACTCAAGAGAAAATTTTAAAAAATATTTATCAAAATCCAAAAAACCTTTTATGGCTGTTTTTTACAAAGAAACTAGAAGAGAGTTAAATATTTTAATGAAAAAAGATGGAAATCCTGAGGGTGGAAAATGGAGTTTTGATGACGAAAATAGAAATAAACTTCCTAAAAATATAACAATTCCAAAGTTCCCTAAAATAAATGAAACGACACATACAAAAAAACTTAAACCGATTATAGAAAAAGTTTTTAAGGATCACCCAGGAAATACAAAAGAATTCTGGTTTGCTACTGAGTATGAAGATGTTGTGAAATTACTAAATTTTTTTATCAAAGAAAAATCAAATTTATTTGGTGATTATGAGGATGCGGTTGATCAGAAGGATAACATATTATTTCATAGCGCATTAAGTCCTTACATAAACTTAGGTTTAATTACACCTGAGTTTATAGTTCAAAAAGTTTTAGATTTTCATCATAAACATAAAATTAGATTAAATTCTTTAGAAGGATACATTCGCCAAGTTATTGGATGGAGAGAGTTTATGAGAGGAATTTATCAAAGTTATTCTGATGAAATGGAAACTGGAAATTTTTTTAAACATAATCGAAAAATGAAAAAATCATGGTACGAAGGAACAACTGGTATTCCACCTTTAGATCATGCAATTAAAAATGCCTTAAATTATGGTTGGTCACATCATATTGAAAGATTAATGATTTTATCAAACATCATGAATCTCTGTGAGATTAAACCAACTATTGTTTACAAATGGTTTATGGAAATGTTTGTCGACTCTTCAGATTGGGTGATGGTACCAAATGTTTATGGCATGGGTTTATTTAGTGATGGTGGAATATTTGCAACCAAACCATACATTTGTGGTTCAAGCTATTTTATGAAGATGATGGATTTTAAAAAAGGTGAGTGGTGCAACATAATGGATGGATTATACTGGAGATTTATAGACCGAAACAGAAAGTTTTTTCTAAAAAATCCAAGACTTTCCATGATGGTAAGAATTTTTGATAAAATGAAAACTGAGAGAAAAAAATTAATTTTATCAGCCGCTGATAAATTTATTAAACAAAATACACTTTAGTGAAAAAACAAAATCTTCCCAAAAAAATTTGTCCAGTTTGTAAAAGATCTTTTGTTTGGCGAAAAAAATGGAGATTAAATTGGGAACAAGTGAAATATTGTTCTAAGAAGTGTTCTAAGCTTAGCTAAAGATTGAAATAATTTTAGGTATATAATTTTTAAAATTAAAAAAACCTTTATTGCAATATTGCCATGAATATTGATCAAGTTTTCTATATAAAAAATCCATTTTTAAATTATTTGAATTTATATAATCTAAATTTTCACCTACTGTTGGGTATAAACCATAACAATTATCAATATTTTTTATTTCACTTATGTCAACCAACTTACAATCAATAGATTTATCTTTTAACCTACGTATTTGGTCTTCAATTAAAAGGGATTTAAATTTTACTAACTGTTCACTGAGTTTTATAGATCTATTTTCATTCTTATTTGAAACTAGATAAATTTCTTTAAAATTATTATCTTGAAAATCTGAAACTTCAAAGGAGAGATTATTTTCAAAAATTAGTAGACTTTTATTCTCAATATTATGTGGATTATTAAAATCTTGCTTTAAAACTGAGTAAGTTTTCTCAGAAACTTTTGGAGTTGCATTTTCATTTAACTTTATATTTTGAAATCTATTGTTAGTAAATTTTTTAATATTCCATTCAGTTGCAAGGTAATGTTTGCCTTGAGTTTGAACTCCAGCAACCCATCTCCATCCAAGAGTATTTGATGCCGCATCACCATCAAAAAGATGTTGCATAAAAAATTCTGCACCTAATTGCCATGGTAATTCTAATGTAAAAATCCATATACTGGCAAACCACATTCTTGTATGATTATGTAAATAATTATTTTTTTTCAGTTCATTTATCCAGTAATTGAAGCATTCTACGTTTGTTTTTCCCTCAATTGCATTTTTATAATTTTGATTATTTTTAAAATCTTCTTTAATTTTTTTTAATTCTACCAAATAGTCCGTCCAAACATTTGGTCTTAATTCTAACCAACCTTTCCAATATGTGCGCCATAAAACTTCCTGAATAAATTTTTCATTTTTTGCAAAAGAATATTTTTTTAATGATTTATCAATTACCTCTAATTCACTAATTATACCATGTGTTATATAAGGCGATAGACATGAAACATTTGATCTTTTATCAGGGCCATAATCAAAATTTCTTTGCTTTGAATAATCTGAAAGATTTTTTTCTATAAAATTATCTAATTTCTCAATAGCCGAAGCTCTTGACGTTTGAAAATTCATAAATGTTATTTTGATTTTTTCTTTTTAAGTCCTAATTTATCGCTATGTCTTAGTCTTAAAATCACAATTGCTGATGCAATCAGAACAATTGCTACGGCCTCATAAACTAATGCAGACGCATCCATTTCTTTACCTTGTAAAATTATAAATCGTGCAAGAGCAGTTATGGCTATTAACAGAGGTAACGTAATACTAATTGATTGCTGGCTCCAAAAAACTCTTACCATTGCCATTACTTCTAAGTATAGAAACATTAAAAGAAGATCTGCTAAATTCACTGATTGTTCAAAAATCATTCTTTTTAATTCTATTCCAACTGCAATAACGGTACTGATTAAGATAATGCTTAATAATATAAATTGTAAATTTTTAGTTATCTTGTCCATTAATCTCCTTTAGTAAACGGCAGCCATTTTTCAAAAGCAGATTTAGCTGGTCCATCATATTGAATAGAATATGAGTTTGTTTTGGTCAAAACCTCAACACCTTTAGAAAATACAAACATAAATAAAATTACAAATATTATAACCATAATTTTAGATGGATCATAGTTTTTTGACTTAAAAACACTCACTGAACTTTTCTCGGCTTTATGAAATTGTTTGAAAGTATAATAAACTGCAAATATCAAACCAATGTGTGCAATAAAAGTTCCAGCCCAACCAAATGCGAAAGTGGTATAAGAGAATATATATAAACTAAAAACAGTAGACCAAATAAAGCTTAAGACTAATAAAATCTGTAGCCTTACAGTTTTTGGTAATGCTCTAAGGTCATTTCTGCTATCATCAAATAAGATATTAGCCGAATCTTTTAACCAATTTTTTATACCTTCCATATATTATCAATAGTTAAAAAGATGATACATACAAATGACAAATTGTCCACTCTAAGAGCTTTATTTTCTTAACTTTTTTTTGTGAAAGCTAATAAATCTTTCAACGTTTGATTTATTAAAGGTTTTATTTTCTTCAAATGAAACTTTTTTCATTGAATAAGCACCGCTCTTTGTAACTCGAGATTGTATAGTGACGTTTCCTTTATATAGTTTCAACTTAATTGAACCATTTACTTTGCTTCTTTTTAGATCAACTATTTTTTGAAGTTTAATTCTTTCTTTAGAATACCAATAACCATTATAAATTAGCTCTGCATATCTGGACATAATCGCATCTTTTTTATGCATAGTTTCTTTATCTAAAGTTACAGATTCAATTGCTCTATGAGCATTTAATAAAAGAGTACCACCTGGTGTTTCATAAACTCCTCTTGATTTTATTCCAATAAATCTATTTTCAACTAAATCCACTCTACCAATTCCGTTTTTTCCAGCAAATTGATTTAGTTTTTCTAAAATTTTATATGGTGAAAGTTTTTTCCCATTTAATCCTATCGGATCACTATTTTTAAAATTTATCGTTACATATGTCGGTTTATTTGGAGCCTTTTCAGGTGAAATAGTTCTTTGAAAAATAAACTCTGGTGCAGAGTTTTTTGGATTTTCTAAAACTTTACCTTCAGTTGAAGTATGGAATAAATTATCATCTACTGAAAATGGTGGCGCCCCTTTCTTGTCTTTTGGAATTGGTATTCCATGTTTTTTAGCATAATTAATTAAATCCGTTCTTGATTTTAATTTCCAGATTCTCCAAGGCGCGATTACTTTTATTTTTGGTCCAAAATAATGATAACCTAATTCAAATCTAACTTGATCATTTCCTTTTCCAGTTGATCCATGTGATACAGCATATGCTTTATATTTTTTTGCAACTTTAATTTGGTCTTTAGCAATCAACGGCCTTGCGATAGATGTACCCAACAAATAAACACCCTCGTATATTGCGTGCCCTCTTATCATCGGAAAAACATAATCTTTTACAAATATATTTTTCAAATCGTTAATAATTATTTTTTTAACACCAAGTTTTTTAGCGTTTCTAATAATTTTTTTTTTATCTAATTCTTGGCCAATATCAGATGTGTAAGCAATAACTTCTGCATTATAATTTTCTTGTAACCACTTTAAAATAATAGATGTATCAAGACCTCCTGAGTAAGCGAGAACAATCTTTTTAGACATTTATTTAAGAACAGTTTTTCTTTGCAGAATTATATGCTTTAGTAAAACCTAAAAGTGAATAGTGATCTATAGTTTGTGAACCAGATTTGTTGTAGCCAGTTACCATTATTCTTGATCCTTTTTTAAGAGTTTTTATCATTTTTTTTTCAACTTTATTCTCAGATATCCATGCAAAGTTTTCCTGAGCTATATCAAATTTATATTTAGATTTGCCTGAAGTAGCTGTTATTGAGTTTTGATTATTATATTCATATCCCGATGTAATACTAACTTCATCTTTTATTTTATCATTTGGTCTAAAACTGACAAATAATCTCGCATCTCTTGGATTTTTTTTTGGAGCTTGCAAAACTGGTACCGATTGTGCAAAACATACTTTATTATCACCATCTATAAAAACAATTGTTTCCCAATCTTTGTATTTACCAATTTTTTTGACTTCTTGAGAAAAAACTTTAGTGCTTAAAATTAAAGTTACACAAATAAACAAAAGTATTGTTTTTTTAATCATGGACATGGATTTGGATAAATTTTCTGTATTTCATTTAAATCTTTTATAATTTCTTTACTTAAATTTATATTTACACTTTCAATATTTTCTTTCAACTGTTCCATTCTAGTGGCTCCAATAATTACAGATGTCATAAAGGGCTGTATTTCACAAAACTTTATAGACATTTGAGCAAAATTAATATTATGTGTTTTTGCAATTTCATAATATTTCTCAACTGCATTTTCAGCATTTGGCTTATTATACCTTGTCCAAAAATTACCATCTCTCTCAATTCTTGAGCCTTTAGGAAGATTTCCATTTCTATATTTACCTGTTAAGTAACCAGAGGCAAGTGGCGAGTAAGATAAACAACCTATCTTATCTCTAATTGAAATCTCAGCCAAACCTACCTCATAACTTCTATTGAGCAAACTATATGGATTCTGAATTGACATCATTCTCGGCAATTTATTCTCTTTTGATATTTGCAAAAACTTATTTACACCCCAAGGAGTTTCGTTTGACAAACCAACATATCTTATTTTACCTGCTTTAATATATTTTTGTAATTCAAATAACACATCTTCAATTTTGTTCCACTCATCTTCATCTTCATTATGATTATAACCCAACCTTCCAAAACTATTCACATTTCTTTCTGGCCAGTGTAGTTGATACAAATCTATGTAATCAGTCTTTAATCTTTTTAGACTCCCATTCAATGCTTCTTCTAGATTTTTTCCAACAAAACTATTCTCTCCATTTCTTAGATATTCTCTAGCTGGTCCCGCAACTTTAGTTGCCAATATCACTTTGTCTCTTTTTTTTGTTTTTTCAAACCACTTGCCAATAATTAGTTCTGTGTCCCCAAAAGTTTCTGCTCTTGGAGGTACTGAATATAACTCAGCGGTGTCCCAAAAATTAACTCCTTTATCTAGGGCGAAGTCCATCTGCTCAAAACCTTCTTGTTGTGTGTTTTGTTCGCCATAAGTCATTGTACCGAGACAAATTGTACTTACTTTTAGATCAGTATTCCCTAAATTCTTGTAATTCATAATTATTTTGTAATGTTACTTATCTTTTGACCGCTTGAAAATAAACTAAAATATTATTATATAACTCTTATGGAATTCAATAGAGAAAATATCCTTAATAAATCCACGACAGCTAAAAAATCTGTTGTAATGGATGAAGGCCTAAGAGCCTACATGCTTAAAGTTTATAATTACATGGCAACGGGCGTTTTGCTCACAGGAATAATCGCTCTAATCACTTTCAAAATGTCAGTTGTTACTGATGCAGCAGGGTCAATTGTTGCTTTAACTCAAGTTGGTAATGCTATTTATTTATCAGGGTTAAAATGGTTAGTAATGTTGGCTCCATTAGGAATAGTAATCTACATGAGCTTTGGAATTAACAAAATGAGTTCATCTAAAGCACAAACTACATTTTGGATTTTTGCTGCGTTAATGGGCCTTTCTTTGTCTTCAATATTATTAGTTTACACAGGATTAAGTGTTACTAGAGTATTTTTCATAACTTCTGCAACATTTGGTGCAATGAGTATTTATGGTTACACAACTAAGAGAGATTTAACTAAACTTGGATCTTTTTTATTTATGGGTTTAATTGGAATTATTATTGCATCTTTAGTTAATATATTCCTTAAATCCTCAATGATGTATTTTATAATATCAATTTTAGGTGTTTTAATTTTTGTTGGCTTAACAGCTTATGATACTCAAAAAATTAAAAATATGTATGTTTCTTCAGACAGTGGCGAAGTAATTGGTAAAAAAGCTGTTATGGGGGCATTAACATTATACTTAGATTTCATAAATTTATTTATCATGTTGTTGAGATTATTTGGTCAAAGAAGATAATTTTAAAATTTTTTCCAATTAATATTTCTTAGCAAACTATCAAGATATTCAGAGTTTTTTAAAATTTTTCCTTTTGTATCTGTTATCAAATACTTAAGATTTTTATTAACTGGTTTAAAATTTTTACAAATATTATAAACAGCGTTTTCTGAGGAATTTTTGAAAACACTGAAAGCCACTTGTTTACTTGATATCTTCAAACCATAATCCTTCCACGAACCATTGGAAACCATTTTAGCATACAGATCCAAAATTACCTTAAGCTCTCCTTTTTCAAAAAAGTAATTATGATTTTCGTTTGGTTTCGAATTGTTAACTACTAACTTTAAATGTCTACTCATTTATTTTATATTTATTAATTAATCCAACTTGAAAAGCTGTAAAAATAAATGTGATGGGCAGTAGTCCCCAAACTTTAAAATTTACCCAAAATTCCTCTGATTGCGTACGCCAAACAACTTCATTTAATAAGGCTAACAAAAAGAAAAAATACATCCATCTATTTGTCATAATTTTCCAACCTTCCTCATTAAGGTTTAGTGCATTACCCAGAATTTTCTTTAGAATAGGCTCAGTTGTAAAATATTTTCCAAACAAGAGAGCTAAGCCAAATAAAATATTTATTATTGTTGGTTTAACGTATATAAAAATAGGATTATCAAAGTAAATAGTTAAACCACCGAAAAAGGTAATTAACAAACCACCAAAAAGTGGAACCATTGGAATTCTTTTTTCAAAGAACCAAACAATTACCAAAGCAATTAAAGTTGCTATGATAAATGGAACTAGTGCGGCTTTTAAGTCTTTTCCGCTACTATAATATATGTACAAAAATATTGCTAAGGGACCGAAATCTGTGACAAATTTTACAAAAGATTTATTCACTGTATATTTATTAACATCATAACAAATCGTTAATTTTTTTTCTATTGATTTTTTTTGTTAAATACCCATACTAACATTGTGTCAATTCAAAAAGCTAAATTTTCAATTGGAGATGTTGTAAAACATAGGCACTTCGATTTCAGAGGTGTTATTTATGATGTTGACTTTGAGTTTAATAATTCAGAGGAATGGTATCAATCAATTCCTAAAAACGTCAGACCTAGAAAAGACCAGCCTTTTTATCACTTACTTGCTGAAAATGAGGAAATAACTTATGAGGCATATGTATCAGAGCAAAATTTGTTAGCCGACGACTCTGGAGACCCAATTCAGCATCCATTAATAAATGAAATTTTTAGTGGAAAAAAGGGATCTTCTTACTTTAAGCCTTCAAATTAAAGCATTAGTCAATATTTCAACACATTTATTCCCAAACTAAGACAAAGATTAATTTTATGATTATTACTACTTTGATCAGGAGTTCAACCATTCCCTATTTATCTCCCTAAGAGCTCTTGGTCAAAGTGATTAAAAATTAAATTTCCATAAAATATGCTATAAAAATATATGTTTGATTATTTTAACCCTTATAGAATTTTTAAAATTAATTCTACATTACAAAAAATTGTTTTTTTTTGTTTTATCATAGTTCTAAGTATTGGACTAGTTGAGGCGCTGTTTTTGTCACCTGAGGATTATCTCCAAAAAGACTCAGTTCGAATTATGTATGTTCATGTGCCAGCTGCATGGATATCTTTGGGTATCTTTTCTACAATAGCATTATTATCCTTTTCGGTTTTCGTATTTAAAAATAAAAATTTAATTTTGATTTCAAAAAGTTTGGCTCCTTCAGGAATTCTATTCACTTTAATTGCTTTAGTAACTGGATCAATATGGGGAAAACCAACTTGGGGAACTTGGTGGGCATGGGATGCAAGAATTACTTCCATGTTAATATTATTTTTTTTCTACACACTTTATTTATTATCTTTCAGGATTTTTGAGGATCAAGATAGATCAAATAAAATATCTTCAATAATTGCGATTTTTGGAGCAATAAACATACCTATAATCAAATTTTCTGTAGACTGGTGGAATACTTTGCACCAACCTGCTTCAATTAGTTTAACTGAAAAATCAGCAATACATTCATCAATGTTAGTACCACTTGTAATAATGACTGCGGCATTTGCCCTATTTTCAGTTTTGATTTTTTTAATGAAATATAATACAGAACTGATAAAAATTAAGAATAAAGGACTTAAAAGACTATGATATCAGATCTATTACTAATGAATGGTTATGGAATTTACGTTTGGTCCTCTTTTGCATTTACATTGGTAGGTTTTTTAAGTTTATACTTCATAATAAGTTTACAGTTAAAAAAAGAGCAAAAAAGATTTGAAAAAAATTTCTCAATGTTATCAGATGAAAAATATAACGTTGCGATTAATCAAGAGATTTATAAAGAAATTTTAAAAAATTCTGGCTCAAAAATTTAACTTTAATATTTCATGTATGGTAAAAAAGTTAAACTAAGGTTTTTATTTCTTTCGTTAATATTAGCCGTATTAATATTAACCATTTTTTTAGTTCTAAAATCCTTAGAGGATAATGTTGTATATTTCATTTCTCCAACAGATATTAAAGAATTAGGAGAAATCGATTATGATAAAAAATATAGGGTTGGTGGCATGGTTAAAAAAAATTCAGTTTCTATGAGTTCTAACCAAATAAATTTTATAATAACAGATTTAAAAAGTGAAATTAGTGTAAAATTTTCAGGAGTAATTCCCAATCTTTTTTCTGAAGAAAAAGGAGTTGTAGCTGAAGGATTTCTTAAAGATAGAAATTTTTTAAATGCATCTAAAATTTTAGCCAAGCACGATGAAAATTATATGCCACCAGAAGTGAAAGAAGCATTAAAGGATTAATAAAGTGTTAAATTTAATTGGAAATTATTCCTTAATTTTGGCTTTGATAACATCCTTTATATTGCTATTTTTAAGTATAAAAAATTTCAAATCTGACTCTAATTTAAATTTTGGTATTGTTGTATCAATTTCGTTACAATCTATTTTAATTTGTATAAGCTTTTTAACATTATTATTTTCTTTCATTATTTCAGATTTCAGCAATTTAGCTGTATACAATAATTCTCATACTACAAAGCCAATGTTTTACAGAATATCAGGAACTTGGGGCAACCATGAAGGAAGTCTTCTACTTTGGTTGTTAGTTTTAAGTTTATTTATTTCAATTTTTGTTTTTAGAACTAAAAAACTTTTAATATCATTCAGAATTCTAACTATTTTTTTTCAACAGCTAATTATTACAGGTTTTTTATTATTTATTATTTTTACTTCAAATCCTTTTCAATTAATTATACCTACGCCAACTGAGGGATTAGGATTAAACCCAATTTTACAAGACCCAGCTTTAGCAATTCATCCACCAATTTTATATTTAGGTTATGTAGGAACTTCGATAATTTTTTCTTCATCATTAGCAGCATTGGTGTGTAGATATACAAATAAAGAATGGGCTAGTGATTTAAAAAAATGGACTTTAATTTCTTGGATTTTTCTAACATTGGGAATTATGCTAGGATCTATCTGGGCTTATTATGAATTAGGTTGGGGTGGCTTTTGGTTTTGGGATCCTGTTGAAAATGTTTCTCTAATGCCATGGTTTTGTTTGACAGCATTATTACATTGTACCTCAGTACTAGAAAAAAGATCAAATTTAAAATCCTGGACAATCATACTTGCGCTTAGCACTTTTATTTTAAGTATGAGTGGAACGTTTTTAGTAAGATCTGGAATTTTAAATTCAGTGCACACTTTTGCAAATGATCCAGAAAGAGGCATATTTGTACTAATTTTTTTAACGGTTTTAATCCTGATTTCATTAACTATATATTTTAAATATAATGATATAGAAAAATTAACTAGATCATTTCTTTTAAGTAAAGAATCAGCAATTGTTATTAATAATTGGTTTATGATGTACTTCCTTGGAGTTGTTTTGGTAGGAACAATTTATCCAATATTCCTAGAGGTAATTACAAAAGAAAAAATTTCGGTTGGACCACCCTATTTTAATCAATTAATAATTCCATTTTTGATTCCTTTCTTGTTTATAATGGCTATAGGTCCAAAGTTAGATTGGATAAAAAATAAAAAATTTGATGCAAAATTTACAAAAATTATCCTGCTTATTTTATCCATACTTATTTCATATTTAATTGCAAAAAATTTTAACACCCAGGTATTATACTCAACACTTCTAATCTCTGCTGCCTTATATCTATTTTTTATTTCAATAACTGATTTAAAAAACGAAAAACTGAAATTATCTCAAAAGGTTTCCCATACAGCATTTAGTATCTTAATAATAAGTATTATTTTAAATAGTCTATTTAGCGAGGAGGTATCTGTTAATCTAAAAAAAGGTGAAGAAAAACAATTATCTAATTATTTATTAAAATTTGAGAATATATCTAAAATGGAAATTGATAACTTTACTTCATTAAAAGCTGAGATTCATGTAATACATAATGACAATAAATTGAAATTTTATCCCGAGTTAAGATTGTATAAAGTTCCTGAAACTATTACAAGTGAAGCTGCTATTAAAACGAGCCTGTTTAGCGATAATCTTGTTGTAGTAAATTATTTAAAAGACACAAATTATTTGAATATCAGGTATCAGAAAAAACCATTTATGCTTCTTATTTGGCTTTCTGCAATTATGCTAGCAGTGGGAGGTTTAATTGGACTAAAGAAAAATTTTAAATGAGAATTAAATTTTCTTATATATTTGTTTTCTTAATAACCGCATTCATTTTATTAATTTTTTTTAAGAGTTTATTTGAGGATAAAAGCTATGTTCCAAAAAAAATAAATAATAAAATAGAAAATATTTCAATTGAAGAGTTTTATTCAGGTAATAATTTAATGTTGAAAGAGTTAATCAACGATGAAAAATATATTATAATTAATATTTGGGCATCTTGGTGTATTCCTTGCAGACAAGAACATCAATATTTAAAAAATATCTCAAAGATCACGGACTTTAAAATGATTGGTCTAAACTATAAAGATAAAAAAGAAAATGCAGAAAAATTTTTGGAAGAACTAGGAAATCCTTATGATGTAATTTTGAGAGATAAAAATGGGACAAAATCTATATTTTTTGGAGCGTTTGGTGTTCCAGAAACATTTATAATTGATAGTGAATTAAATATCGTAAGAAAGTATATTGGACCTCTTAATTTGGAAAATCAAGTTGAAATAGAAAAATTATTAAAATGATAAAAAAAATATTTAAATTACTTTTATTATTATTTTTTTTTAATTTAATATCTTATAGTTTCGTTAAAGCTGATAATTCTAAAGTAGATGAAATTTCAAAAAATCTTAGATGTCTAATTTGTCAAGGACAATCTGTTTACGACTCTAATTCCGATTTTGCTTTAAGTGTTAAAACACTTATTTCTCAAAAGCTAGATGCAGGCAATTCAGAAGATGATATTTATAATTTTCTTAAATCCAAATATGGTGATTGGATTGTTTATGAGCCTGAAATTAACAAATATACTTTATTATTATGGTTAATGCCTTTATTTTTGTTTATTTTTGGAGGTCTTTTAATTGTTAAAAAACTATTTATAAATAGAACTTAAAAATGAAAAGTATAATTAAATTATTAAATATTTGCACAATTTTGATCATCCTAGTTACCCAAAATGTATCTAGTGAAGAAAAAAAAATTGTTGAAAAAGATCATGAATGGAATTTCTATTCTGGAATGTTTGATTTTAGCGATAATGGTAAAAGAGCAACTCTATTTGGTATTCAGCATCAAAATGAGAGTCTTACTAGAGATAGTTTTTTAGGAACTTTATCACCTGTGACCGGATTTATGATAACAGCAGATAATGCTACTTATGCTTATACTGGTATTCAAGCACAATATAAAATTGGCAAACTTAACGTTATTCCAAGTTTTACTCCTGGTTTGTATGGTGAGGGAAATGGCAAAGATTTAGGTCATATTTTAGAATTTAAAAGTGAAGTTCAATTATCTTTAGATTTATTTTCAAACAGTGAATTGGGTTTTTCATATAATCACATTTCAAATGCCAGCTTAGGTGATAACAATCCTGGGGCTAATAGTTACATGTTTAACTTTTTAAAAAAATTTTAAAACTAGCTTATAAATATGAGATTAAAAGATTGTTATAATTTTAAAGATTTTAGAAAACTAGCTCAAAAGAAGTTACCTTCTCCGATATTTCACTATATTGACGGGGCGGCTGATGACGAAATTACTTATGCTAGAAATACGAGTGCGTTCGATGAAGTTGACTTAGTTCCAAATGTTTTAAGAGGAGTAGAAAACGTTGATTTATCTACAACAATATTTGGAAAAAAACTAGACTTACCTTTTTATTTATCACCAACAGCGTTGCAAAGACTTTTTCATTATGATGGTGAAAGAGCAGTTGGAAGAGCAGCGCAAAAATTTAATACTATGTTTGGTGTTTCAGCCCTAGCAACAGTTAGTGTAGAAGAAATATCGTCTATGATTGATACACCAAAAATGTTTCAGTTTTATTTTCATAAAGATAGGGGTTTAAACGACTCATGTTTAGAAAGGGCTAAAGCAGCAAAATTTGATGTGATGGCATTAACTGTAGATACAATAACTGGTGGAAATCGTGAAAGAGATCTACATACTGGTTTTACTTCACCACCTAAACTCACATTAGCTAGCTTATTCAGTTTTGCTACTAAACCAATGTGGGGAATTAATTATTTAACCAAAGGTAAGTTTGAATTACCTCACTTACAAGATTTTGTGAAAGAAGGTACGAGTACTAATTCTTCCATTGGAAATTATTTTTCTACTATGCTTGACCAATCTATGAATTGGAAAGATGCTGAAAAACTTTGTTCTCAATGGGGTGGACATTTTGCATTAAAAGGAGTTATGAGTGTTGAAGATGCCAAAAGAGCTGTTGATATAGGATGCACAGGTATAATGGTTTCAAATCATGGTGGAAGACAACTTGATGGATCAAGAGCACCTTTTGATCAGCTTGCAGAAATAGTTGATGCTGTTGGCGATAAACTTGATGTAATATGTGAAGGTGGAATCCATAGAGGAACTCACATGCTCAAAGCCTTATCACTTGGTGCTAAAGCTTGCTCTGGTGGAAGACTTTATCTTTATGCTTTAGCAGCTGGAGGACAAGCAGGCGTTGAGAGAGCTTTAGAAAAGTATAAAGAAGAATTAGTTAGAGATATGAAATTAATGGGATGTACTAAGATAAGTGACTTAAACAGAAATAATTTAAGATTCAGAAGATAGTGAATTTAAAGAATTGTCATAACTTTGAAGACTTCAGAAATTTAGCAAAAAAAAAGTTACCTTCCCCAATATTTCATTACATTGATGGCGGAGCAGACGATGAGTCAACTTTAAAAAGAAATACAGACTCATTCAATGATTGTGATCTTGTTCCAAATATTTTAGCTAGTGTTGGTAAGCCTGATTTATCAACTACTTTATTCGGTAGGAAGATTGATATGCCATTATTTCTTTCTCCTGCAGCGATGCAAAGATTGTATCATCCGGATGGAGATAAAGCATCGGCAAGAGCTGCAGAAAAGTTTAATACTTTTTATAGTATGTCATCCATGGGAAATAATACTATTGAAGAAGTGTCAAATATTTCAAGTGGCCCTAAATTATTTCAGCTTTATGTTCATAAAGATAGATCAATTTCCGACGATTTAATAGACAGATCCAGAAGATCAGGTTTTGATGCAATGTGTTTAACTGTAGATACTTTGGTTGCGGGCAACAGAGAAAAAGATCATAGAACTGGATTTACTACTCCACCAAAACTTACTATTCAAAGTTTAATGAGTTTTGCAATGCGTCCTGCATGGGTTTTTAATTATTTAACAGGTAAAAGATTTGAATTATCAAATGTTAAAAAAAAAACAGATAAAGGAACTAATATTTCAAAATCTGTTATAGAATACATTAATGAACAGTATGATCCAGCTATGGGATGGAAGGATGCGGAATATTGTGCAAAAAGATGGAATGGACAGTTTGCATTAAAAGGAGTCATGTCTGTTGAGGATGCTAAAAGAGCTATAGATATTGGATGTACCGCAGTTATGATATCAAATCATGGAGGTCGTCAGCTTGATGGGTCTCGATCTCCTTTCGACCAAGTAAAAGCAATTTCAGATGCGGTAGGAGATAAGCTTGAAATCATCTTAGACGGTGGTGTAAGAAGAGGAACTCATGTTTTAAAAGCTTTGGCTGCTGGGGCTAAAGCGTGTAGTTTTGGAAAAATGTTTCTGTTCTCTTTGGCCGCAGGTGGTCAGCAAGGTGTTGAACATTTATTACAAAATATGCATGATGAAATTAAAAGAAATATGGTATTAATGGGCTGTAAAAATTTAAGTGAGCTTGATAGTACTAAAATAATATATAGAAACTAAGTAGGAGAAATTATGAAATTAGCACATAGTTTGAGTAGACTCGGTACAGAGACAGCTTTTAGTGTTTTAGCTGAAGCGAAAAAATTAGAGGCACAAGGTAAACCAATGATACACTTAGGTCTTGGTCAACCAGATTTTAAGACTCCTAAACATGTAGTTGAAGCTGCAAAAAAAGCACTTGATGATGGTCATCATGGATATGTAATGTCCAATGGTATACCTGAATGTAGACAAGCAGTTACAAGATGGATTAAAAAAAGATATAATGTTGATGTAAGTCATGAAAGAATACTTATCATGCCTGGAGGAAAGCCAACCATGACATACGCAATTCAATGTTTTGGCGAACCAGGTGCAGAAATTATTCATCCAACACCTGCTTTTCCAATATATGAGTCCATGATTAATTACACAGGCTCAACTTCAGTTCCGTATGATTTAACTGAGGATAAAGATTTAAAATTTAATCCAGATAGAGTTTTGTCTTTAATAACAGATAAGACTCGACTTTTAATTTTAATTAACCCAAATAATCCTACTGGTAGTTTTGTTGATAGATCCGATATTGATTATTTAGCAGATGGTCTTAAAAGACATCCGCATGTAACAATACTAAGTGATGAAATTTATAGTAGACAGATATTTGATAATAAAGAGATGCCTACTTTTTTTAATTATCCAGAATTGAGAGAAAGGCTAATTGTTTTAGAGGGATGGAGCAAGGCTTATTCAATGACTGGATGGAGACTGGGTTGGAGTTTTTGGCCTGAACATCTAGTTGAACACGTAAATAAACTTTTAATTAATAGCGTTTCATGTGTGAATGCAGCTGCGCAGTATGCAGGTATAGCTGCACTTGATGGCCCAGATGACTCTATAAATGAGATGATGGAAAAATTTACTGCAAGAAGAAAACTAATTCATGATGGATTAAATAGCCTGCCAGGTGTTGAATGCAGTTTACCAGGTGGAGCTTTTTATGCATTTCCAAAAGTAATAGGTACAGGTATGAATGGTGCTGAATTTTCTAGAAAAGCTATGCATGAAGCGGGAGTAGCTATAGTACCTGGCTCAGCTTTTGGTGAGACCTGTCAAAATTATGTAAGATTTAGCTTTGCGGCGTCTAGAGATAATATTTCTCAAGCACTAGAAAACATTAAAAAAATGCTAGGTTAAAAATTGTATATTTTTTTAATATAATCTTTAATAATATAAATTCATGAATGAACAAATCGAGCTAGAACTTAAGAATCTTTTAAATAACAGGTACTCAACATCTGAATCTACTAGAGGAAATTATGCTAGAGGTGAAGATACATATGATCCAATTTTATCAAAAGCTGTAGTATTTCCAGAAACCAACGAAGAAGTATCAAAAATACTAAGTTTGTGTAACGAGCATAAAATACCAGTTGTTCCTTTTGGTACAGGGACTTCATTAGAAGGAAACGTTGTAGGTAATGAGAAAGGCATAACCATTTCTCTTGAAAAAATGAATAAAATTTTAAGTGTAAATGTAGAAGATTTTGATTGCAGAGTTCAAGCCTGTGTAACCAAAGAACAATTAAATGATTATCTTAGAGAAGATGGGGTTTTCTTTCCAATAGATCCTGGTGCAAACGCTGCAATTGGAGGAATGGCTTCAACTTCAGCATCAGGAACAATGGCAGTAAAATATGGGACTATGAAAACAGTTATTTCAGGACTTACAGTAGTTTTGCCAAATGGAGACATTATTAAAACAGGAGGCAGAACTAAAAAAACTTCAGCAGGTTATAATTTAACAAATTTATTTATTGGATCAGAAGGTACCCTGGGAATTATAACTGAAGTACACTTAAGGTTGTCTCCAATACCTGAAAGTATTATGAGCGCAGTATGTCATTTTCCTACGCTTGAAGATGCGGTTCAAACAGCCCAACAAGTTATTCAGTATGGTGTTCCGATCGCCAGAATTGAAATGCTCAATAAAGATCAGATGGGAATTAGTATCAATTACTCTAAATTAAAAGATATTGAGCCAGTTCCAACTTTATTTTTTGAATTCCATGGATCCGAGGCTTCAAATAATGAAAATATTAAAATTGTAGAAGAAATATCAAAAGATAATAAAGGGAGTTCTTTTAAATGGGCTAAAGATTTAGAGGAAAGAAATAAACTATGGAGAGCAAGATGGGATGTATATTATTCAGTTAAAGCTCTAATAAACAATGGAAGAGTATACTCAACTGATGTATGCGTGCCCATTTCCAAGATAACTGAGTGCGTAAATTTTGCGGAGGAACAAGCCAAAAAATTTGGGGTAAGAGCTCCAATGGTAGGTCATTTAGGTGATGGAAATTTTCACGTAGTTTTACCTTTTGATCCAAATAAAAAGGAAATGTACAAGCAAATAAGAGCATTTAATGATACTCTTATCAAAAAGGCACTTGAACTTAACGGGACTATTACAGGTGAACACGGCGTGGGACTTCATAAAAAAGAATATTTGTTAGAAGAGCACCCTGACAATATTCCAATAATGAAATCGATAAAAAGAACTTTAGATCCAAACAATATAATGAACCCTGGTAAAATATTTGATTTAAACTAACAATGAAAAAAATCTTAATCACTAGAAGGTTGCTAAAATCATGTGAAGAAAAAGCTTCAAAAATTTTTGATGCAAATTTTAACGATAATGATGAATTATACTCTCAAAGCAAAGTAATTGATATGAGTAAAGGATGCGATGGAATTCTTACATCTTTAACAGATAAAATGGATGCAGAGACAATAAATAAATTGCCAGATAGTGTTAAAATATTATCAAATTTTGCAGTAGGTTTTGGAAACATAGATTTAGAGGCTGCAAAGAAAAGAGGCATAGTAGTTACCAACACACCAGATGTTCTTACGGATGCAACAGCTGAAATTGGAATATTATTAATTTTGGGAGCATGTAGGAGAGCATCAGAGGGTATAGAAAGTGCAAAAGAAAGTAATTGGAAATGGTCAGCAGATTATTTAATCGGAAAACAACTAACTGGCGCAAGATTAGGAATACTAGGAATGGGAAGAATAGGGCAAAAGATTGGTAAAATTGCAAAATCATTAGGAATGATAATTCATTATCATAATCGTTCAAAACTAAGCGAAGAAAAAGAGCAAGGAGCAACTTATCATGATAACTTAAAAGATTTACTCTCCGTTTCAGATGTTTTATCAATTTGTTGTCCAGCTTCGAAAGAAACTGTAGATATGATTAATAAAGAGACCATCGAGTTTTTGCCTAAGGGGGCAGTTGTTACGAATGTTGCAAGAGGAGATATAGTTGATGATGAGGCTCTAATTGATGCATTAAATAGACGAAAAGTATATGCTGTTGGTTTAGATGTTTATAAAAATGAACCAAATTTAAATTCTGGTTATCTAAAACACAAAAGTGCTTTCATTCTTCCTCATTTAGGTAGCGCAACAAAAGAGACAAGAACAGCAATGGCTAATCTTGCAATAGATAATCTTCATGAATTTTTCGAAACGGGAGAATGTGTGAACAAAGTAAATTGATTTAAATCTTTACAATCTACAATTGAAAAATTAATTAATTATTAAAGCTATTGCGACTTTTTATTAAGAATCTTTCTTAGGACAATTTGGGTTTTTTGTGCTTAAATCAATTAGTTAATTAATTAACTTCAATAAAAGAGGAGAGAAAATGGTTAAAGAAAATAAAAAGTCTTTGAAGAAAATTTCTTCAAGACGTAAGTTCTTTAAGGCAGCAGCAGCAACTGGAGCAGCAGCAACAGCAGCTGTGGCTATGCCTAACCTTGCATTAGGAAGTGGACATGTAACACTTAAGATGCAAGCTGCTTGGCCTAGTGGAGCTAACATCTTTTTCGAAATGGCAGGAGACTATGCGAAAATGGTAAGCGACATGTCAGGTGGAACTCTAAAAATAGACCTACAACCAGTTGGAGCTGTTGTTAAAACTTCAGAAATTGGTGATGCTGTAAGCTCAGGTGTATTAGATATGGGTCACTGGGTGACTGCATACTGGTATGGTAAAAATGCTGCAGCTTCATTGTTTGGAACTGGTCCTTCTTACGGTATGTCATCTCAAGAAGTAATGGGATGGATGGAATACGGTGGAGGAAGAGCTCTATATGAAGAGACTTTAGCAAAAGTTGGATATGACTATGTTGGATACTTCCACATGCCAATGCCAGCTCAGCCTTTTGGATGGTTCAAAAAGAACGTAACAAAAGTTTCTGATGTTAAAGGTATGAAGTATAGAACAGTTGGTCTTGCAACAAACGTACTTACTGCAATGGGAATGGTAGTTAGACAATTACCAGGTGGTGAAATTCAACCAGCTATGAAAACTGGTTTGATTGAAGCTGCTGAGTTTAACAACCCAACTTCAGACTCTCAGTTTGGTATGCAGGATGTTTCTAAGCATTATCACTTAGGATCTTTCCACCAATCTCAAGAGATGTTTGAAATACCAATTAATAAGAAAAAACTAAACAGTTTATCACCTGCACATCAAGCAATTTTGAAAAATGCTGCATATGCTGCTAACTCTGATAACTACTTCAAAGCGTTAGTAAGATATTCAGCTGATTTGTCTAAATTGATGAATGAGCACAAGGTAAATGTTTACCAAACTTCAGATGAAATCTTAGCTGAACAATTAAAAGGTTGGGATAAAGTGATCGGTGACTTCAACAAGAAAGATCCTTTCTTTAAGAAGATCGTAGATTCACAAAAATCATATGCAAAAAGAGTTATGAAGTACTTGCTGATGAATCAGCCTAACTACAGACTTGCTTATGAAAATGAGTTTGGTTCACTAGCTAAGGTTAAAATTTAACTAAATCTTAGTTTATTAATCTATATTAAAGGGGGGTCTTTACCCCCCTTTTTATTATAAACAGTTGAAATTTTTTAATTATAGTAGATATTGATTTTCTCATGAGATCTTTCATTAAATTTGCAGACACACTAAGTGCTTCGATGGGAAAAGCATTCTCTTGGTGTATTGTAGTTTTAATGGGAGGAACTTGCTACGAAGTTTTTATGGCTTATGCACTTAATGCTCCAACATTATGGAACTTTGATTTTAGCTTACAAATGTACGGTGCTATTTTTATGATGGCTGGAGCTTACACGCTTAGTACGGAAGCACATGTTAGAGGAGATGTAATTTACAGACTTTTTCCTGTAAGAGTACAAGGCTCTATTGACTTAGTATTATATTTTGTATTTTTCTTTCCAGGTGTTCTTGCATTGGCTTTTTATGGTTGGGATTATGCGGCTCAGGCTTGGAAAATAAAAGAGACAAGTTGGAACAGTCCAGCTCAAATTCAAATATATATGGCAAAATCAATGATCCCACTTGCTGGTTTTTTGCTTATCATTCAGGGAGTAAGTGAAGTATTTAGATCAATTATATGTATTCAAACAGGCCATTGGCCTAAAAGAGCTTCTGCAGATGCTGTAGAGACAGAAAAAATTTTAATGAGAACTTCTCAAGACGAGGATCAAAAAGATGTTATTTGAGCTTACAAATCCCGAGATAGCAATCATGATGATGGGACTTTTCCTTTTTGCAGTTTTATTAGGTTTTCCAATTGCTTTTACACTTATGGCTATGGGAATTGGTTTTGGTTATTATGCTTATTACGATCCAGCATTGATGGAAAGCATATTCGATAATAGAATATTTAGGTTATTTATAAATAATACTTATTCAGTAATGGACAACACAGTGCTTACTGCTGTTCCCCTGTTTCTGTTTATGGGTTATTTGGTTGAAAGAGCTGGAATAGTAGCAAGATTATTTTTTGCTATAAGACTGGCTTCTCATGGATTACCAGCCTCAATGGCTGTAGCTGCTTTAGTCACTTGTGCTTTATTTTCTACAGCGACAGGTATTATAGGAGCAGTGGTAACATTGATGGGATTATTAGCTTGGCCAGCTATGATAAAAGCTGGTTATGATAAAAAATTTGCATCAGGGATAATTTGCTCAGGTGGATGCTTGGGAATATTAATTCCGCCAAGTATTATGCTTATAGTTTATGCTGTAATAGCACAGTTATCACCTTTAAGATTATTTGCAGCAGCAATATTTCCAGGCTTAATGTTAGCAGGATTATATATTGGTTATGCAATTTTTAGAGCATGGCTTAATCCTTCAATTGCACCAAAACCTCCAAAAGAGGAAATTCCACCTAGATCAGTAATTTTAAGAGAAGTTTTAGTATCTTTCTTACCTTTATTTTCGCTAATAATTTTAGTACTTGGAACAATTTTAGCTGGAATTGCTACACCAGCAGAAGCTGCTGCCGTAGGTGCATTTGGAGCGCTTGTGTTATCTTATTTTTATAAGACTTTAAAATGGAAAAATTTTAAAGAGTCAGTTTTTTTAACAGCTAAAACTACAGCAATGATAATGTGGTTGTTCATAGGTTCATGGACATTTGCTGCTGTGTTCTCATATCTTGGTGGTCATGAAGTTTTTGAACATTTCTTTAAATCTATGAATTTACAACCATGGCAATTCTTGGTTATAACACAAATTATTATATTCTTGCTTGGGTGGCCTCTTGAATGGACTGAAATTTTAATTATTTTTGTTCCTATATTTTTACCTTTAGTGGAATTTTTTGGTGTAAACCCATATTTTTTTGCAATGCTAATTGCTTTAAACTTACAAACTTCATTTTTGACACCGCCAATGGCAATGTCTGCTTATTATTTAAAAGGTGTTCAATCCAGAAATGTTGAATTATTAGATATTTTTAGAGGTATTATGCCATTCTTAGCAATCGTAATTTTGGCAATGTTTTTAATGTATATGTTCCCTGGTATAGCTCTTTGGCTTCCAGAAACTCTGTTTGCAGATTAATAATGGATGTTTTTAAACTTAGTGTAAAACAACTGGTTACAAAAATAAAAGACGCTGAACTTACTTCAGTTGAACTTTGCAAAGCTTATATTGATAGAATAAAGAAATTTGAAAAAGATATTCATGCATGGGCACATTTTGATGAGAAAGTTTTAATAGAAAAAGCACAAGAGTCAGATAATCATAGAAGATCTGGAAAACCTCAAGGGTTACTCCATGGAATTCCTGTAGCTCTAAAAGATATAATCGGAACTTTTGATATGCCGACGGAGTGTGGGACTTCATTGAGAAAAGGAATGTCAGCTTCTCAGGATGCTGAAATAGTGGACTTACTTAAAACTGAGGGAGCAATAATTATGGGGAAAACAGCAACCTCTGAATTAGCTTATTACAGTCCTAGCAAAACAAAAAATCCACACGATTACACCAGAACCCCCGGTGGATCTTCAAGTGGATCTGCTGCTGTTGTAGCTTCGCATATGGCTCCATTATCTATTGGTTCTCAAACAGGAGGTTCAATTATAAGACCAGCTTCTTATTGTGGGGTTGTTGGTTATAAACCTTCATTTGGTTTGATATCCAGAAACGGTGTTCTTAAAACATCAGAAAATTTAGACCATGTCGGTGTATTTGGCAAATCAGTTGAGGATGTTGCTTTGTTAGCAAAAGTATTAATTAAAAAAGACTCTTACGATAAATCAACAATTCACTATTCAACCAATACTATGCTAGATGAAACTCTTAAGTCACCAAGATTCGAACCAAAGTTTATTTTTTATAAAACAGAAAGTTGGAAAAAAATAGATAAGAAATCAAGAGACTCATTTGAATATTTTATTAAATCATTTAAAAAAAATATTGAGGTTTTTGATACACCTTCTTATTTTAAAGAGATTAAAAAATTTCATCAAATAATACATGAGACAGATATGGCAAATAATTTCCATAATTATTTTATGAAAAGTAAAAAAAAACTTTCCAAGGAAATGCAAGCTGCAATATCTAGAGGAATAAAGTATTCTGCAAAAGATTATGCAGAGGCAAAAGACTTTATGGCTAGAAGCTATGATTCATATAAAGAAGTATTTGAAGATTATCATGGTGTTATTTCTCCATCTAGTACTGGAGTAGCTGATAAAGGTTTATCAAGTACAGGAAGTCCTGAATTTTGTACTGTTTGGTCTTTTATGGGAACACCTACAATTTCTTTACCTTTACTAGAGGGAGAAAATAATCTACCATTAGGTATACAGCTAATAGGTAATAAATATGATGATTTAAGATTCATGGGCATTGCAAATTGGTTAGAGAGAGAAAGTGAAAAATTTAATGAATAAAATTACAACATTAATAGGACTAGCATTTGCAATTTTCTTTCTTGTTGGACTTGCAACTACTTTAACAAGATCTATGCTAATAACAGTATTAGATGTACTACCAGTATATATTTTAATGGGAGGTGCAATCGCAATGATGATTTACGAAGCCTTCTTTGATAAAAAATAATAAAATCGTTTTTATAATTTGAAATATTCAAATAAAAACTTATATCCATTTTTTCTTCTATTAATTCAGCCTATATTTATGGCTAGCAATTTAGTTGTTGCAAGAGGTGGCATAGAGTTTGTTCCTCCGATATCGTTATCATTCTGGAGATGGTCTTTAGTTTTCTTAATTTTACTATTATTTAATTTTTTTTATTTAAAAAAAAATTATCTCAATATTAAAAAAGAATTCAAAGAATTATTATTTTTAGGATCAATGGGATGCGGCGTTTGTAGTATTTTTCCTTACATAGCAGGAGAGACAACGACAATTGTTAATATGGGAATTATATATACCTCATCACCTATATTCATAATTTTAATTTCAAGCTTTTTGTTTAAAGAAAAAATTAATACTTTTATGTTTTTTGGATTAATTTCCTGTCTTATAGGAGTGTTAATAATAATTACGAGAGGAAACCTTGTTTATTTAATTAACCTAAAATTTACTTCTGGAGACTTATGGATGCTGGGTGCCGCAATAGGATGGGCTTTGTATTCAGTATTTTTATTTCGATGGAAATCAAGTCTTAATGTTTTTCCTAGATTTACTATGATTTCCTTTTTTGGAGCTTTAAGTATGCTTCCTTTTTATTTAATTGAACAAAACTTATTTCAATCAACTAATTTTGATTACAATTTTTATGCATGGGTCATATTTGCAGCTATTTCTCCAGGGATAATTGCATTTAGTCTATATACAATAACACAAAAACATCTTGGAGCATCAACAACTGGATTTACATTATATTTGTTTACGGTTTATGGCGCATTTTATGGCATAATCTTATTTGCAGAATCATTAGAGTATTACCATTTTATTGGAGCATTATTAGTATTTTTGGGGATATACTTTGTCAAAAAAAAAACTAGATGAGAATAAATAAAATGATAGTTGGATATACTCTTTTATTTTTATTTTTAGTTTACTTTACAATTTGTATTGTAATTTATTTTTCTCAGAGATCATTAATGTACCATCCAAGTGAAAATAACTATTTAGATGAAAATAAATTAAATCATAAAATAGAAAAAATTAAAATTCCATCAGATCATGGTCTTAATTCCTGGTATTTTAAAAAAAATGAGAATTATAAGACTTTATTATTTTTTCATGGAAATGCAGGAAGCTTAGAAAATAGAATATACAAGTTAAATGATTTGGCAAAATTAAAGCTAAATTATCTAATTATTGCTTATAGAGGTTTCAGTGGTAATAAAGGAAATCCAACTGAACATGGTCTATATAAAGATGCTAGGGCCGCAAAGTATTGGCTTAACCTAAATAATATTAGTGACCAAAATATTATAGTTTATGGTGAGTCATTAGGAACAGCTGTAACAATAGATCTTGCAAAAGATCATAAATTTGCAGGTATTATTTTAGAGTCTCCTTTTACATCAATGTTAAAACTTTCAAGAAAATATTATCCACTGTTACCTACAGGACTGTTATTAAAGGATAAGTACGAAACAGATAAAAAAATACAAAAGGTTTTTTCACCCATACTTATTTTACATGGAAAAAAAGATAATATAGTTCCATTTGAAATGGGAGAGCACTTGTTTAATCTAGCTAACAATCCAAAATTCAACTACTTTGTGGAAAATGATGATCACATGATGGATTTCAATGAAGACTTAATTAATTCAATAAATCAGTTTATATCAAGCTTAAATTAGACATAATTTAAACAAATCATTTCCATTAAAAATTTTTATCTTATCTAGATGAAATATTTAATTTTTTTTCTTTTCTTTTTATTTAATTCAGCTTTGGCTGAAAATAAATATACAGAGGATGATTATTTTTTTGTAGGAAAAATGGATTCTTATAACAAAGATTTCACACTTTATTTTAAAACTAGAGATAAAGCTATTTTATCTAGAGGTGAAGATTATAATTATATAACGGATTATCCACAAGACCTATATATTTATAATCACGAATTAAAAACTGATGAGCCATTAATCACTTATGATTGGTTTCCATCTTATGTTAAAAAATTATCCCACAATTATGATTATCCTGTATTCCCTGAGGATTTTGCATATTATTTATTGGAAGATAACAATACCTTAATTTTAGTAAGTGCAAGTAAAAATTTTTTCGAAAATTTAAAATTTGATATAGCACTTAAAAAAATTAGTAAAATCAAAGAAAAAGGAAAAATTAGTTTTGTTATTTCTTCTTATGCAAAAAATTGTGGATTTAAAAATGTATCAAGTACGCTTAAGTGTAAAATTTATAAACCATTAATATCTACTAACTTAATCAATTAGTTTGCACAAAAGCATTTGCAAAATTTTCTGAGTCAAAGATCTCCAAATCATCTTCTTTTTCACCTAATCCAAGAGCAATAATTGGGATTTTGAATCTTTTAGCTGCAGCAATAAGTATACCTCCTTTTGCGGTACCATCCAGTTTAGTCATTATTATTCCAGTCAGCGCTATTATTTTATTAAATTCTTCAACTTGATTAATTACATTCTGTCCGGATGTAGCATCTAGAACAAGAACTACTTCTTGTGGAGCTTTGTCATCAAATTTTTTTATTACATTCGCTATTTTCTTATATTCTTCCATTAGATTTTTTTTGTTTTGGAGCCTGCCTGCAGTGTCAATAATCACTTGATTATAATTATTTTTTTTTGCCATATCTAAAGATTTAAAAGCAACAGATGCCGGATCGGAACCAGGATCAGATTTAATTATTTCTACTTTTATTTTATTTGCCCACTGTTCAAGTTGATCAATAGCAGCAGCTCTAAATGTATCACAAGCTGAAAATAACACCTTGTTATTATTTTCTTTTAATTTTTTTCCAATTTTTCCAATCGAAGTTGTTTTGCCTACACCATTTACTCCAGATACTAAAATAATATTTAATTTATCCTTTGAACTAAAAAAATTCTTTTTTTCTAATGGTTTCATTAAATTTACAATATAGTCTTTCAACACACCATTTACTTCATTAATTATCCCTTTATTTGGGTCAATTTTTTTTTGAGATATAGTATTTTTTATTTCACTTGCCGCATCTACGCCGACGTCTGAGGAAATTAAAAAATCTTCTATTTTATTTAAATTTTCGTCATCTATTTCTTTCTTTACTATTATCTCTTTTAGGCCTGATGAAAAGGCATCAGCGCTTTTTTTAAAACCAATT
>CACIKJ010000004.1 GCA_902587215.1 uncultured Pelagibacteraceae bacterium | reverse complement strand
TAGTAACGAATACAATAATAAAAAAAATAGTAATTCGTTATGGCCTAAATTTCCACCACAAAGTTGTATAAGTATTAAAAAAATATTTTTTAAAAAAATGATTAGAGAGATAAGTCAAAAAAAATTTGAACTCTTAGCTCTAGATTTTAAAATTGCAACTCTTTCCAAGTGTATCTTTAACGATTTTAATATCATTAATAAATTTTTAACTTATTACTTTCAGGATTTTAAGGGCGAAAGTTATTCATATTACAAAAAATTTAATTTCAATTGGTGGGCTAGACGTTTAGAGGCTCATCAATATTTAGAGTATATTTCAAAAAAATATAAAAAGATTTATACAAAGGGAGTAGATTTTTATTTTACAAAGTTTATATTTTTTCTTCTAAATATGCTCAAATAAAATAATAAAAAATTTTGTTTAGCCTTTTTTATAAAAAGGCTAAACATAATAATTTTTACTTTCCAACAGGTCTGTAAGCAGAAGCAGCTTTAGCAGCTTTTTCTGCAGCTTTGTTAAAGTCAACAGCTTCCATAATACTCATATCTTCAATGGTACCTGTTGATTGCATTAACATTTTCATTCCTGCCATAGTCTCAAAATCAGATCCTTCAACAATAGCAATGAAATCATAAGCTCCCCTGAGAGTCATCATGTCCAAAAGTTTTCCACCAGCTGCTTCAGTTATTTTTTTTGCAGCTTCGCCTCTATTATCTGATGGATTCTTCACAAAACCAGCAAGACCTTGATTTGAATATTTGCCTAATACAACAAATTTCATATTTCCTCCTTTTTTAAAGATAAATTATAACAAACTTAATTTTTGTAAGATATGATTTATAAGTAAATCTTATATGAAAGTTTTGTTGAATTAGGTTCTTGCCACTCTATCCATCTCTTTTAATTCAACTTCAAGTTTATCTAATTCTTCTCCCCCAGCCATCATGCTTAAAAGTTTTTCCCTTGAAATATCCTTTTTTTGAAATGTGCCCATACTTCTTCCTCTATTTAAAACAGTGAAGCTATTTCCAACTGGATATGCATGATGAACATTATGTGTAATTAAAATAACAGCTAAACCTTCTGATGCCGCTTTTACAATATATTTTAAAACCATTGAGGCTTGATGGACGCCTAATGCAGAGGTTGGTTCATCTAAAACTAAAACTTTGGCGCCAAAGTAAATAGCTCTGGATATCGCTAAACATTGTCTTTCACCTCCAGACATTGTTCCAACTGCTTGAGATGGATCTCTTACATCTATTCCAATTTGTCCCATTCTTTCTGCTGCAATTTTATTAGCTTTTTCTACATCAAAAGTTTTAAAAAATGGAATTCCTTTTTGTGGTTCTCTTCCCATGAAAAAATTTCTTGTTACGCTCATCAATGAAACTAAAGCTAGATCTTGGTAAACTGTTCCTATCCCAATATCTAAAGCATCTCTAGGAGAGTCAAAAATAATTTTTGTCCTCAAAAATAATCTCACCTTCATCTGGCTTATGCACTCCCGCCAGTGTTTTAATTAATGTAGACTTACCTGCACCATTATCACCAAGCAGGCACATAATTTCACCTTTTTTCAACCTCATAGTTACATCTTTAAGCGCAATAACTTTTCCAAAAAATTTACTAATATTGTTAAATTGAACTAAATACTCCGACACTATTTATTCTCCGTAACTTTTCTTCTAATATAGTTATTAAATACAACTGCAATTAACATCATTGCACCTAAAAATACTTTAAACCAGTCCGTATCAACATCAGTATAGAATATTCCCATTGAGACTGTCCCAAATATAATTGCCCCTAAAGCTGCTCCTATAGCTGATCCGTATCCACCTGTTAGTAAACAACCACCTACAACAGCAGCAGCAATTGCTTCTAACTCTTTTAATGTTCCTCGCATAGTATCTGCTGAACCAGCATCCAAAACTTGAATACATGCAAAAATTGTTGAGGCTACAGCCGTACCGATAAATAAACTAATTTTTACCCTACCAACAGGCACACCAACATTTGTTGCTCCAACTTTGTCACCACCTGATGCAAATATCCAGTTTCCGTATCTTGTTTTCATTAATATCCACGTTGCAAAAAGTGTAAGAGCAATAAACCATATAACAGACGGTGGTATCCCTGTTGCAAGTGGTGTTCCATCGGTTCTCAAAGCAATTAACTTCATTTTCCCTAGCCATGTAAATAACCACTGAAAAGTATCTGTAGCAAATAACCAAGCAATTGGATCATCCTCAATCAAGACTCTTAAACCTGGAACTTGAGTTCTCCCAGTTATTAATCTAGTTATAGCTAATGTTGCTCCTCTTAAGATAAATAACATAGCTAATGTAACAATAAATGAAGGTAGTCCAGTTTTAACAACCATTATTCCATTAAAATATCCAATTAAAACTGCCATAGCGAATGCAAAAGTAATACTCATCCAAAGAGGCCAACCCCAATAAATTGCAGGTATCGCTATACAAATTCCTGCAAAGCCAATCATTGATCCAATTGATAAATCAAACTCACCACCAATCATTAACATAGCAGCAGCAATTGCGATAATTCCTAAATTTGCAGAAACATCAAGAAAGTTTAGCATTCCATATGCACTAAACATTCCAGTATCGCCCGCAACAATACCAAAAAATATAAATACCAAAATTGATCCACCCAAAGCACCAAGTTCAGGTCTATTTAATAAAACTCTTAATGGAGAAATCTTTTTTAATCTTTCATCTTGTCCAGTTTGTTGTTTTGATTTTATACTTTGTGATTTTACTGACATAGATGATTTATAATTTAAAAATAAACAAAGAAAAAGGCCTGACTAAATTTTAGTCAGGCCTAATTTCATTATATTTTATCTATAACCTTGAGCTGCCCACTTAATTACAGCGCTAGCATTGTCAGGAGTTACAAATCCAGGTCCAGTCATTACTACACCAGCTGGCATTGTTCCCCATCTCATATACTGAGCAAAAATTGCAATAGGTAGGTAACCTTGTAGGTATTGTTGTTGGTCAATTAAAAACTCTACTTTTCCTGCAGCAGCAGCTTTTAACATGTTAGGCGACATATCAAATGTACCCAATCTTACTTTACCAACTGATCCAGCAGCTTCTAAAGCTTTTAATGCTGCTTCACCAGATAAACCAGCACCTAAAGTTAGGATAGTGTCATATCCACCACCTAATTTTGCAGCAACAGCTTTTTGAATTTCAGTTGGGTCGTTAGAAGTACCTAAAATATCAACACTTCCACCAAAACCTTTTTTGAAACCAGCACATCTTCTGTCTAGTGCAACGTTTCCAACTTCGTGGTTAACACATAGTGCCTTTTTACCACCAGCAGCTTTCATTTTTTGTCCGCCACCTACACCAGCTTCAAATTCAGTTTGTCCAACGTGAGCACTAATTCCTAATGAAGCGTAGTCATCAGAACCAGAGTTCATTGAGATAACTGGTATACCAGCAGCTATAGCAGCTTTAACAGATTTTCCTAAAGCAGCAGCATCTGGAAGTGTAATCACAATACCTTTTGGTTTTTGTGATACAGCGTTATCAATTAATTTTGCCATTTCAACCATGTCAAAAGTTCCTGGCGCAGTGTACTTACAAGATACTCCCATATCTTTACAAGCAGCATCAACACCATTTTTTGCAACAGACCAGAAAGGGTCATTTGCTTGACCATGTGAAACAACTATTACATCCGTAGCTATTGCAGACACAGACATCATAGCCCATGCAGCGATTGCTAGGAAAAAGTTTCTTATTGTTTTCATTATTTTTCCTCTATTTATTTAAAGTTAACTTTTAAAAATTAAATTTAAACAAAATATAAATAAAAAGTAAAGGTGGCAGGTTGCATTCTAGTAACAGTTGATTCTATCAGAAATTAAGTTTTTCAAATTTTTTAGATGATAAAGATTTTTTTGCGGCATTTGCCATAATTAAAGCTCTTCTACCTTCCTCAAATTTAGCCAATGGTTTTATATTTTTTTTTACAAACTTAGCAAAATCATAAAGCTGGTTTTTATAAGCTTCTTTATATCGTTCTACAAAAAAATGCATTAATGGAGTTCTACCAGATGTAACATTATTTGAATAAAAACTCGTTTCATCTTTTCTTTTATTTTCAGACACTATCATTCCTTTAGTACCAAATAACTCCACTCTTTGGTCATAGCCAAAACTGCAATGCCTAGAGTTTGTTATAATACATTGAACACCTTTTTTTGATTTTATGATGCAAGAGGCTAACTCAAAGTCTTTAATTTTATTAAACCTTAGATCTGAAATATTGCTACCAGTTGCTATTATTTTATCTGGTTCATCATCATCCAAATAAAATCTTACTAGATCAAAATCGTGAATCATCATATCTTTAAATATTCCCCCAGATTCTTTTAAGTATTTAAATGATGGAGGGGCAGGGTCTCTACTTGTAATAATTATTTTTTCAAGTTTTCCTATTTTTTGCTTTAAAAGTTGTTTTTTTAAACTGTTATGGCCCGGATCATATCTTCTATTAAATCCTAACTGTATTTTTGGATTAGATTTTTTTATTCTCCTTTTGCACTCATTTATTTTTTGAATGTTTAAATCTAAAGGCTTTTCACAAAAAATAGCCTTTCTGTATTTAACTGCTTCTAGTATTAGTTTTATATGAGTAGATGTTGTAGATGCAATAAATACAGCATCTAATTTTTTATCCTTAAATGCTACAGAAGGATTATCAATTGGGTTTGATTTCAGTAAATAAGAAATTTTTTGAGTTAATTTTTTATTGATATCGTAAACATATTTTAAATTAAATGCTTTATTACGCATTAAATTTTTACCATGCATGATACCAATTCTTCCGAGTCCTAATAAAGCAATGTTAATCATTTTTTGTTTGAATTTAATATTCTTTTTTATATCTTAACTAAAAATATTTATTATGTCAGTAAAATTAGGAGTAGCACCAATAGCATGGAGTAATGATGATATGCCTGAGTTAGGAGGTGATACAACTTTAGACCAATGTTTAAAAGAAGCTAGTCAGGCAGGATTTATTGGGATTGAGTCTGGTGGAAAATTTCCAAAGAATTCCTCAGAACTAATTCCTAAATTAAATAAGTATAATTTACATTTATGTTCAGGTTGGTATGGAGCAAATTTAAGAAAAAATTCAGTTGATGAGGAAAAAAAACTAATACAAGAACAATTAAAGTTATTTCAAGATTGTAAATCTCCTTGTATAGTTTTTGCTGAAGTTTCAGGCTCAATACAAGGCGATCCAAACCGAAAACTTTCCACTAGACCACAAATGAGTGCTGACGAATGGAAAAGTTTTTGTAAAAAAATTTCTGAGATGGGTAAATTTTTAGAGGATCAAGGTATGCCACTTGCCTATCATCATCATATGGGTACAGTAATAGAAACACAAGAGGATACTGAAAGATTAATGGATAATACTGATGAAAGTGTGAAACTTACTTTAGATACTGGACACATGCTTTTTGCAAAAGGGGACTCTAAAAAGATATTTGAAAATTATAGTAGTAGACTTCACCACATCCACTGTAAAGATATTAGAAAAAATGTTTTAGATAAATCTCTAAAAGAAGATTTGAGTTTTAGAGGAGCATTTCTCGAAGGTGCGTTTACAGTACCTGGAGATGGATGTATAGATTATAAACCTTTATTTGATATCCTAAAAAAAAACAATTATTCTGGATGGTTAGTAGTTGAGGCAGAGCAAGATCCAAAAAAGGCAAATCCTTTAGAGTATGCAATCAAGGGATATAAATACTTAACTGAAACTCTAAAAAAATCTAATATTAAGATATATCAGTAAAAATTATCTGTATATTGAAGTTAACTCGTTATTACCTGCAGCTACACAAGGAGATTTAAAGCAAGTTCCAACTATCCATTCCGATCCTGGTTCAGCCTGAAAATTTGAAGACATTAAAAATATCACACCCATTTCTACAGTTTGACCAGCTTTTCCTTCAGCTTTTATTCTTGGATCTGGATCAGTTTTAACTTTTGTATCATCAGAAAATGGATTTTCAATTTGAAGATTATTGTTTATATAATCTACAACCTTGTCCGCGATCCATTCTCCATTACAAGGATCGCCCCAGATAGTTTTTGTGTTTTCATCTGCATTTCCACATTTGTTAACTTCATTATTAATAAAATCTACAACTTTTTGATGATTTTCTTTTACAAGATTTGCTTTAGCTTCAACAGCCGGTCTAGTGCTTGCTGTCCAAATTAACATACCAACAACAAATACTGCTGACAAAACTACAAGAGTTTCTAGTAGACCAAAATTTTTAAAGTTTATTCTCATTTAAAGCTTTATAGTTTTTGAGTTGTCTAACCTTTTTTCAAAAAAATCAATAATATTTTGTATAGTTTCTATGCCCATTCTAGTCATGCACTCTTCAGTAAAAGCTGCTGTATGTGGACTTAAAAAAACTTTTTCATTTTTAAGCAAAGGATTATTTTGATCTGGAGGCTCTTTTTCAAACACATCTATACCTGCTCCAAAAATTAAATCTTCGTTTAAAGCTCTGTCCAAATCCACTTCATTAATTACTCCACCTCGAGCCGCATTTATAATAATACAGTTTTTTTTCATTGTTTTTAGTAAATTATAATTGATTAAGTTTTTTGTTTTATCATTTAAAGGAACATGTAACGTAATTGCATCCATTTCTTTTATTGAATCCGCTAAATTCTCAATCTTCTTACCACCAAAACTCTCAATGATGTCTTTTCTAACAAATGGGTCGTAAACAAAAACATTCATCTCAAAGCCTAAACATCTTTTTATTAAACATTGCCCAATTCTACCAAAGCCAGCAATCAGAATATTTTTATTCCATAATTCGATTGTTTTAGGAAGTTTATTTCGATTTAAAAAATTTCCAGATTTAACAGTGTCGTCGTACATATTTCTCCTTTTTGAAATATTTAAAAGCATAAATAAAACATGCTCAGCTACAGCTACAGCATTTGCGGTTGCTGTAATAGCTAAGGTAATATTTTTTTCTTTTGAAGCTTTAAGATCAATATTGTCATAACCGACACCATGTCTTGAAATGATTTTTAAATTTTTAGATGCATTTATTAATTCACCAGATAAATTTGCTGTTCTTATTGAAATTGCATCACATTTCGAAATTTTAGATTTTATATCTGTATTATCTAAATCCTCCACAATTTCATATTCATAATTTGAATTTTCTTTCAATAATTTAATACCTGCCTCGTGAATAGGTTGGATTATTATTATTTTTTTTTTATCCGACACTTTATCTAGTAAGTTTTGGATTGTTCTTTAGATTTTACTGTCTTAAGTTTTGAAACCGCTTCCTTTGCACCAGCGCTCATGTATCTTTGGTCAGACCCAATAGTCACTAAATTAAAACCTAAATCTATCATTTTTTTTGCATATTCTGGAGTAGCGTTATGAATACCTGCGAAAATATTATTTTTTTTTGCATGTTCTAAAATGTTTAAAATTTCTTTATATGTCGGGGATCCCTCAGGATTATCAAATGCAGGTTTCTGCCCTATAGCAAGACTTAAATCTGCTGGCCCAATATAAATTCCATCAATTCCAGGAGTAGTCATGATTTCATTAAGCTTTTCTAACGCTTCTTTTGTTTCAATCATCGCAATTTTTAAAATTTCATTATTCGCATGTTCTCCGTAATCTCCACCACCATAAATTAGTCCTCTTATTGGACCAAAACTTCTATAACCTTTTGGTGGGTACATGCATGCTTGAACAAATTTTTCAGCTTCAGTTTTATTACTTACCATTGGACATATTACACCATAACAACCAGCGTCTAATATTTTCATTATTTGTCCGGGTTCGTTCCAATTTACTCTTGCAAGTGGCGTTACATCTGTTGTTGATATAGATTGTAACATCTGCAGTGCATTTGGGTAATCTATAACTCCATGTTGCATATCTATTGTTAATGAATCCCAGCCTTGATGAGACATTACTTCAGCTGAAAACGAACTTGGTATTTGAAGCCAACCATTCACTATTGTTTGACCATTTTGCATCATTTTTTTAATTTTATTTTGTCTCATTCTATGATTTTAGACCTAGATGAGTGTATTTAATATTAAGATAATCTTTAATAGCCATTGATCCACCTTCTCGTCCATAACCTGTCTGTTTAATACCTCCAAAAGGAGCTTCTGCAACTGCAACTGCCGCTGTGTTTACTGCGACCGTTCCACTTTCCATTAATTCAGAAGCTTTATGGGCTTGTTCCATGGAATTAGTATAAATATAACTGCATAAACCAAGATCATTATTATTTGCTCTTTCAATAACTTCATCAAAAGTTTTAAAAGAAAGCATTGGAACCAATGGTCCAAAAGGTTCCTGTTTCATTATTGTAAAATTATCTTTAACATCATCAAAAATAGTTGGTTCATAGAAATAGCCTTTATTAAAACCAGATGGTCTTTTTCCACCCAATAAAACTTTAGCTCCTTCTTTTTTTGTAGTTTCAACAAGCTCCTCAATTTCACTTAGTCTCTTCGCAGTAGTTAATGGTCCTAATTGTACTCCTTCATCTAAACCATTTCCTATTTTTAATTTTTTTGTTCTGTTAATGAAAGCTTTAATAAATTCGTCTTTTTTGTTTTCTTGAATATAAAATCTATTTGGTGAAATACAGACTTGTCCATTATTTCTAAATTTTGCTGTAATTGCCATATCAGCTACCTTATTAACATCAACATCATCAAACACTATAAACGGTGAATGGCCACTAAGTTCCATTGTTACTCTTTGAACTTTATCTGCCGCTTTTTTTAATATTAATTTTCCTACTCTTGTTGATCCAGTTATTGAAACCTTTTTTACAATGTCAGACTCTAATAATTCATTTGATATTTCTGCTGGATCTCCAGATAACAAATTTACTACACCAGCAGGCACACCTGCTTCTTTGCAGATATCTACTAGTTCCATAACAGTTCCAGGAGTAATAACATCTGGTTTACAAATAACGGAGCAACCAGCAGCTAATGCTGTAGAAATTTTTCTAGCAGCTAATATTAAAGGAAAGTTCCAAGGTACTAATGCTGCAACTACTCCAACTGGTTGATAGTATACGTGTACTCTAGTATCAGGAAATCTACTTTCAACAGTTTGACCATAAATTCTTTTTGTCTCCTCTGCATTCCATTCAAAAATATCTGCAGCCCCACCTGTTTCACCTATACCTTCCGCTAAAGGCTTACCAACCTCAAGAGCCAACCATTTTGCAAGGACATCTTGTTTTTGTCTCATCAAATCAGCAATTTTTCTGATTATGTATGATCTTTTCCAAGGAATGGTATTTCTCCAAACTTCCAATCCTTTCTCTGCAGATTTTAAGGCATTCTGAACATCAACTGAAGATGCCTTCGAAGCTTTGCCTATTATTTCTTCAGTAGCAGGATTTATAACATCGTAAGTTTCTTTTTTTTCAGACTGTTGCCATTTACCATTAATGAATTGACCAAATTTACTATACATAATTTTTATTTTATGGTTTATTAAGTGAAATATTAAGAGAATATATCTAGAAATATGAAAAAAATAAAGCTTACATCTGCACATGCAATAGTAAAACATCTAATTGCCCAAAAAATTCTAATTGATGGTAAAAAAGAACCATTATTTGCTGGTGCTTTTGGAATATTTGGCCACGGAAATGTAGCTTGTTTAGGTCAAGCTTTAGAGGAAAACAAAGATAGTCTTCCAACTTATAGAGGACATCATGAGCAAAATATGGCTTTGACAGGAATAGCATACGCTAGAGCAAAAAGAAGAAAACAAATATTTATTGCAACTAGTTCAGTTGGCCCAGGGTCGACAAACATGGTTACAGCTGCAGCGGTTGCTATGAGTAATAGATTACCAATTTTATTTTTACCAGGTGACACATATGCAAACAGAATACCAGATCCAGTCTTACAACAAGTTGAACATTTTAATAATCCAGGCATAACTCAAAATGATGCATTTAAACCTGTAACAAAGTATTTTGATAGAATAACAAGACCAGAACAAATTTTACAAACCTTACCTCAAGCAATTCAAATTATGCTAGATCCAGCTGATTGTGGGCCAGCGTGCATTTCTTTAAGTCAGGATATTCAAGGTGAAACTTTCGATTATCCAGAAGAATTTTTTAGAGAGAGAATACATAACATTAGAAGACCACGACCAGATGATTTTCAGGTTAAAGAGGCAGCTCAGATAATAAAAAATTCTAAAAATCCAATTATAATTTCTGGTGGAGGAGTATTTTATTCAGAAGCCATGGAAGATTTATCAAATTTTGCAATTAAACATAATATTCCTGTTACACAAACTGTAATGGGCTATTCAACTATGAAAAAGGATCATTCACATTTTTTAGGTCCAATAGGTGGTTTAGGAGGAAAGGCTGCGAATAATTTTGCAAAAAAAACAGATCTTGCAATAGCAGTGGGAACGAAGTTAGGAGATTTTACAACAGGGTCTTGGGCAAATTTTGAAAATCCAAACTTTTCTTTGGTTTCAATAAATGTTTCAAGATTCGATGCAAATAAACACATGGCACAATCAGTTATAGGTGATGCAAAAGTAACTTTAAATGAATTGTCACAAGCCCTAGGAAATTGGAAGGCACCTGACGATTGGTATAAAAAATCTAGAGATGAATTAAAATTGTGGAATGAGTATGTTGATAAAGAAAGCGGGCCAACAAATCAAAAATTACCAAGTTATGCTCATGCAGTTGGAGCAGTTTATAGAAATTCAGATGCATCGGATATAGCTGTTACAGCAGCAGGTGGTTTAGTTGGAGAAGTAGTTCAAATTTGGAGACCAAGAGAACTTAATACTCACGAAACTGAGTGGGGTTTCAGTTGTATGGGTTATGAAATTTCAGGAGCACTTGGAATAAAAATGGCAAACCCAGAAAAAGAAGTAATAGCATTCGTAGGTGATGGATCATATCTTCTATATAACTCAGATATTTATTCATCAGTTATTACAAATAATAAATTGATAATAATTGTATGTGATAATGGAGGTCATGCAGTAATAAACAGACTTCAATTATTTAAAGGTGGAAAAGAATTTAATTGTCTGTTTGAGAGTTCAAAAGTTTCAAATTTAGTTAATGTAAATTTTGCAAAACATGCAGAGAGTATGGGTGCAAAGTCAGAAGAAGTGAATACAATTAGTGAATTAGAGGAAGCTTTTAAAAGAGCTAAAAAATCAAAAACAACATATGTAATTTCAATTAAAACACACTCGTACCAATGGCTTGAGGGTTCTGCGTATTGGGAAAGTCCTACACTAGAAATACCTAAAACAAAAGAAAATGAAGAGGCTTTAAAACTTCATAAAGAAGGCAAATCAAAACAAAGACAGGGTATATAGTCTTTAATGAATAAAATATTTAAGGTAGGTCTGATTGGTTGCGGACATATAGCTGAAACATATTTTCGAGCACATAAATACTTTAATAATTTCAAAATTATTAAATGTGCAGATATTAATAATAAAGCTGCTAAAAAGTGCGCCAAAAGATACAACATAGAGAATTTACCTGTAAATAATTTACTTAAAGATAAAAATATTGAAATTATTTTAAACTTAACTCCACCTAAAGCTCATTTTCAAATTGCAAAAAAATCGTTACTCAATGGTAAACATGTTTACTCTGAAAAACCTTTATCTATTAATCTTTTTGAGGGAAAAGAATTGCTTAAAATCTCTCAGAAAAAAAAACTTTATTTGGGGAACGCGCCAGATACCTTTTTAGGTGGTGGAAATCAAAAGTCTAAAGAACTTTTAGAAAATAAAATTATTGGTAAAGTAAATTTAGGAAATGCAATTTTTGCATTTCCAGGGGTTCAATCATACCATCCCAATCCTGAACCATGGTTTGCAAAAAAGGAAGGGGGACCTGTAATTGACATGGGACCATATTATTTAACAGCTCTTGTAAATTTACTAGGTCCAGCAAAAGAAGTAAAAGCAGCAAGTTTAATGAAAGGCGCAAGTTTCAGAACTATTGGGATTGGTCCAAAAAAAGGAAAAAAAATAAAAGTTGAATGTCCAACAACATATTTCACCACAATAGTATTTAAAAATAACAGCATTATAAGATTAACTTTATCATTTGATGTAATAGCTCATCAGAGAAATCATATTGAATTATATGGGACTAAAGGTTCTATGATAGTTCCTGATCCAAATATGTTTGGAGGGTCAGTTTTTATTTGTAAAAAACTGGGCAGCCCTTGGAAAGAATTTAAGACGACAAAAATGCCGCTTGGAAGAATAAATATCAGAACTCAAAGTTCTAGAGCAAATGAATCTCCAACAAATGCAAATTATAGAGGAGTTGGTTTAGCTGAGATGGCATATTGTATTGAAAATAAAAAAATACATAGATGTAATGGAGAAGTTTCGGTTCATGTTTTAGACTTAATACAATCTACAATGATCTCTGCAAAAACTAATAAACCAATTAAATTGAGTACTACTTGTAAAATACCTAAACATTTTTCACAGAAAGAAATTAAAAAAATATTAAAATAATTATGCAAATTGGAATTGATGTAGGCGCAACAAAAATTGAATATATTTTGTTACATGATAATGGAGAGGAAACAGGTAGATCTAGATTTGATTGTCCAAAAGATTACAAGTCAATAATTAAAAGTATAAATGAAATTGTAAAAAAAATCGAATTAAATATCGGAAAAGAAGTACCAATTGGAGTGTGTCATCCAGGCATACATTCAATTCATACAGGTTTAATCAAAAATTCACCAAACTGTGATTGGATAAACAACAAGCCCTTTCAAAAAGACTTACGTGAGGCTATTGGTAGAGAAATATTTTGTGAAAATGATGCTAACTGTTTTACTTTATCAGAGGCTATAGACGGATCCGGAAAACATTATAAAATTGTATTTGGGATTATTTTGGGATCAGGTGTAGGTGGAGGTTTGGTGATTGATAAAAAGATTGTCTCAGGTCCACATGGTATCACGGGCGAGTGGGGACATAATCAACTTCCATTAGTTGGCAGGGAGTCAAAAGTAAAAAAAACCAATTTAAGAGAAGGAGAAATTGAAAGTTCAATTTCAGGATTAAGTTTATCGAAAAAATTTAAAAAAGAATTCAAAAAAGATCTAAAAGCTCAAGAAATTTTTGAGCTTTACAGAAAACATGATCTTGACGCTGAAAAAACTATTGAGGAATTTAAAGACAACCTATCAATGGCAATAGCTTCAGTGGTAAATATTTTAGATCCAGATGTTTTTATTTTTGGCGGCGGCTTATCTAATGAAATTGATTTTTTTAATGAAATTCAATCAAAAGTGAGAAAATTCGTTGCTGGAAATGAATTTGAGGGCATCTTCTTAAAACCAAAGTTTGGAGATGCTAGTGGAGTAAGGGGTGCGGCAAGATTAGGTAGAAATATTAATTATTAATTTATATAATTGAATTTTATGAAATTATTAAGATTAGGTAATATTGGATCTGAAAAACCAGCTTTAATTGATAGTCAAAATAACTTTAGAGATTTATCCTCAGTAATCGATGATTTAAACCCTGAAACATTAAATTTCGATATTTTCGAAAAAATAAAAAAAATTAATATTAATGATTTACCAAAGTTAGATCCAAAAGTACGAATAGGTGCTTGTGTCTCAAAACCTTCCAAATTTATTGGCATAGGATTGAATTTTAAGGATCATGCAGAAGAACAAAATCTTCCAATACCAAAAGAGCCAATTATATTTTCTAAGTTTACAAGTTGCATTGTTGGACCAAATGATCCTATAATTGTTCCTAAAGGTTCACAACATACAGATTGGGAAGTTGAATTAGGTTTTGTGATTGGAAAAAAGGCACTTAATGTTAGTGTTGAAAATGCTTTGGATTATGTCTTAGGTTTTTTTTTAGTAAATGATGTAAGTGAAAGAAATTTTCAAAAAAACAAAGGTTTGACCTGGGATAAAGGCAAGGGCTTTGATACATTTGGTCCGATAGGTCCATATATAGTTACAAAAGATGAATTGCCGGACTTTGATAAATTAAATATGTTTTTAGATGTTAATGGAGAAAGAATGCAAACTGGAAATACAGAGAAAATGATTTTTGGTGTAAAAGAATTAGTATCATATATGAGTTCTTGTATGAGTTTACACCCTGGAGATATCTGTTGTACAGGCACTCCACCAGGTGTTGGAGAAAACATGAAGCCTCCACGTTTTTTAAAGGGTGGTGAAGAAGTAGTTTTAGGTATTGATAAATTAGGACTTCAAAAACATAGTGTTGTTGCCTACAAAGATTAAAAACATTATCAATATTATTTAATGATAAAAAGAGATCTTTATTACGATAGAATTCCTACCAAATCATTAAGAGAAGATGTAAGATATTTAGGCATTGTTCTTGGTAAAGTTTTAAAGGACCAAGAAGGTGAGGCTTTTTTTAAATTAGTTGATAAAATTAGAAAACTTTCAAAAATTAGTAAATTTAATTCTCGAACAGATACATCAAAAAAAAATATTTTAAGAATCTTATCGAAACTTGATTCAAAAAATACTTTTAAAGTTACAAGAGCTTTTACTCATTTTATGAATCTTTTAAATTTAGCTGAATTAGTAGATGCGTCACGAAGTTTAAATGAGTATGAAAATAAAAAAGATATTAATGTTAAAAATATTTTTATTGAGGAAATTTTTGAAAAACTTTTTAAAAATTCGAAAATATCTAATAATAAAATATATAATTTTGCAAAAAATTTAAACATTGGGATCGTGCTCACCGCTCACCCAACAGAAGTAAAACGCAGAACTCTTATTCAAAAATACCATAATATAACCGAAATACTTGAACAAAGAGAATTATTAAAAAATTTTCCTTCTAAAAAAATTGTTTTAGATAAAAAATTATATGACGAATTAACCATTATATGGAACACAGATGATCTTAAAAGATTCAAACCATCACCATTTGACGAAGCGAGATGGGGACTTGCAATAATTGAGGACAGTCTTTGGGAAACAATTCCAAAAGTTTATAGAAGATTAAACTCAATTTTTGTAAAAAATATGAATAAACCACTTCCAAAAAACTTTAATCCAATTGAATTTGGTTCTTGGATGGGTGGAGATAGAGATGGAAATCCAAATGTGACAGCTAAAGTAACTAAAGAAGTTATTTTATTATCAAGATGGGAAGCTGCAAAACTTTATGAAAAAGCTTTAACTAAAATAATTAGATCATACTCAATGGAAAAATGTTCGAAACAAATAACTAATGTCGTAGGCAAGTCATTTGAGCCTTATAGAGTTTATTTGAGACCTTTAAGAGATAAAATGAGAAAAACTCATAGATTAATTGAACAACACTTAGTAAACGGTCACCATCTCGATCAATCTAAACTGCTTACTTCAAGAGAGGAAATACTTAAACCATTGAGAGTTGTAAGAGAGTCACTTGAAACAAATCAATGTGAAAATATAGCTAGCGGACAATTATTAGATTTAATGAGAAGAGCAAAATGTTTTGGCATTAATCTAGCAAGATTAGATATTCGTCAAGAGTCGACAAGACATAGCCAGTTGATAAATGAGTTATTAAAAAAAAAATACAAAAAAAAATATCTTGAATTAACCGAAACACAAAAAATAGATTTTTTAAAATCTGCAATAATTTCAAGAAAAAATTTAATCAATAATTTTAATTTTAAAAATAAAGAAAATAATGAAGTTTGGTCAACATTTAAAATATTATCACAAGAACCATCAGAATGTTTAGGAGCATATGTCATTTCTATGACAGCCTCAGCTTCAGATATTTTATCAGTTTTGTTTTTACAAAAGGAGGCAAACATAAAAAAAAAATTGAGGGTTGTTCCATTATTTGAAACATTGGATGATTTAATTAATGCAAAAAAAATTATGGAAACTCTATTTTCAAAAAAATGGTATAGAAACTTAATTAAAAATAACCAAGAAGTTATGATAGGTTACTCTGATTCCAGCAAAGATGCTGGAAAGATATGCGCGAGTTGGCATCAATATACAGCTCAAGAGGAAATTATTAAATTAGCAAAAAAATATCAAATTAATGTAACTTTTTTTCACGGTAGAGGTGGATCAGCTGGTAGAGGAGGTGGTCCAATTCAGGCAACTCTAAGATCTCAACCACCAAATTCAGTTAACGGAAAAATAAGAATTACAGATCAAGGTGAAGTGATTCAGCAAAAATATGGATATGAACCACTCGCAAAATATAATTTATGTAGCTACATAGGAGCTGTTACCGAGGCATCTTTAAATCCACCACCAGTGCCAAAAAAAAATTGGAGATATTTAATTGAGAAAATGTCCAATATATCAAAAAATTCTTACAGAAAAAATATCAATCAAAGCTCTGAATTTATAAAATATTTTAAAACTGTTACACCACATATTGCGCTCGGTAAATTATCAATAGGATCAAGGCCGTCTAAAAGAAAAAAAACTGATAACATAAAAAGTCTAAGAGCCATTCCATGGGTTTTTGCATGGACTCAAATTAGGTTAATGTTGCCAGCGTGGCTTGGAATCGCAGAAGCATTAAGATATTCTTATATAAAAAAATTCAGAAAAACATTGTTTGATATGGAAAAAAATTGGCCTTTTTTCAATTCCATGCTTGATATTTTAGATATGGTGATTTCTAAAGTAGATCCAAATATTTCAAAAATATATGAATATTATTTAGCTGACGAAAGTCTTAAAAGAGTTGGTAAAAAACTTCGATTTCAATTCGATCAAATTAAAAAATTAAATAAAAAGATCACACCTAAGGAAATTTTAAATAATAGAAAAAAATATAGAAGCTCAGTTATTGTAAGGAATATTTATTCAGAAGTATTAAATATAATTCAACCAATAGTAATAAAAAAATTAAAAAATAAAAATAATTTGAAAAATAAAAAATACTTAAATGATGCACTAATGACATCTATAGCTGGTATTTCGGCTGCTATGAAAAATACTGGATAAAATGATAGAATTACTTATAGCTTTTGGTGCAGGACTAATTAGTTTTTTGTCGCCATGTGTTTTGCCATTAATACCAGGTTATATTTCTTATATTTCAGGAACTACTTTTAATGATCTTTCAGAAACAAATATAAAATTATCTCCATTAATATTTTTTACAGTTGGATTTTCTTTGGTTTTTATTTTATTTGGAGCCGCAGCAACTTTTATTGGTCAGTTATTTTTAAATTATTCAAATGAATTAAGAATTATAGCAGGTATAATAATAATAATTTTTTCTCTTCATATTTTAGGTCTTCTAAATATAAAAATTTTTAATTACGAAAAAAGAATTCAAGTTTCTAATAGTACAAGTACTTTTGGTCCTATATTATTAGGAATGGCATTTGGTTTTGGTTGGACACCATGTATCGGTCCAATCCTTGGATCAATATTAGTTTTAGCGACAACAGAAGAATCTTTACCTAAAGGAGTATTATTATTATGTTTTTATTCTTTAGGATTAGCAATTCCCTTTATTCTTTCAGGATTATTGATTCAAAAATTTATTGGTGTCTCAAATAAAATTAAATCAAAAATGAGAATAATTATAAACATCAGTGGTTATTTGCTTCTAGTAACTGGACTTTTAATATTAACAAATCAGCTACAAGCTTTAGGTTTTTATTTAATTGAATATTTTCCTATTTTACAAAAACTTGGTTAAGAGTTATAAATAACAATGTCTTTAGCATATTTACTAGGTCAATCTACAAAATTTGTATGGTACTCAACTCATTATTTAATTTCTTTTAAATACGCAACACCTATAAAAATTGATAGAGAAAATCCGCCACCTTTTTTTAAAAAAATGCCCTCAGGTAAAAAATTATTTTATGAAATGTTAAAATTATTCAATGAGGAAAGAAAATTAATTAATCAAAAAAAATATAAAATCCCAAAAACTAATGTTAAAGATTTTACTAACGCATTTAAGGGGAGTTTTAATTTTTTCATGGATTTGCCAAAAATTGACAAAAGAAGAACACAAAATAAATTTAATGATTTAGAAGAGGATAAAGATTTACCAAAATATTTTTTGAGAAATTTTCATTATCAAACAGATGGATATCTTACTGAAAATTCAGCAAATCTTTATGAATTTCAAGTAGAAACGTTGTTTTCTGGGTCTGCAGCCACTATGAGAAGATTTTCTATGATACCTATGATTGATTTTGTTAAATCTAAAGGTGAAAATTTAAGTTTTCTTGATATAGGAACTGGATCTGGTGAATTTATAAAAACTATAAAATATAATTTTCCTAAATTAAACGTTACTTGCTCAGATATTTCAAAGGCTTATTTGGACGTAGCAAAAAAAAAATTGAAAAATTTTTTGGATATTAAATTTAATAATTGTAAAGGTGAGGATTTACCTTTCAAAGATAAATCTTTTGATATAATCAATTCAGTTTATTTGTTTCATGAAGTTCCATCTGCAATAAGATCTAAAATATTTTCAGAAATATCAAGAGTTCTTAAAAAAGATGGGATATTTATTCTGACGGACTCTTTGCAACTTGGGGATAATCACATATTAGATCCATTGTTAGAATTTTTTCCATATTCAACACATGAACCTTACTATTCAAAATTTATTCGAGAAGATTTGGTGAATACCGCAAAAAAATTTAATTTAAAAATGTATTATTCTAAAAATGCTTATCTTACAAAAACACTAGCATTCAAGAAAATTTAGTTTATTTGAAATTTTCTTTTTAGATGTCTTAATTTACCTTCAGTGCTATCAAAATCTAAATAACATCCCTGTAGAAACCTGCGTCCTTCATTAGGATTAAATGCTGTTCTACCGTGGAGCAGCCTATGATTATCCATCATCATTAAATCTCCAGGCATTAGTTTAAATTCTATTCTATATTTATTTGAATTGTATAAATCAGATAAATATTTTCTTGCCTCGTAATAAAGCTCAAGTTCTTTTTTCTCTAAAAGTGGAACGTAATCTAGTCGAGTGCTAAACCTAACACTTTTAAAATTTTTATTTTGGTCCAAATGAATTAATTCAGACCAACTTTCTAATACAACATCTTTATCTATAAATCTAAACCTTACCTTTACTGATGAAAGAATATCATAATACTCAGGTTTGTCTTTTTTAAGATATTCAGTTACCGTATAACCGTCTACTAAAGTTGAATAACCTCCACTAACCTCATTTTCAATACAATGAAGAATTTGAATACAAGGAGGGAGTGGATTTCTGTACGGGTTATCAGTATGAGGAGTAAGATGCAAAGCAGTATATGCTAAATCATTTGGGTTTGGTTTAGATTTGACATCAAAATGTTCACCAAAATTTGTTCTTTTTACACTTCCTATTGAATTTCCAAATTCAATTAAAAAATTATTTTTAGTAGGAATATTTTTAATAATTACAAACCCATATTCATAAAATGTAACTAACATTTCATACATTTCTTTGGACTCAAAAAAATTCTTACTATACTCAAAATTTTTAAAATTTTTCAAATTACAGTCCCATTGAGTTTTATTAATCGCATTAAGTTCACTATCAGTTCCAGCGAATTCCAATGATAGTTTTTTAATCTCATATTTTGAAATTATGCCATCATTGAACTTCACGTTTAAATAATCTCCAATAATTTTGGCTTCATCTATTTCTATTTGAAAATTCATAGTAGCAGGATCAAATAATCTTTGTTGCGTTCCTGGATCTAAATGTTCTCTTTCTGAAACTCTTTCTCTTAACCAAAAAGGATGTATTTCTTTTTTAGTTTTGCCCGTATCTAAAATTACTTTTTTATTATTTAAGAGTTCAATTTTCATTTATGACTAAGGATTATTTAAAATTTTGCTTTAATCAAGATAAATTAAATAGTAAGAAGACACATGGACTCTAAAAGTTACAGAACATATTCAAATTTTTTAAAATTATTATCCATTAAATTAACAAGATTTTACTACAAAAAATTAGATAAAAACTTTGTTGTTTACAACAAACAAAAAGGTAAGGGATATGACCCAGTTACAACTTCAGACAGGGCTTTTGAAAAATTTATAAGAAAGGAGATTAGGAAAAAATTTCCGACTCACCAAATTATAGGTGAAGAATTTGGTAAAACTAAAAACAAAAGTCAATTTTCATGGATAATAGATCCAATTGATGGAACAAGATCTTATGTGGCAGGTAATCCAACTTGGAGTAACTTAATTTCGCTTAACTACAAAGGTTCTCCAGTTGTAGGTCTTGCAAATTTTCCTAAATTAAAAAAATTCTATCTTAATGTTAATAAAACGACTGCTTATGTATTTGAAAATAAAAAAAAAAAGAAGATTAAAAGTAAATAAAAAAAATTAATTTTAAAAATATAAAACTAGCTGCTGCTTTTCATGGGTGGTTAGCAATACAAAAACAATTAAAAATCAAAAGTTTCTTGAAAAAAATGCAATTTCCTTGTTTTGATGCTTTAACTTATGCTCAGCTAGCAGAAGGTAGAGTTGATGTTGTAGTTCAGTGCGCGAATAAAATTTGGGACATTCATCCTCTCATACCAATTATTAATGCAGCTGGAGGAATAGTTACCACATGGGATAATGAAGATGCAGTAATAGCTGGAAACATCGTAGTTTCAAATAACAGGTCCAATCATAATAAAATTTTAAAACTTCTTAGACCAGCTTTAAAATGAAAAACGTAATTGTTTTACAACATATTAAAATTGAAGATCCTGGCTATATAAAAGATTTAATGATCAAAGATAAAGTGAATCTTACCACCGTAGAGCTTGATGAGGGAGAAAAAATTCCATCAAACCTTAAACAATTTGATGCCATGTTCTGTATGGGAGGTCCAATGGACACGTGGATGGAAAAAGATCATCCATGGTTAGTTGATGAAAAAAAAAGAATTAAAGAATTTGTAACTGAACTTAAAAAACCTTATCTGGGTTTTTGTTTAGGCTGTCAATTGCTCGGTGAGGTTATCGGTGGAATTGTAACAAAATCTAAAAAATCTGAAATTGGGATGTTAGATATAAATTTCCATGAAGTTAAAAATAAAGATAATTTATTTAATTCATTCCCAAAACAAATCAAATCTCTTCAGTGGCATTCATACGAGGTACAAAATTTAGAAAATAATGAGAATGTTACATTAATTGCATCCTCTGATGTAACAAAATATCAAATTTTTAAATATCAAAATCATGCGTATGGCATTCAATTCCACATTGAAATAAAAGACACAACAGTAAATGAGTGGGGCTGTGTTCCTGAATATAAATCAGCACTAGAAAAACAACTTGGATATGGAGCCTTAGATAAGTTTGATAAGTCTGCTAAGGATAATATGGCTGATATGAATAAATATTCTAGGGTTTTATACAGAAACTTCAAAAAATTAGCTGAATAAATCATCTTTCCTTTTCAAAAAATTATAACTACACTTTAAAAAAAAAATATTGGAGGGGAAAATGAATTTTAGATCTTTATCAAAAATTCTTTTGGCTATTATTTTAATTTTTGCAACAAATACTTCATTTGCAAAAACAATTAAATGGTCAATGCAAGGAGATAGTTTAACACTAGATCCTCATGCACAAAACGAAGGTCCTACCACTCAAGTTTCAAGACAAGTTTATGAAGCTCTTGTAACCAGAGGATTAGATATGTCTATTGGACCACAATTAGCTACTAAGTGGAAGGCTGTTGACCCAAACACTTGGTACTTTTTTTTAAGAGAAGATGTTAAGTTTTCTAATGGACAACCAATGACGTCAGAGGATGTTGTTTTTAGTATTTTAAGAGCAAAACAACCAACTTCTGATTTTAAAGAATATATAAGTACGATTTCATCAGTCAAAGCAATTGATGATTATACTGTTCAAATAAAAACAAGTAAACCAAACCCTATTCTTTTGAACCAATTGTCAAATATATTTGTAATGTCTAAGCAATGGTCTAATGAAAACTTTGCAACAGCACCACAAAACTGGGATGCTGGTCAAGAAACATTTTCAGCAGTTAATGCAATGGGAACAGGGCCATTTAAAATCACTTTAAGAGAACCAAATACAAAAACGGTTTTCAAAAAAAATAAAAAATGGTGGGGCGATGTAGAACACAACATTACTGAAATACAATTGCTTCCGATAAAAAATGCTGCAACTAGAGTTGCTGCTTTGTTATCTGGAGAAATTGACATTGTTACTGATGCACCTGTGCAAGATTTAAATAGAATATCATCATCTGCTGGTCATAAGGTTGAAAGTACTCCACAAATGAGAACAATTTTCCTTGGGATGGACCAAGCTGCTGATCAGTTAAGATCTGGTAATACCGGTGATAATCCATTTAAGAAAAAACAGGTGAGACAAGCTCTTTACCAAGCAATTGATATTGAAGCTATCAAGAAAAAAGTTATGAGAGGTTTAAGCGAACCAGCTGGAATAATAACATTTCCAGGGGTAACAGGTTATACAAAAGCACTTGATAAAAGACTTCCATATGACGTTGATGCTGCAAAACAATTGTTAGCAGACGCAGGATATCCTGATGGTTTTGAAGTTGAATTAAGATGTCCAAATGACAGATATGTTAATGACGAAGCTATTTGTACAGCTGTTGTTGGTATGCTTGGAAAAATAGGCGTTAAAGTAAATCTATTTGCTCAAACAAAAAGTAAACACTTTAAAGAACTTAAAGATGACCAAGGTGATTTTTATATGCTAGGTTGGGGCGTTCCTACTTTAGACAGTCACTATGTTTTCCATTACTTATACGAATCTGGAGCTAGCTGGAATAAAGTTAACTTTAGTAATGCAGATGTTGATGCTGCTATTAGAGTTATGGAAGGTGAAGTCGATCTAGATAAGAGAAATGCTGCAATTGCAAAAGCTTGGGAAATTGTTAAAGATGATATTTCATATCTTCCTTTACACCACCAAGTAATTTCTTGGGCATCTAAATCAAATGTAGATGTTCCTATTAGACCTAATAATGAACCATTATTTAGGTTTTCTAGAGTAAATTAAATATAAAATTTACAAGCCCTTTTTAAAAGGGCTTGTAACTTAAGTTTTCATAAATTGATTAAATATTTTTTCAAACGTCTGTTCCAGTCAGCAGTAGTTATGTTGATCGTTGCATTTGTTTCGTTTTCATTATTTAATTTTGTTGGAGATCCAATAAATAATATGGTTGGAGAAGAAACCTCTGATGAAGAGAGATCTCAATTAAGAGAGTCATTAGGTTTAAATGATCCAGTCCATATACAATTTTCAAGATTTATAGTAAATGCTTCGCAAGGAGAATTTGGAATATCTTATCAACTTAGAAGACCCGTTTCAGAATTAATTACTGAAAGATTACCAGCTACAATCGAATTAGTTTTGATTTCAGCTTTAATCGCTCTTGTTTCAGGAACTTTACTCGGAGTTTATACGGGTATAAATCGAAAAGGATTTCTAAGTGATGCTATATTAGCAATCTCTTTATTGGGAGTTTCACTTCCTACTTTTGTAATTGGAATATTATTTATATATCTTTTTGCTGTCATACTTGGAGTTTTACCATCTTTTGGAAGAGGCGAGGTTGTAGATCTTGGTTTTTGGTCCACAGGCTTCCTAACTATAACAGGACTGAAAGCAATTATTTTGCCATCAGTCACTCTAAGCCTTTTTCAAATGACATACATTATAAGACTAGTCCGTGCAGAAATGATGGAAATACTACAAACCGATTATATTAAATTTGCTAAAGCTAGAGGCTTAAGTGAAAAAAGTATTTATTATAAACATGCTTTAAAAAATGGATTAATTCCAGTAATTACAATTGCAGGGATTAATATTGGTACATTGATTGCATTTTCTATAATTACTGAAACTGTTTTTCAATGGCCAGGTATGGGATTTTTATTTATTCAAGCTGTCCAGTTTGTTGATATTCCAATAATGTCGGCTTACCTTTTTTTTATTGCTTTTGTTTTCGTAATGATAAATTTTATTGTTGATATCCTGTATTATTTCATTGATCCTCGTATCAGAGTAAAAGCGGAGGCAGCAAGTGGATAACAATAAATCAAATTTATTAAACAGAATTAGAAATAGTGATGTATATTTTAGTTTTAAAAAGTCACCAACAGCTATAATTTCTTCGATTATACTCGCTATAATATTCTTTTGCTCATTTTTTGTAGAGCTCGTAGTTCCTTATAATCCTTTTGATCCATCTTCATTATCTTTAATGGAGGCATTTACTCCTCCATCATGGACAGAGGATGGTCTTCCTAAATTTATACTTGGAACAGACGGGCAAGGTAGAGATATGCTATCAACAATTCTTTATGGATCGAGAATTTCGTTAATTGTAGGTTTTTCTGCAATCATATTTAGTCTAATCTTAGGAGTAGGTCTGGGTTTAACAGCTGGATATTTTGGTGGTAAATATGAAATGTTTGTTATGAGACTAACTGATGTTCAATTAACAGTTCCAAGTATATTAATGGCTTTACTTGTTGATGGAATTGCAAGAGGAATAATTTCAAGAGAAATGCATGATGAGATGGCAATTTATGTTTTGATTTTTGCAATTGGAATTTCAGAATGGCCTCAGTTTGCAAGAGTTTCAAGAGCAGCAACCCTTGTTGAAAAAAATAAAGATTATGTTTCTGCATCAACTATTATTGGAGTTTCAAATTTAGTTGTTATGTTCAAGCATATTTTGCCAAATATAATGAGACCGATTTTAGTAATCGGAACAATTGGGCTTGCATTAGCTATTTTAGCTGAGGCAACTCTTAGTTTTCTTGGGGTAGGTGTACCTCCAACTACACCATCACTTGGAACATTGATAAGATTAGGTAACGATTTTTTATTTTCAGGCGAATGGTGGATAACTTTTTTTCCAGCAATCTTTTTAGTATTGTTAGCCTTTTCAATTAATCTTTTAGGAGATTGGATGAGAGATACTCTAAATCCAAAATTAAACTAATGAGTTTTTTAAAAATAAATAACCTTAGCGTTGATTATAAAATGAGAAGAGAAACAGTTCATGCTGCTAAAAATATAAATATTGAAGTTAGCAAAGGTGAAATATTAGGTTTAGTGGGTGAATCTGGATCAGGAAAAAGCACAGTTGGAAACGCAATCATTAATTTAATCGACGAACCAGGTAAAGTTTCTAATGGAACAATTCATTTAGGAGATATAAATATTCAAGAAGACCCTGAAAATATTATTAAATATAGAGGTAAAAAAATTGGCTTAATTTTTCAAGATCCTCAAACCTCTTTAAACCCAATTTTTACAATTGGAGAGCAGCTAATTGAAACAATTCAAACCCATTTAAAATTAGATGCGGATCAAGCTAAATCTAAAGCAATAAATTTACTCAAAGAAGTAGGAATAAAGGATGCAGAAAAAAGATTTAATAACTATCCTCATCAATTCTCAGGAGGGATGAGACAGAGAGTTGTTATTTCTTTGGCTTTATGCTGCGAACCTGAATTACTAATTGCTGATGAGCCAACAACTGCTTTAGATGTTTCCATCCAATCTCAAATACTTGAATTAATTAAAAAACTTACCAGGGAAAGAAATTTGGCAGTTATTTTAATCACACACGATATGGGTGTAATTGCAGAAACCACAGATAGGGTAGCTGTTATGAAAAATGGGAAACTTGTAGAAATAGGTCTAACAAAAGAAATTTTAACACAACCTAAAGAAACCTATACTAAAAGCTTGGTCAGTTCAGTACCACCAACAAATAAAAAAATATCTAGATTTATAATTGTAGAAAAAGAAAATCAGCTAATTAAAAACACCAATATTAAAATTTTGAATAGATGGACAAAGAAAGAAATTACTAAACAAGATTTAGTTGAAGTAAAAAATTTGTATAAATCATTTGATGATAATTTTTTTTCTGATGATTCAAAAAATATAGTTATGGCTGTAAATGATGTTTCATTTAATATTATGGAAGGGGAGTCATTTGGTTTAGTAGGTGAAAGTGGAAGTGGTAAGTCAACAATTGCAAAAATGATTGTAAATTTATTCAAACCAAGTGAAGGAGATATATACTTTGATAAAACTTGCATTACAAAAATTAATGATAATAGAGAAATGATGAAGTTCAGAAAACAAATTCAAATGATATTTCAAGATCCATATTCGTCTTTAAATGGTAGGTTGAAAGTTGAAGATATAATTGCAGAACCAATTAAACTACATAATCCATCAATCAAAAATATTGATTTAAAAAATTATATTTTTGATTTATTAGAGTCCGTAGAATTATCTGCAAATTCTGCAACTAGATACCCTCACGAATTTTCTGGTGGTCAAAGGCAAAGAATTTCAATAGCAAGAGCACTAGCTACACAGCCTAGACTTTTAGTATGTGACGAGCCAACATCCGCTTTGGATGTAAGTATTCAGGCACAAATACTAAATTTATTAAAGGACCTGCAGGAACAATTAAATCTTACAATATTATTCATTAGCCATGATTTACCAGTAGTTCGACAAATGTGTAATAAAATTGGAGTTCTTAAAAATGGTAAATTATGTGAAATTTCGAATTCTGAAGAATTATTTGAAAATCCTAAACATGAATATACAAAAGAGTTATTGAGACTTATGCCAAAAATAGAAACAATTTATAATTAAAGGGGGAATAATGGCAATTTTTAAAATGGTAGAGGAAAGTTCAGCAACAGGTAAAGTAAAAGAAGTTTTTGAAGATATTAAAAGTTCAAGAGGAATAACAGAAATTCCAAATTTCTGGAAAATGTTAGCAAACGATCCTGCCGAACTTGAAAGATCTTGGAATTCATTAAAACAAGTTATGAGAAAAGGTGAGCTTGATCCGATTACAAAAGAATTAATTTATGTTGCAGTTTCCATAACCAATAGTTGTGAGTATTGCACAAAATCTCACTCCTATGCCGCAAAGAAGAAAGGCGCTACAGATGAAATGCTAAAAGAAATGATAGCAGTTGTAGGACTAGCAAATAAAAATAATAAATTGGTAGATAGTTATCAAGTAGAAGTTGATGATATTTATAAGTAATTTTAATTACTTTGTTATTTTATCCACAAATTTTTCAACAATTGGGGCAACTAAAGTTGTTGCGATCATTGCAACTGGTAAACTTACCGACCAAGCTTTCAAAAATCTCGATACATATAATTCATCGTAACCAGTGTTAATATAAGTAATTATTAAGGTCATTAATAAACTCATTCCCAAACCCATAAAAAAAATAAATAATATTTTTGAGTATTTCTTAGGTACCATTAATTAACTTTTCCAAGATAATTAACCATTACTACACCTATGACTATAAATGTTATACCAATAATGCCATAAATATTTGGTATTTGATTATATTTAAATATTCCAAAAAGTGTTACTGCAGTAATAGTTAATCCACCATATGTAGCATAGGCAAAACCCACGGGTAAATTCATCATAGCTTTTGCTATGCAAAATATACAAAGAACTATTAGTACTGAGCATAAAAAAGCAGGACCAATTTTTGTAAATCCTTCGGTTGCTTTTAAATATCCGTTAGCAGTTATCCCTAGAATAATTGCTAAAAAAAGATAAATGTATCCTGAAAACGAGTTCATTCTAATTATTTTTTCCTAATATATTAACAATCAGGACTCCTGTTATAATTAATACTAAACCTATTATTGTAAAAATATTAGGTATTTGATTAAATTTTAAAACACCTACAAGTGATGTGGCCAAAATGCATAATCCTGCAAACGAAGCGTAGGTTATACCAACAGGTATTGTTTTCATAACAATTGATAAAGAATACATACATCCAACAATAGTGATCGCAGTTATTACACTAGGAATTAATAAAGAAAAACCCTCAGCACTTTTTGCAAAACTATTTGAAGCTGTTCCCAATATTACTGCAATTATTAAGATTATATAAGCTGTTATATTACCCATTTTTTTTCGACCATATTATAGCATCTTCCATCCTATCATCTCCCCAGAAGATTTCACTATTAACTATGAACGATGGGCTTCCAAAAACTTTACTTCTACGAGCACGGTCTGTATTTGCTAAAAATTCTTTATTAATTTCGTCGGAATTTGCGATGTTAATAATTTTATCTTTTTCTAAGCTTAATTCAGAACATATTTCAGAGATATTTGGTTCAGTAGCGGGTTCTTTACCGTCTAGAAACCATCTTTTATAAGTAAGTTTTATATAATCAATTCCCCAGCCTTCTTTTAATCCAATAATTGCAAGTTTGTTTGCTAGATCAAATTGAGTTAAAGGGTAAGGCACAGGTGTTTTTGCTGAAAAACCATATCCCTCAGCCCTTCTTTCTATGTCTCTCCACATGTAATCAACTTTATTTTTTTTATCATCTGGAAAAGGATGATTATTCATCTCATTCATTATTATTCTAACACTAAATGGAATCCAATTAAATTTTACCTGATGTTTTTTTTCAACATCAAGAATTCTTGTAACAGTAAGATAAGTATAAGTACTTCCTATAGAAAAATAAAAATCAATTCTATTCACTTATTTCGGCATTGGTGTGGCGCCAGTTTCTAAACTGACAATTTTTCCATTATTATATTTATAAATTGCCATTACTGCCTCAACGTTTCCATCGTCGAAAGTAACAAATGCATGGTGTATTCCAACTTCATCATTTTCATAAACAATTCTAACTTTATCTTGTTTAATATCACCACTCATAGCCCATTTAATAACATCACCTTTAGTTAAGACATTTCCAGACTTATGCATTGTGAATTTAAAATCATCATGCAAAAGTTCATTCATCGCCGCCTCATCTTTATTTTTCATTGCAGCACTGTATTTTTCTAATATAGACATATTATTCCTTTCAATTAAATAATTACTTAATTTTACTTAAATTATATATTGAGTAACTATCTAATACCTCATCCATTATCGGTTTTGATACTTCTGTACCCTCGATAAATTTATGAAGTGCAGCTTCGTCTATACAAAATATTTTAAACATTACTGTACTTTTGTCAGGTGTTACGGTTCCTATTGTTTTTTCCACGACTGCTACTTTTGCTCTTTCTGCCAATCCCTCAGGAGATTGCATAAATCCCATAAACTTCTCAAAAGTACCTTCTTTTAATTTTGCTACTACTAACATTTCTTTTTCCATTTTTTCCTCCTTATTAATAAAGTGTTTGTATTACTTTTTTAACTTTATCTTCACCATTTGGCACAAGCTTGTTTACAAAAGAATGACAAGCATTTGTTTTTGCTTCATCATATTTAGAACCATAGTGTTTATCTACTCCTTTGTTAACACCGTCATCCCACTCTTTTTCACTTATACCAATTTCTAATGCATAAGTTTTTAATACTTTTACAGATGCCATCGATTTTTCTTTCATGCTATACTCAAATGTTTCACCACTTGGCAGAAAATAGTTTGCCATGTAAATTCCACTACAATCGTATGCTTTATCTTTATCAGCACTGCTCATACCTGCTTGAGCTATAGTAGATATCATTAATATCGATAAAATATAAAAAATTTTTTTCATAATTTTTTCCTCTCTCTTTTGATTAATATTTAATAATTTAAAGTTAATTGATAATGCTTTTAGAGCAAATCAGCTATGCGTGATTATAACCAATTTGGAAAAGGAAGACCTTTTTCTTGAAGAAATTTTTTATTGAACATCTTGGAGTTGTACTTATCAGATTTATCACAAAGTATAGTAACAATAGTTTTTCCTGGGCCTAATTCTCTAGCCAGTTTGATAGCGCCAGCAATATTTACACCACAACTAGTTCCTAAACTTAACCCCTCATTTTTGATTAAATCATAAAGAATTGGCAAAGACTCATGATCGTCTATAGAAAATGCTCCATCAATTTTTGCTTCAGCAAAATTAGCAGTTATTCTACTGGAACCTATTCCCTCCGTAATTGAACCACCCTCGGATTTCAATTCTCCATTAGTAATATAATTATAAAGAGCAGATCCAGAAGGATCGGATAAATAAATCTTAACATCTTTATTTTTTTCCTTTAAATAATTACTAACTCCTCCAATCGTTCCACCTGTTCCAGAGGCACACACAAAACCGTCTATTTGTCCATCTGTTTGCTCCCAAATTTCTGGTCCTGTAGTTTCATAATGACCTTTTGCGTTTGCAGTATTATCAAATTGATTTGCCCAAACTACACCGTAGTTATTTGTGTTTTTTAATTCTTCAGCTAGTCTACCAGCAACTTTTACATAATTGCCATTATCTTTGTAAGGCTTTGGTGAAACTAGTCTTAAATCTGCACCAATATTTTTTAACGTATCTTTTTTTTCCTGAGTTTGATTATCATTCATTACAATAATAGTTTGGTAACCCAATGAATTTCCTAATAAACACAAACCTATACCAGTATTACCAGCTGTACCTTCTACGACAATTCCACCTTTAGAAATTAATTTTTTTTCTTGTGCATCTTTAATAAGCGCAAGAGCCGCTCGATCTTTTACCGATCCACCAGGATTTAAATATTCAGCTTTTCCGTAAATATGACATCCTGTAACTTCAGATGCAGCCTTAAGTTTAATTAAAGGGGTATTTCCTATACTTTCTATAAAATTTTTTTTAAAATTTTTCACTATCTTTTTTCCTTTTTAGTTTCTTCTGTAACTGCATAAGGTTTAAATTCCTCATCTGAAACCCCAATATTTCTTGCTGGTATACCAACCATTACCGCATTTTCTGGAACATCATTTGTTACAACTGCATTTGCACCTATTTTAGAATTTTTACCAACAACGATCGGCCCAAGTATTTGCGCTCCAGATCCGATAACAGCATTATCCATAACTGTTGGGTGGCGTTTAATATTTCTTTGTTTATCAGCATTAATACTAGGTGATATTCCCCCAAGAGTAACATTATGATAAATAGTTACGTTGTTACCAATCTCAGATGTTTCTCCAATAACAACACCCATTCCATGATCTATAAATAAATTTTTTCCAATTTTTGCACCAGGATGAATTTCAATACCTGTTAAAAATCTTGAAAATTGAGATATGATTTTTGCTATTAAATGAAATTTTGCTATAGAGAAAAAATTAGCAATTTTATAAAAGAAAACAGCTTTTACACCTGGATAAGTTAAAATGACACTTAATTTAGATCGTGCCGCAGGATCTCTATCAATTATTGATTGTAAATAGTCATTCATTTTATTTAATACCCAGTTGTTTAAAAAGTCAGTCGTTATATAATAATTTTTTAAAAAATATAAAGGGAACATAATGACATTAAAAATTAATAGCCTAGCACCAGATTTTAAAGCAAACACAACAATTGGGGAAATATCCTTCCATGAGTGGCTAGGAGATAGTTGGGGAGTTTTATTCTCACATCCAAAAGATTTTACACCAGTTTGTACAACAGAATTAGGTTCATTAGCAAAAATGAAGCCAGAATTTGATAAAAGAAATGTAAAAGTAATTGGATTAAGTGTTGATCCAGTTGATGACCATAATAAATGGCTAAATGACATAAAAGATGTTGCTGGAATGAAACCCGAGTATCCTATTATTGCTGATGAAAAATTAGAAGTTGCAAAATTATATAACATGTTAGAGGGCGATGCAGGAGTTACTTCAATGGGAAGAACCGCTGTAGATAATCAAACAGTAAGAACGGTTTTTATTATAAGACCAGATAAAAGAATAGGTTTATTTCTTACATATCCTATGGCTACAGGAAGAAATTTTTTAGAAATTTTAAGAGCTATAGACTCCATGCAATTAACTGCTAATCACAAAGTTGCAACACCAGCAGATTGGAAAAAAGGTGAAAATGTAATTATACTTCCAGCAGTTAAAGATGATGAAGCTAAAAAATTATTTCCAGATGGATGGGATGCAGTTAAACCATACCTGAGAAAGGTTCCAGATCCTTCTAAATAGATTTATATTTAGTTTTACAAACTTCAGCTAAAATTAAGTTTGGATCTATAAATATTTTTGACTCTTTTGCAAATTTATAAGACTTAAATGCAAAAACAGCTACTGGCAATTCTGTACAGCCTAATATTATTTTATTACACTTAATTCTTTTAAAATAAGTTATTGCAGGTTGAATTGCTTTTGATGCTTCTTTAACTTTACCTTGTTTAACAAGTTTTATCGCAAGATTAATATATCTCTTTTGAACTAATTTAGTTGGATGAACAACATAAAAATTATTATTAAAATATTTATTGTATACTTTAGTTTTTATAGTTGCTTCTGTTGATAAAAGTCCAATTTTGGAGTCAGGTTTACAATTCTTCTTAGTATAAAGATATGCTTGTTCTGGCATACTTAGTATTGGAATTTTAATTTTCTTTTTTAAATCATCATACCAGTAGTGAGCTGTATTACATGGCATTACAATAAATTTACATTTATTTTTTTGCAATAATTTGCATCCTCTTTCCAATTCTTTTAGTACGTTATAATATTTTTTTAAATTTTCTGGTCTTTTGGGAATATCTGATTTGTTGTATAATAAAAATTTTGGATATTGCTGATCAGATTTACCTCTATATAGCATTGAAAGCTTGTTGCAGAGATCTAGACCAGCCTGCGTTCCCATTCCACCTAAAATTCCAATCATAAGAATGATTATTGATATATTCCGATATCTATTATTTTAATTTTGCCAGATAATTTTGAGCCTGGATACATTTTATGTCCTAGCTTTTTCGCATGCAAAGCCAGAGTAACATCAGCCCTAACAGCTTCACCCATAACTTTTCCATTATCTCCATAAATACCAGACGGAATATCTACAGCAATCACTTTTAACTTTGAATTATTTATTTTATCAACACAATTTTTAAACAAACCTTCAATTTTTTTATTTAGCCCAATTCCAAATAATGCATCTACTATGACGGCATCTTGATTCACATTTAATTCATCTAATGGTTTTTTTTTAAGTTTATTTTTTTTATATGCTTTGAGACTATCTCCTTTATAACTTCCTTTTCCTAAACAATACAAGTCAACTTCTTTTCCATGTTCACTTAAACAAGTTGATAATATCAAACCATCACCACCATTATTTCCTGGTCCACAAACAACTATAAATCTGTTTTTTTTATAAATTTTAACTATTTGTTTTGCACAAGCTTCACCTGCTTGTTCCATTAATTTAAAAGAGTCGCCCAGTCTTAAAAATTCTCTTTTTTCTATATCTTTGATTTCAGAGATTGAAAGAGCAATTTTTCTCATAATTTAAGCTTAATTTGATCTTTAAAAAATATCAATAAGACAACTTATTACATTATTATTTTAGGGGTTGATTTTATAACGAAAAAGACTATTTAGGGCCCTGAAAAATTATACGAATTCATAGTTTATATAATTTTCTCATTTTCCCTTTAGAGTAAGCAAACAACTTTAGTTTGCTTACTCATTTAAACAAAATGTTTCATTGAAAAATATTAAATTGGGACTACTTTATAAACATGGAAGCAGTATCTAATTTTCATTGGAAATGTAGACATACCTGGAGACGTAGCGCAAAAAATACTGCATGGTGTTTATTAGGCTGTGCTATAGGTGACTTTGGAACTATTTTATTTTTTCAATTAACAGGCATTCCATGGCCAGTTTTAGCTATTATGATACTAGCAATTATCAATGGTTTAATTACAAGTATTATTTTAGAGACAATAATTTTATTAAAGCAAGACTTTAATTTTTCTCAAGCATTGAAAACTGCACTAGGAATGAGTTTTATTTCTATGGTTAGTATGGAAGTTGCAATGAATTTAACCGATTATCTTTTAACTGGTGGTGCGATTTTAAATTGGTGGGTTGTTCCAATAATGCTTGCAGTTGGTTTCGTAACGCCTTGGCCTTATAATTACTGGAGATTAAAGAAATTTAATATTGCTTGTCACTAAATCTGTAATTTTTATAATTTAAAAATCCAAATAAAACTAAAGCGATAAATGCGAATATATAAATAAAATCTTTATTGGGTCTATCAAAATTCTCAATTTTAATTTCACTTATTATATCATCCATTTCTAAACCACTTTTCTTTGCATTTCCTTTCCAGTCCAGTGTATCAATAATTATGTTATCGTTAGATTTAACAAGGTTTATTCCATAGTTTTCCAGATTAAAGTTTTCCTCATAAGTATTTTTGTTTATTACAAATAATTTATATTTGTCTCCATATTCAGTTTGTCTTGTAATTTTTATGTGAACTTCCTTATCAGGCTCAAAGATATGATTTTGGGCCTGCTCAAGCTCTAAATAATTAAACTTTGGATAAAATTTATTTAAAACATATTCAGGTGATAAAAAAGATAAAGAAATAATTAAAAAAATTATTATTTCAAACCATCTTAATTTATTTATAAACCATGCTTGTGTAGCTGCAGAAAATACTAGAATTCCAATTAAAGACGTCACAATTACTAATATAGCATGCCAAAAATTTTCAACTCCAATTAAGAGTAATTCATGATTGAACAAAAATACGATTGGCAAAACACCAGTTCTTAAACTGTACCATATCGCCTGCATACCTGTTTTCAAAGGATCTCCACCAGAAATTCCAGCTGCAGCATATGATGCTAATCCAACTGGAGGCGTAACGTCTGCCATTAATCCAAAGTAAAATACAAATAAGTGAACTGCAATTATAGGAAATATATAACCTGATGCATTACCAACATCTACTAGCACCATTGACATTAATGATGCAACAACAACATAGTTTGCTGTTGTTGGAAGACCCATTCCTAAAAGCAAGCATAATAAAATTGTTAAGGCGATTAAAATTATTACGTTGTCTCCAGCAATAGATTCAATTACTAAAATTAAATTGGTACTTAATCCTGTGGACCCTACGGCACCAACAATTACTCCAGCTGTTGCAATTGCAACACCAACAGCAATCATATTAATTGCACCTTTCTCTAATCCAATTACTGTCTCTTTAGCCCAATCTTTTAAATTAGAGATAAATGAAGTTTCTTTTGGTGCTTTTACTAACTTGTTTATAAAGTTAACTAGAACTAATGCAATTGTAGCGTAAAATATTGAGTAGGAGGCAGTTAGTCTCATATAAACCAATAAATAAATTAAAATAAAAATTGGGATTAGAAAGTGTAATCCAGAAATAAAAGTTTCTTTTAATTTTGGTAAATCTTTTTCCTCAAGTCCCTTAAGTCCTAATTTTAAAGCCTCTAAATGAGATATATAAAAGAGTGCAATATATGAAATTATAGCAGGTAAAAAAGCATGTTTTACAATTTCAAAATAAGTTACACCAATAAAACTTGCCATTACAAATGCTGCAGCTCCCATAACTGGCGGCATTATTTGTCCATTAACAGATGACGAAACTTCTATTGCGCCAGCTTTCTCTTTTGAAAAACCAGTTTGTTTCATTATTGGAATTGTAAAAGTTCCAGTTGTAACTGTATTTGCAACAGAGGACCCAGATATCATTCCAGTCATACCCGAACCTAAGATTGCAGCTTTCGCTGGACCACCTCTAGACTTTCCAACTAAAGCAAATGCTAAATCTAGAAAATACTTTCCACCACCAGCTGTTTCAAGAAAAGCCCCAAATAACACAAATAGAAATATGAAATCAACCGAAACACCAATTGGAATACCAAATATAGCCTCCTGATCAAACCACTGAAAACCAACTAATCTTTTTAAAGATAGCCCTCCATGAGATATGATTTCTGGAGCATATTTTCCAAAATAAGAAAATAATAAAAAACAAACAGCAATAATTACTAGCGGTTTGCCAATTACTCGTCTTGTAGCTTCTAACAATAGGAATATACCTATTAAGCCAATAACTAACTCTAATGGAAATTCAAATCCTAACATTTGAATTGTTAATAAAACTCCACCTCTATCAACTAATTGGTCGTAGAAAAAATATATATAAAGACAACAAGATAGAGCTACAATGGAAATAAAAATATCAATTACAGAAATATTTTTATTTTTCTTAATTGGAAAAATTAAAAAAGCTAACAGAAGGGCAAATCCTAAATGAATTGCTCTTGCAGGCAACCCTTTAAACATTCCAAAATCCAACATAAATGGAAATGGTGATGCGTACCATAATTGAAATAGTGACCAGATAATTGCTATGTATCCAACTACTTTTAAATGAAAACCAGACAACCTTTTTGTAGGAGAAATGTCTTCTTGAATTTTAGTTTTGATATTATCTAATGATTCACTCATTTGAGAATTTTATACCATCCTAAAAAAAAGGCCCAATAAAAATCGGGCCTTTTAATTTAATATGGATAATAATTACATTAATCCAGCTTCTTTATAGTATTTAAGAGCACCAGGATGTAATGGAGCTGATAATCCGTCAGCTATCATATTTTCCTTTTTTAAAGGTGCAAATGCTGGATGTTGTTTTCTGAAATCGTCAAAGTTTTCAAAAACAGCTTTTGTAACTAGGTACACAAGTTCTTCAGAAACATCAGCACTTGTAACTACAGTAGCTTTAACACCAAAAGTAGTAACGTCTTTTTTCTGACCTGTGTACGTTCCTTTTGGAATAATTGCTTGAGCATAATAGTCAGCTCCACTAATTAATCCTTGAACTTCCGATCCTGTTAAATTGATTGGTAATGCTTTAGCTCCACATGTTGCAGCTTGCTCCATTGCTCCGTTTGGAAAACCAACAGAATAACCAAAGGCATCAATTTTACCATCACAAAGTGCTTTAACTTGCTCTGATGAAGTTAATTCAGTTACCGATTTAAAGAAACTATTGCTAACACCTTTAGCTTTCATTAACTCTTCCATAGTTCCTCTTTGACCAGAACCAGGGTTACCAATGTTAACTACTTTTCCTTCTAAGCCAGCAAAATCTTTAACTTTAGCTTTTTTTCTAGCCCAAATTTGAAATGGCTCGTTGTGAACAGAAAACACTGCTCTTAGATTGCTGTATTGTTTTCCTTCCCATTTGCTTGAACCATTGTAAGCATGATACTGCCAGTCAGATTGAGCAACACCAAATTGAAATTCACCTTCTTTAATTTGTCCAATATTATAATTAGATCCTCCTGTTGAAGGCGCAGTACATCTGTATGCTTTATCCGAATTAGCTTTGCTTCTTCCATGCTCTGAACTTGTTGCATATTTGTGAAGCATTTTACATATCGCGTTTCCAGTCTGGAAATAAACTCCAGTAGGTCCACCTGTACCAATTGTAAAAAACTCTGCTGATTTAGCAATAGTTGTAAATGACAGAGTTGATACAACTAATAAAAAGATGGCAGATATTCTTGAGATTATTTTTCTCATAACTTTCCCCCTTATTATTTATAAAAAAATTTTATCATCTTTATTTAGATATTGTCGAGTAAAGAATTAAATTTATTTTGACCAGTTTTTTAATTTATCTACACCTTCAATTATTTTGGGTGCAAATTTTTTAATAGTACTGTCATCAATTTTATCATTTTGGGTTTTTTCAAAAAACACTTGACCATCAAAATCTGTAAAGCTTAATCGTGCTAATAATTTATTTTCTTTGAAACCAAAATCAGATCCAGGAAGTAATGCAACTCCTGTTTTTTCTAAAATATCTTTACACATTTCACTTGAGGAATTAAATTTTTTTCCAACAAACTCAGGCATTAAATAAAATCCACCTTGAGGTTTGTTTATTAAAACATCATTTGATTTTAAATTCTCATAAACATAATTTCCAACAGTTTTAAGAATATTTTTGGATTTTTGAATATAATCATCATGATTATTTTTATGAGCTGTAATTGCAGCGTACTGGATTGGTGCGCTTACAGATGAAAAAGTCTCACTTGCTAAAACTTTAAGTTGATTTGTAATATTTGATAAATTTTCTGGAATAATAAAATATCCAAGTCTCCATCCACCAGCGCCACACCATTTGCTAAGACCTGTGCTTATTATTGTTTTATCAGGAGCATATGTTGCAATTGACTTATAGTTATCTTCAAAAGACAATTCAGAATAAATTTCATCTGACAAGAAGTATAAATTGTATTTTTTTGATAATGCAGCAAGCTCTTCTAAATTTCCACAAATTTGCCCAGATGGATTGTTTGGTGAATTTAAAAAAAGTAAATATTTTTGATCTTTATTTTCTTTTAATAATTTTTCTAATTCTTCAGCTGTTGGAAACCAATTATTTTCTCTAGAGCATTCTAACCATTTAATTTTATTTCTACCTATTATCGCTTGTGGAGCGTATGATACCCAGCTTGGTGCTGGTAAAATAATTTCTCCATCAAAAAGTATATGAAGTAAGAACATAAGTTCTTTTGAACCAGGACCTACAATTATATTTTCTGGTTTATATTCTAATTTTTTTTTTGAAGAAATATATTTAGCAATAGCTACTCTTAGCTCTTTTAATCCTTGCATTGGTAAATAGCTATTTTGATGAGCATTATTTTTTAACTCAGCTACTACGTCTTCAGGAACTTTAAAAGGGGATTGACCAAAGCCAAATTTATAAACTTTCTTTCCTTCTTTCTCCATTTTATTTGAAACTTCATTAATAAGTAGAGTAGAGGACGGTTTTAAGTTTTTTATAATATCTTTAATCATTAGTGTTTTAATTCTTTTATATCTTTAAATTCATCAAGAATTTTAGGGTTTGCCAAGGCTTCTTTATTTTTAATCTGATTACCTTCTATTATGTTTTTTACAGCTAACTCTACTATTTTATTGTTTTTAGTTCTAGGAATATCGCTTACTTGAATAATCTTAGAGGGCACATGCCTAGGTGAAGCGTTAAACCTAATTTGTTTTTTCATTTTGAGTTTTAATTCTTCATTTAATTCATATTTATTGTTTAATATTACAAATAAAATAATTCTAATATCATTATCCCAAGACTGGCCGACAACTATAGACTCTTTAATTTCTTTAAACTTTTCAACCTCAGAATAAATTTCAGCAGTACCTAACCTTACACCACCAGGATTTAAAGTAGCATCAGATCTTCCATAAATAATATAGCCACCTCTTTTAGTTTTAAGAGCATAGTCACCGTGGTGCCATGTGTTTTTAAATCTTTTAAAATAAGCTTTTTCGAACTTTTTATTATTACTATCCTTCCAGAATTTTATTGGCACACAAGGGAATGGAGAGCAGCAAACTAATTCACCTTTCTGATTAACTTTAGATTTACCTTTCTCACTATAGACTTTTACATCTAAACCAAGGCCATTTGCTTGTATTTCTCCAGAATAAACAGGTTGATAAATATTTCCTAACACAAAGCAGGAAACAATATCGGTTCCACCAGATATAGACGATAGATGAACATTTTTTTTGACGTTTTTATAAATATATTCAAAACCTTCGTTTGATAAAGGTGAACCAGTTGAGCAAAGCACTTTAAGATTTTTAAGTTTAAATTTACTTTTTATTTTAAGATTTAATTTTTTAAGGCTATCAATATATTTTGCACTAACTCCAAGTAATTTAACCTTTTCTTTATCTACCACTTTTAATAATAAATCATTTTTTTTATACATTGGAAAACCATCAAAAAGTAAAATCGATGCTTTAGATGCAAGAGAGCTTACTAGCCAATTCCACATCATCCAACCACATGTTGTAAAATAAAAAATATTATCTCCTGGTTTAATTTCACAATGTAATTGATGCTCTTTTAAATGTTGCAGTAGTACACCACCAGTTCTATGACAAATACACTTGGGCTTTCCTGTAGTTCCACTTGAGTAAAGGATAGCTAAAGGATGATTAAAGTTAAATTTCTTTAATATATGATTTGTTTCTTTTATGTTTTTTATATCTTTAGAATAAAAATACTTAATTCCCTTAATTTTCTTAAATTTAGTAAGCTTTTTTCCAGGATAACTTAAAACAACTACTCTTTTGATTGATTTAATTTTTTTTAATATTTCTGGAAGTCTTTCAATTACATTAATCTCTTTTCCATTATAATAATATCTATCTGCAATAACTAATATTTTAGGTTTAATTTGTGCAAACCTTTCAATAACACCTTTAACCCCAAAATCTGGAGAGCATGATGACCAAATTGCACCAATAGCACTTGTTCCAATAAAATATTCAACTGTTTCAATTATATTTGGAAGATAAGCTGCAACTCTGTCACCGCTTTTAATATTATTTGATTTTAGAAAACTAATTATTTTATTTGAATTTATGTTTAATTGTTTCCATGTTCTTTTTTCTTTATACCCATTTTCGCTTATAAAAGTTATTGCTTTGGAGTTATCTTTTTTTGATAATAAATTTTCTGCAAAATTTAACTTGTAATCTGATAGAAAGTAATTTTTATAAAATGTTTTGGATTTCTTTAAATTTATCGAGCCCTTATTACCTTTAACTTTACTATAATCCCAGATCGACTCCCAAAATTTAGCTGAATTTTTTATACTCCAAGTTAAAATATTTTTATAATTTCCTTTGAACTTTTGGTTGTATTTTTGTGAGATATAACCTTCATAATTTGCAAGATTTGAATTTGCAATTTCTGATTTGCTGGCAGACCAAAGTTTTTTCATAAATTATGATGCTTATTATTTATTTTAATAAAACCTTAACATTATATTAATATACCAGATAGGGAGGAGACAATATGTTTATAAAAAAATATCTTAAATGGATAAGTACCTTTTTAGTATTAACAGGAATACTTTTAACAAACTTGAATATATACCCATTAAATATTTATTTTCATGGATTAGGTGTGGTAGGTTGGACAATAGCTGGTTTTATGAGCAAAGATAAAGCTATTCTTACAAACTTTGGCTTACAAGTGCCTTTATTTTTAATTGGAATTTATAAAGTTATTATTTGATGAAAAACATTCTTTTCGTTTGCACAGGAAACTCCGCAAGAAGTATTATTGCTGAGAGTATAATAAATAATGAGTATAATAATATGTATAAAGGTTTTAGCGCTGGGAGCAATCCAACAGGAAAAGTAAATGAAGATGTGAAGAATTATTTATTATCAAAACATTATGATCTTTCAAATTATAGATCTAAAAATTTTAATGAATTTATTAATAGTCAAGTTAAAATGGATTATGTTGTTACAGTTTGTAATAATGCCAATAATGAAGTCTGTCCTATTTGGCCTAATAAAGATCAATTAATTCATTGGGACATAGAAGATCCTGTTGCAAGACTAAATTCTACAAATGATATCAATAGAAAAAAATATATTGTAGAGACTACATACAAGATTATTTTTAAAAAAATTAATGAGCTATTAAATGAAAAATAAATATATTTTAGGTGAACTAATTGGAAGCTGCTTCTTGGTAATGATCATTGTTGGATCTGGCATAATGGCGGAAAATCTAACAGATGATTATGCAGTTATGCTTATTGCTAACACTTTAGCAACAGGAGCAGGTCTATTTGTTTTAATAACAGTTTTTGCAGATGTATCTGGTGCTCATTTTAATCCTTTTGTTAGTTTTGTAATGTATTTAGCAGGCAAACTTAAGAGGAAATTATTATTTAATTACATAGCTGCACAAATAATCGGATGTTTAACTGGAGTTGGATTAGCCAACTTTTTTTTTGAACTTCCAATTTATGAATTATCTCAAAAATCTAGAGATGGTATTTATATTTTTACTGCAGAGATAGTAGCGACTTTTGGATTAATATTGGTTATTTTTGGCTCATTAAAATCAGGCAAGCTTGTTGTTGCATCATGTGTTGGATTATATATTACTGCAGGTTATTGGTTTACATCATCGACATCTTTCGCAAATCCTGCAGTAGCTATAGCAAGAACCTTCACTGATACATTTACTGGAATAAATTATCTAAATACACCTTTTTATATTATTGCAGAATTACTAGGTGCAATTTTTGCATTTTACGTAATTAAAAAAATTTTTATTAAATAAGAGAATAGCCAGAAGATCTAACTGTTCTAATTAACTCTTTTTTTCCACCTATATTAATTGCTTGTCTTAATCTTCTTATATGAACATCTATAGTTCTTGATTCAACGTTTATATTATTTGGCCAAACATTTTCTAGTATTTGATCTCTTGTATATACTCTTTTTGGATTTACTAAAAAAAACTCTAGTAATCTAAATTCTGTTGGACCAAGATCTATATGTTTTTCCGCTCTATAAACCCTTTTTTCAATTCTATCTAATTTTAAATCTTCATATTCTAAATTATCAGCTACTGTATTAGGTTCAGACCTTCTTAGTAATGCTTTTATTCTTGCCAAGACTTCATTAAAACTAAATGGTTTTGTTATATAATCATCTGCGCCACTATTTAATCCTTTAATTTTGTCTTCACCTTCACCTTTGGCTGTAAGCATGATAATTGGTAAATTTTTTAAATTACTTTCTCTTCTAATACTTTTACAAATATCTATACCTGATAGATCTGGAAGCATCCAATCAAGCAATAATAAATGAGGCTGAAATTTTTTTAGTTCTTTTAATCCTTCATTACCATTAAGTGATGAAGATACAATAAAACCTTCTTTTTCTAAATTATGTTGGACTAGTTTTATTATCGAAGGCTCATCTTCAATAATAAAAATTTTTGTTGCCATTTAGACTTCTGTTTCTTTTCCTTTAGGTCTGTGGCCTTTTAAGTATTCACCTTTTATTAAATAACAAATTATCTCAGCTATATTTGTTATATGGTCTCCAGCTCTCTCTAAATTCTTTGTTACAAAGATAAGATGTGTAGAAAAATCTAAATTTTTCTTATCTTTAGATAAAAAATCAATAACACTATTCATTGCAATAAATGTTAAATCATCTACTTGTTCATCTTTTTTCCAAACTTCTTTAGCTTTGTCATAATTTTGATTTACATAACTATCTAGTACATCATTTAATTGTTTAGTAACTAAATCACCTAATCTTTTTAAATTTCCTAATAATTCTTCAGGTAAATCAAGTGGAAGAGGCTTAACTTTTTTTGCATTACTTTTTGATAAATCGCCAATTCTTTCAAGGTCTTGAGATATTTTTAAAGCACTTATTGTTTCTCTTAAATCAATTGCCATTGGAGCTCTTTTTACTAAAAGCGTCATTATCTGAGTATCAATTTTTGATCTAAACTTGTTTACCTTCTCATCACTTTGAATAATTTTATCAGTAGAGTCTTTATCAACTTTAATAACCGCATCCATAGAGTCACTTAATTGCGCTTCTGTTAAGCTCCCCATCTGAATTACAGAGTCTTTCAAATATTGTAATTCTTCTTCGTATGATTTTACTGTATGTTCATTACTCATATTTTATCCAAATCTACCTGTAATATAATCTTGTGTCATTTTATTGTCAGGATTTTTAAAAATTTTCTCTGTTTTTCCAACTTCTATAAGTTTACCTAGGTGAAAAAAGCCAGTTTTTTGTGAAACTCTCACTGCTTGTGCCATAGAGTGGGTCACAATTACTATCGTATATGTTTTTTTTAACTCATCTATTAACTCTTCTATTTTTGCAGTAGCAATTGGGTCTAAAGCCGAACACGGTTCATCCATCAATATTACTTCTGGGTTTACAGATATTGCTCTTGCAATACATAATCTTTGTTGCTGACCTCCAGATAAGCTAGTACCCGGTTCATCAAGTCTA
>CACIKJ010000003.1 GCA_902587215.1 uncultured Pelagibacteraceae bacterium | reverse complement strand
CTCAGTCCCGAATTTCTTAATTTTGCTATATAATTTGCTTCTAAATTTGTCATACTTTATAATAGTTCTAAACTATAGTAATGTTATATTTCTTTGAAATCAAGTAATAAGGTTTAACTTTTATGAAAAAAAATTCCTATTCTTATAAAGATTTAATTAACTGCGGAGAAGGCGGGTTATTTGGTCCTGGAAATGCTAAATTACCTCTTCCTCCAATGCTGATGTTTGACAGAATTACTGAAATTAGTGAAAATAAAGGTGCTTACGAAAAAGGAATTATAAAAGCTGAGTTGGATATTAAAAATGATTTATGGTTTTTTAATTGTCATTTTAAAGAGGACCCAGTTATGCCAGGTTGTTTGGGTCTAGATGCAATGTGGCAGTTAGTTGGATTTTACCTAGGATGGCTTGGAAATCCAGGAAGAGGGAGGGCTCTAGGTGTAAGTAGTGTAAAATTTACAGGTGAAGTTCTTAAAAATGTCAAAATGGCAGAATATGAAATTAATATGAAAAGGATATTAGTAAAAGGTGAAACTACTGTTGGTCTCGCAAATGGTGTATTATCAGCGGATGGTAAAAAAATATATTCAGCAGAAAATTTAAAAGTAGGATTATTTAAATAATGAGAAGAGTAGTAATAACTGGCTTAGGTATTGTTTCTTGTCTTGGTAACAATCAAGATGAGGTAAAACAATCATTATTAAATTCAAGGTCAGGAATATCTTTCTCAGAGGAATATAAAGAACATAATTTAAAAAGTCATGTACATGGTAAACCTAAAATAAAGCTTGAAGATTATATAGATAGAAAAACTATAAGATTTATGGGTTCAGGTTCTGCTTATAATTATATTGCTATGAAAGAGGCAATAGAAGACTCGGGTCTAGAGGATAAAGATGTAAGTAATTTTAAAACAGGGATTGTTATGGGTTCTGGTGGTCCATCAATTGAGAATGTAATTTTAGCAGCAGATAAAACAAGAGCCAAAACTCCAAAATTAATGGGACCTTTTATTGTTCCACGAACAATGGCTAGTACTGCATCAGCTACACTTGCTGTGCCTTTCAAAATTAAAGGTACAAATTATACAATGAGTTCAGCATGTGCAACTAGCGGTCATTGTATTGGAAATTCTATGGAATTGATACAAATGGGAAAACAGGACATAGTTTTTGCAGGTGGTAGCGAAGAAATCCATTGGGCAATGACAGCAATGTTTGATGCTATGACGGCCTTATCTTCAAAATATAACGATACACCAGAAAAAGCATCTAGAGCATATGATAAAACAAGGGATGGATTTGTAATTGCTGGTGGAGCTGGAGTTTTAGTACTTGAAGAGTACGAAAGAGCCAAAGCGAGAGGGGCGAAAATTTATGCTGAATTAACTGGATATGGAGCAACTTCAGATGGTTATGATATGGTGGCTCCATCAGGTGAAGGAGCAATAAGATGTATGAAAATGGCTTTAGCAACTTCAAAAAATAAAATTGATTATTTAAATACCCACGGGACTTCAACTCCAGTTGGAGACATTACAGAGCTGAATGCTGTAGGTCAAACATTTGGAACAGAAATTCCAAAAATAAGTTCTACAAAATCATTATCTGGCCATCCTTTAGGAGCCGCATCAGTTCATGAGGCTATATACTGTTTAATCATGATGAAAAATAATTTCATAACCGCATCAGCAAATATAATTGATATGGATGAAGAAGCTAAAAAATTTCCAATAGTTACACAAACAGAAAAGGATGTTGAGTTAAATGCAGTAATGTCAAATAGCTTTGGTTTTGGAGGCACTAATGCAACTCTAATTTTTGAAAAGGTTTAAATAATGAGTTTAATGAAGGGTAAAAAAGGATTAATTATGGGGGTTGCCAATGATAGATCTATTGCATGGGGAATTTCTCAAAAACTCGCAGAAGCAGGTGCTGAACTTGCATTTACTTACTTAGGTGAAGCTTTAAAGAAAAGAGTTATTCCTTTAGCTGAAACACTTAATTCAAAAACAACATTCAGTTGTGATGTAGAAAAAAAAGAGGATGTAATTAAATTATTTGAAAATATTAAATCTATTTGGGGCGAAATAGATTTTGTCGTACATGCAATTGCTTTTTCAGATAAATCTGAACTTTCAGGTGAATATCTTAATACTACCAGAGAAAATTTTTTAAGAAGTATGCTTATTTCATGTTTTTCATTTACCGAAGTTGCTAAAGAAGCGGCTAAAATTATGAAACAAAATGGCAGTATGATTACTCTCACATACGAGTCTACAAAAGCTATACCCAATTATAATGTTATGGGTGTTTGTAAATCAGCTCTAGAAGCAAGTGTAAAATACCTAGCAAGAGATTTAGGTGCAAAACAAATTAGAGTAAATGCAATAAGCGCAGGACCAATTAAAACATTAGCAGCGTCAGCAATTGGGGATGCAAAATTCTTATATAAATGGAATGAAGATCATTCTTTTTTAAAGAGAAATGTTGACATTCTTGATGTGGGCAATTCAGCTTTATACCTTCTAAGTGATTTAGCCGGGGGCGTTACTGGAGAAATACATTATGTAGACGCTGGCTACAATAAAGTAGGTATGCCAGATCCAAAAAATATAACTTGAGCAATGTCTAAAAGATATAGTGGAAAATCATTTAAAGACTCTAGTGTAATGAAAAAAGCTAAACTTACACTAAAAGAAAAAAGAAAAGTTAAGAGAGAGAAGAAAAAAAATAGTTAACAGCAACTACAGCTTTTTTTATTTTTTTTTATTGTTTCTTCGTTGCTTTTTATTTCTTCTAATTCTTTCTTCTTTTTTTCAAAAGATTCTTTTTCTTTCGTGATTTTATTTTCAAAATATGCATAAAGGGATTTGAAACCTAATTTAGCAGCTTTTTTTTCCTCATAATTTCTGCGACCCTTAAGATTTTCAATTAGTTGGATTATCTGTTGATCTTGCATACTTTTAAACTGCTGCCTGTTTAATTGAAAGTTTAACTTTTCCTCTGTCAAATCCAATCACTTTCACTTTAACCTCATCGCCTTCTTTAACGACATCAGTTACTTTTGCTACTCTTTTATCAGCAAGTTCTGAAATATGAACGAGTCCATCTTGTTTGCCTAAAAAGTTTACAAAAGCACCAAACTCCATAATTTTCATTACTTTTCCACTATAGATTTTATTCATTTCTGGTTTTGCAGTTAAATCTTTAATCATTTGCATTGCTTTGTTTCTAGAATCTTCGTCAGGCGCGGCAACAGTCACTACTCCTTCATCATTGATATCAACTTTGGCTCCAGAGACCTCCACGATCTCTCTAATCGTTGCGCCACCTTTTCCAATGACTGTTGCGATATCTTTTTTATCTACGGATATTTTTTCCATTTTTGGAGTATGTTTTCCAACATCATCTCTTGACTTAGCAAGAGCTTTGTTCATTTCACCTAAAATGTGAATTCTTCCATCTTTAGCTTGTTTTAAAGCCTGCTCCATAATTTCAAATGTAATACCTGTTATTTTGATGTCCATTTGAAGTGACGTTATTCCATCTTTAGTTCCAGCAACTTTAAAATCCATATCACCTAAATGATCTTCATCACCTAGAATGTCAGACAAAACACTAAATTCATCACCTTCCTTAATTAATCCCATTGCAATACCTGCAACTGGCTCCTTAATTGGTACACCTGCATCCATTAATGCTAATGAAGTGCCACAAACAGTTGCCATTGAAGATGAGCCATTAGATTCTGTGATTTCTGAAACTATTCTAAATGTATAAGGAAAAGTTTCTTTTGGTGGCAAAGATGATTTTATTGCTCTCCAAGCAAGTTTTCCATGTCCAATTTCTCTTCTACCAGTTCCAATTCTTCCAGTTTCACCAACTGAAAATGGTGGAAAATTATAATGAAGCATAAATCTTTCTTTTTGCAAACCATCTAAACTTTCAATTTTTTGCTCATCATCTGAAGTTCCAAGAGTAGTTGTTACAATTGCTTGAGTTTCTCCTCTTGTAAATAACGCTGAACCGTGAACTCTTGGTAAAATTCCAACTTCACACATTATTGGTCTTACATCTGAAAGTCCTCTTCCATCTATACGATTTTTATTTTTAAGAATATCGGTTCTTACAATTGCTTTTTCTAAGTTTTTTAATTCTGAATTAACATCTAGATCAGTTGTTTCTTCATTTTCCTCATAAAGTTTTTTAGCTTTATCATTTATTTCTGAGATCATATTTGATCTTTCTTGTTTATCCCTTGTCGAAAAAGCTTTTTTCAATTCTGCTGTAAATTCAGATTCTAATTTTTTCTTTACTTCGGAAAGATCTTTTTTCTCTACAATCCAATCGGGTTTTCTACATTCATTTGCTAAGTCTTCTATCATTTTGATCACAGGAACAAATCCTTCGTGACCAAATTTCACCGCATCTAACATTTCTTCTTCAGTTAAACCACTTGCTTCTGACTCTACCATTAAAACTGCGTCTTTAGTTCCAGCAACTACTAAATCTAACTTTGAATTTTTAAGCTCAGCTTTAGATGGATTTAAAACATATTTTCCATCTACAAAACCAACTCTCGACGCTCCTACAGGACCTAAAAAAGGCATTCCTGAGATCGCTAAGGCTGCTGATGAAGCAATTATAGATAAAATATCCGCTTCATTTTCTTTGTCATAAGAAATTACTGTTGGGAGCACTTGTACTTCATTTTTAAACTCGTCAGGAAACAAAGGTCTAATAGGCCTATCAATTAATCTTGAAATTAATGTTTCGCTTTCTGTAGGTCTTGCTTCTCTTTTAAAATATCCTCCAGGAATTTTTCCTGCTGCATAATACTTTTCTTGATAATTTACTGATAAAGGAAAGTAATCTACTTCTGGATTTACTTTCTTTGCTCCTACAGCTGTTGCAAGAACAACCGTTTCACCACACTGCGCAATTATTGCACCATCTGCTTGTCTTGCTATTTTTCCTGTCTCTAAACTTATCTTTTTTCCCGCAACTTCTATTTCTTTTTTAATTACTTTAAACATTTACTTCCTTAAATTTAATTTCGAAATTATTTCTTTATACGTCTCCATCTTATTCTTCTTCAAATAATCTAATAATTTCTTTCTTCTGTTTACTGCTTTGATTAAGCCAACTGAGGAGTGTTTATCTTTTTTAAACTTCTTAATATGATCAGATAAATTCTCAATTTTAGCTGTTAACTGTGATATTTGTACCTCTGATGAGCCGGTATCCTTATCATGTCTCGCTATATCTTTCATTTTTTTCTCCATATTTTATTTTATTTTTGTGTTTGCCTAATTAAATTTTCTATTTTTTCGGCGTAGTCAAATGAATCATCGTTTACGAAAAATAATTTCGGCATAAATTTAACCATTATTTTTTTCGATAGAACTTTTCTGATTACAAATGAAAATTCTTTTAATTTTTCAATTATTTTTTCTTTATCTTTTCCTCCTAAAGGAATTACAAAGATTTTAGCAGTTTTTAAGTCTGGACTCATTCTTACTTCTGTTACAGTTACAGACTTGGTATCTAAATCTGGTATTTTAGTCTCTTCTCTTAAAAAAATCATGCTTAAAGACTGCTTAATCATTTCACCAACTCTTAATTGTCTTTGAGATATTGGTTTACCTAGTTTACTCATGACTGTATTTGTCTTTCTATAATATTTGATTTGTAAGCTTCAATAATATCTTTTATTTGAAAATCATTAAAATCTTTAACAGATATACCACATTCCAGGCCAGCATTAACTTGTTTTACTTGATTTTTTTCTCGGAATATCGATCCAACCTTTCCATTAAACACAATAGTTCCATCTCTAATAACTCTTGCTAAAGAATCTTGATTTATCTCTCCATTTAAAACCTTCGATCCAGCCACTTTTCCTACTTTTGAAACCTTAAATATGTCTAAAACCTCTGCTGTTCCTGTGATTTCCTCATTAATTTCTGGTGTTAGTAGTCCTGACATCTTATTTTTTATAAAATCGATTAATTCGTAAATAATGTTAAAGGATTGTATATTAATATTTTCCTTCTCTGCTAATTTTTTTGCTTCTTTACTTGGTTTGACATTAAATGCAATCAAGATTGCATCTGAAGCTTTTGCTAACGTTACATCTGTTTCTGTAATCATTCCTATATCTGACAACAAAATTTTTGTTTTTACCTCATCATGTTTAATATTCGATATAGCAAATTTTATTGCTTCGGCTGAACCATGAACGTCAGATTTAACTATAATATTTAGTTCCTCTGAATTTTTTTTAGAAAACGCATTGTCTTTAGTTGCAAAATTTAAATTTTTAATTCCCTCTTTCGCCTCATTAACTCTAGCCTCAGCTAAATTCTTTGCTTCTTTTTCTGTTGATAAAACTACGAAGTCATCGCCTGCATTAGATGCTCCATTAATCCCTAGAATTTCAACTGGTGTAGATGGTTCAGCTACATCAATACTCTGACCTTTATCATTAATTATAGCTCTTATTTTTCCCCATTTTTTTCCGCTAACAAAGTAATCTCCTTTGTTCAAATTTCCCGATGTTACAATAATGTTTACAACCGGGCCTCTTCCAATATCAATTTTTGACTCTAAAACTATTCCTTTGGCTTTAGTGTCATATTCTGTTTTTAAATCTAAAAGTTCTGCTTGTAAAATTACAGACTCTACTAGTTTATCTAAATTATTTTTTGTTTTCGTAGATATTTCAATCATAAGAGTATCTCCTGACAAATCCTCTGCTATTAGTTCATGTTCTAATAGTTGATTTTTGATTTTTTTTGGATCTGCATCAGGTAAATCACATTTATTTATGGCAACAACTATTGGTACGTTTGCAGCTTTTGCATGTTTAATTGACTCTACAGTTTGAGGTTTTACACCATCGTCCGCTGCAACTACAAGCACAACAATGTCAGTTAATTTAGAACCTCTTGATCTCATTTCAGTAAATGCTGCATGTCCTGGAGTATCAATAAAAGTAATTTTATTTGACTCTTTTTTAATTTGATATGCTCCTATGTGTTGAGTAATTCCACCATACTCACCCTCTACTACATTAGCCTCTCTTAAAACATCTAACAAAGATGTTTTTCCGTGATCTACATGCCCCATTACAGTGACTATAGGTGGCCGAGATTTTAAATTTTCTTTTTTAGGTTCTTTAATTTTTTTTATTATATCTTCCGCTTTCTCTTCTTTAATCGGATGGTGCCCAAATTCTTTTACTAAATATTCAGCTATATCTCCGTCAATAGCATGATTAATTGTTGCTTTAACACCCATAGATAACAAATGTTTAATAAGATTACTTGACTGTTCACTCATTCTGTTAGCTAACTCTCTTATTGTTATTATTTCCGGGATAGAAACCTCTCTTTTAACAGGCTTAAATTCTTGTTTATCACTTTTGGATTGTACTCTGTTTTCTTTTTGTCTTGCTCTTCTAATAGACGCAAGACTTCTTCCTCTTATTTCACCTGCATCCTCCCCGCTTAAAGCCCTAGATATTGTTAGTTTAAGCTCTCTTTTTTTAATACTTGATTTTTCTTTGTTGGTATCTTTGTTTTCTTCTCCTTTTAGTCTTTTTGTGGCTCTTTGCTCTGCTAATTTTCTCTTTTCAAAATCTGATAGATCTTTTTTAGGAAAAAAACTTTGGGATAGTCTTTTTGTCCCAAAACTTGAGGTATTCTTATTAAATTTATCTGATGAATTTGATGTTTTATGAAATTTTTTCTTTTGGAAATTTCTATTATTATTAATTATTACTGAGTTTTTCGGGTTAGATCTAGCTTGCTCTATATTATTAATTGTTTTTTTGGTATTCCCGGATATTGAAAGTTTTAATTTTTTTTTGTCCATTAGTCATCTCTTAATTTTTATAAACTATATCTCTAGCACTCATTATAAGATTGTCTGCCTCTTGCTTTGTTAAAGCAAATTCTTCTAAGTAACCCTTAATTTTTATTTTTTCACCATTTACTACGTCATAAGTTCCGGTTAATTCATCAGATGCCAAGTCAGCAAAATCATTTATAGTAAGTATTTTTTGCTCTCCAAGTGTAACTAGCATACCTGGAGTTAACCCTGGTAAATCAATTAGTTGATTGTCGAGTCCTAAATTTTTAACTCTATTCGAAATCTCTTCTTGATCTTTTTTGTAAAATTCTTTTGCCCTTTCTATCAGTTCCTTAGCTGTATCCTCTTCGATACCCTCAATTTTAGTTAATTTGTCATTATCACTGTCTTTAATATCTTCTATTGTTGAAAAACCTTCAGCAACAAGTAATTGCCCCAATGTTTCATCTAATTCTAAATTTTTTACAAAGTTATCTGTTTTCTCTTTAAACTCTAATTGTCTTCTTTCTGAGTCTTCTTGATCAGTTAAAATGTTTATCTCATGATTAAGTAACTTAGTGGCAAGTCTTACATTCTGTCCTCTTCTTCCAATCGCCTTACTTAAATTTTCATCTGTTAAAATGACGTCTATTTTTTTTTGATTACTATCAACATTTACTCTTAAAATTTCTGCAGGTGACAGTGCGCTAGCTGCAACAATTGCTAGATCTTCAGACCAATTGACAATATCAATCTTCTCACCTTGAAGTTCATTTACTACAGCTTGTACTCTGCTGCCACGCATTCCCACACACGCACCAACAGGATCTAAAGAATTATCTTTTGCTTTTACACAAATTTTTGCTCTACTGCCAGGGTCTCGAGATGATGATATAATTTCTATTAATCCATCATAAATTTCAGGCACTTCTAATGTAAATAATTTTTCCATAAATTTTGGGTGCGCTCTTGAAAGAAATATTTGTTGTCCTCTTTGCTCTCTTCTAACATCCAGACAGTATGCTTTAACTCGGTCACCAGCTTTTACATTTTCCCTTGGTATCATTTCATTTTTCTGAATTATGCCTTCAGCTTTACCTAAATCAACAATTACATTTCCAAATTCTAACCTTTTTACTATACCACTTAAAATAGTATCTTTTTTATCAATGAAATCATTAAATTGTCTTTCTCTTTCAGCCTCTCGAACATTGAAACTAATAACTTGCTTAGCTGTTTGTGCAGCAATTCTTCCAAAGTCAAATGAAGGTAAGGTTTGAAGTACTTCATCACCAACACTTTTTTCCTTATTTTTCTCATCTAAATTAACGGCGTCAGTTAGACTTATTTCTGTATTTTGATTTTCTGGTTTATCTGAGATAATGAGCTTCCTATAAATTTCTATATCTCCATTATCTCTATTTATATTTACTACTATTTCGTTTTCAGTTCCAAACTTCGATCTTGCTGCTTTTGCAATTCCAGTTTCCATAGAATTGATAATTAATTCTTTATCTATTGATTTTTCCAAAGCTACAGCTTCGGCAATTCTCAATAATTCTAATTTATCTGCTCTTCTGTTTAACATTTTTTGTTTTCTCCAAAAAAAAATGGGCCGAGGCCCATTTTGAAATTTCAACAATGTGTTGAGAATATAGGTATTTTTTTTATATTTTCAACTTTAATTACTTGCTGAAAATATTAACTTTATCAGTTTTTTCCCAAGAAAATGCACCACTTTCATCTGGTACTCTCCCAAAATGACCATATGCTGCTGTTTTTTCATAAATTGCTTTATTTAATCCCAACATTTCTCTTATTCCTCTTGGGCTTAAATCAAAATTTTCTTTTATCAGTTTTTCCACATGTCTATTTTTCTCTTCATCTTTTTCAAAAAGATCCACGTAGATAGATAAAGGTTTTGAAACTCCTATTGCATACGCTAACTGAATTAAACATTTGTCTGAAATTTTTGATGCAACAACATTTTTTGCTAAATACCTTGAGGCGTATGCTGCCGATCTATCGACTTTGGTAGGATCTTTTCCAGAAAATGCTCCTCCTCCATGAGGAGCGGCACCTCCATATGTATCAACTATAATTTTCCTACCAGTTAAACCGCTATCTCCATCAGGCCCACCAATTACAAAATTTCCTGTAGGGTTCACGTAAATTTCTTTTTCATCTAATCCTTTTAAAAGTTCTTTAGGAATCGCTTTTTCAATATATGGCTTTACTAGCTCTCTTACCTGAGATTGATTTACATCTGCTGAATGTTGAGTAGATATAACTACAGATTTTACATTAGATGGCATACCATCCTTATATTCTATTGTTATTTGACTTTTTGAGTCAGGCTCTATATTTTTTAATATTCCTGATTTTCTATCCTCTGCCATTAACCTTAAAATTTTGTGGGAAAAATGAATTGGTGCTGGCATTAGGACATCTGTTTCTCTGCATGCGTATCCAAACATAATACCTTGGTCTCCAGCGCCTTCATCTTTATTACCAGATGCGTCAACACCCATTGCTATATCGGCAGATTGAGAATGGAGATGGCTTTCTATTTTCGTAGCTTCTCTCCAAGTAAAGCCATCTTGATCATAACCAATATCTTTAATACATTCTCTTACTTTTTGAATAAGTTCATCTTGCTTTATCTCAGGTCCTCTAACTTCACCTGCAAGTACAACTTTATTTGTGGTGGTTAATGTTTCGCACGCAACTCTTGAATGAGGCTCTGCTGACAAATAAGAGTCCACAACCATATCTGATATTCTATCACACACTTTATCTGGATGTCCTTCAGATACTGACTCGCTGGTAAAAAGATAATTTTTTAAGTTATTCATTTTTTAATTTTTTAAATGAAAAAATTAAAAAAATATATAATAAAATAATTAAATAATAGATTTTATTCCCATATATAGAAAATAGCGTCTTATCTACATTTGTCATTTTTTTTATTGATATAGCGCCCTCATTGTTAATATTTATTTTGTCTATTATGGATCCAGATGGATCCACGACAGCTGAAATGCCATTATTTGCAGATCTTAATGTGTATTTACCATACTCAATCGATCTGAAAATAGTATGAGCGAAATGTTGGTGTGGTCCAATTGAGTCTCCAAACCAACCATCTTCTGACAAATTTACAATAAAATCATAATTATTATCTTCAGATAATTGTCCTGAATATATAATTTCGTAACAAATCAATGGTAAAATTTTAATCTTAGAGTTATCAATATCATTAAATAGATTTCTCTCTGTACCTGATGAATAAGATTGATAATTATTTGTTAGGCTTTTTAAGCCAAATTTTGAAAGAATGTTTTCTAAAGGAAGAAACTCACCAAATGGAACTAATTTATTTTTATTATATTTAAATACTACATTAACCTTATTATCTATAACAGAAAAAGTATTATAAAATATTTTTTCTTCATTTTTTTTCTCATCATCATTCACACCCAGAATAATTTTATGATTTTTTGAAAAGGATTGCTCAAACAAATATTCATATTCATTTTTTAATGATTTTAAATTAGTGTTAGGAATTATTCCTTCTGGCCAAATAAATAAAATCTTTTCGTCTGGGGTTGGGTTACTTAGGTTGATTAACTTTATTAAAATTTGCTCGTCATCAGAATTCGAGTAAAATCTTGAAATTGGAATATTAGTCGATAAAATTTTAATTTCACTGGTTAGATCCTCTGCTTTTAAGTTTTTAAAATTTTGCAGTTTAACATATCCATATATGTAATTTGATAAAATGAGAGCCAAAACAAAAACTAAGCCATAAAAATCAATTTTTTTATTTTTTAAAAAGAACATTGCTGGTAATACAAATATTGTGATTAAAAATGTATTAAATGCATAAACCCCTATTTGTGAATTTATTTGTAAAAATTCCAGGTTCGCTGAAAAAGAAAAAGCAAAAAGATTCCAAGGAAAGCCAGACAAAATCATTCCTCTCAGATATTCCATAAAACCTAATACTAAAGAAAAAATTAATATATTTGCAAAGATCCTATTTTGATCAAAAAAAATTTTAAATATCAAAAATGCTAGAGCGAAGAATAAACTTAAAAATCCAGGAATTATTATAATTGCAATTGGAATTAAAAATTTAAAGTTTTCATCATAAACTAATGAGAGAGGTATCCAATATAAGCTTGATATAAAATATCCAAAACCAAAAATATAACCATAAAGAAAAAATATTTTTGGATTTTTTAATTTATTTATAAATAAAATTATAAATAGTAAACTAAAGGTCAAGAAATTTAGTAACCAATAATTATAAGGTGGTAAACTAAATGAAGTTGTGGCACCTAAAAATAAAATGAAAAAATTTTCTACAAAAGCTTTATAATTTTTTACTCTCAAACTATCCTTTAACTTCTTGAAAAATTTTATTTTCCATTGAATTCATAATTAGATAGTCTTTATTAGACCTATGGTCATAATTTAAAAGATGTAAAAAACCATGGATAAATATTTTAATTAAACCATTTTTGTAATCTCTTTTATTTTTTTTAGAAAATTCCTCACAACTAATAACAATATCTCCAAGGTAAAATTCTTTTTTTTTAAAGTTTTTTTTTATGTTTTTTTTATCATAGAACGGAAATGATAGGATATCGGTTGGTTCATTTTTTTTTCTAAAACGATTATTTAATACTCGAATTTTTTTATTTGTGGTAAATAATACAGAAATATAAACCTTTTGATTAATAAATCTGTGTTTTTTTGGAAACTTTTTTATAGTATTTAAAATTAGTCTCTTAGGATTTCTAATAATTTTTTTCCAGTTTTTTGACTCAACCAGTATCTCAGCATTAATCATTATTTTTTTTTGCAGAATATGCTTTAACTATTTTAGAAACTAGTGGATGCCTGACTACATCTTTATGATCAAAATCAACAATAGATATTTCATGTAAGTGACCAAGAATAGTCTTCGATCTCTCAAGACCTGATGAGTTTTTATTCGGCAGGTCAATTTGAGAGGGGTCTCCATTAATTACTATTTTTGAGTTTTCTCCAATTCTTGTTAAAAACATCTTGATCTGTGTATCTGTTGCATTTTGTGCTTCATCTAATATAGCAAAAGAATTTTTTAAAGTTCTTCCTCTCATAAATGCTAATGGTGCTATCTCAATGTCGCCGACTTCAATTTTTTTTTGTATTTTTTCAAAGTCTAACAAATCATATAAAGAGTCATACAAAGGTCTAAGGTAAGGATCCACTTTTTCCCTCATATCTCCAGGTAAGAAACCCAATCTTTCTCCTGCTTCAACGGCTGGTCTAGATAAAATTATTCTCTCGATTTTTTTATCTAATAACATTGTTAATGCTACCGCCACAGCCAAAAAAGTTTTTCCCGTTCCAGCTGGACCAGATGATATAACGACATCGCTTTCCCTTAGAGCTTTAACATAAATTTTTTGTTTTTCTGATCTTGGAATGACAGATTTCTTGGGAGTTTTAATAATATAATTTATATTTTCTTTTGAATTAATTTTTTCATCTATCATAAATTCACTTATTGAGGAGATTATATCCTTTTTTTCAATAGATCCATTAATTATATATTGATCATATAAAAAACTAATAGCGTTTTTTATGATTTCATTTTTTTTTTGATTATTTTTTAAAATTATTGAGTTACCTCTTGAATAAATGGAAGTATCAGTTATTTTTTCTAACTCCTTAATATTGTTATTGAACTCTCCAGCAACACCAAGCAAATCCTCATTTTTAGAAAAAATAATACTCACTGTATTGTTTTCAGAGTAAACAAACTTTAAATTTGATGTTATTTTTTTTGAAATAGTATTGCTCAAATTATGCAGCCTTCATTTTTTTAATTTTTCCATAAAGTGTGTTTTGGTTACTTTTTTCTATCTTAACCTTAACAATTTTACCAATATCATTTTTAGCGCCATCGAAAATTACCGAAGTAAAGTATTCATTTCTACCAAAGTATGTATTCTGATTTTTATTCTTATTTTCTACTAATACATTTATTTCTTTACTTTCCAGAGATTTGTTATGAACAATCTGATTTTTGAATAAGTAAGATTGTAATTCAATTAATCTTTCCTTTGAAATAGAGTGGCTTATTTCCTTTAGTTTTGAGGCCTTAGTTCCAGGTCGCGAACTAAAAATAAATGAAAAAGAATTTATAAACTTTATTTGTTTGATTAGTTTGATTGTATCCTCAAAATCAACTTTTTCTTCACCTGGATAACCAACAATGAAATCACTCGAAAATTTAATATAAGGATTAATTTTGATCAATTTACTATGAATATCTAAATAGTCTTCTACCTTGTGTTTTCTATTCATAAGTTTAAGCATTTTATTTGATCCAGATTGTATTGGTAAATGAATAAATGGCATCAACTTTTCATTTGAGGAATAACACTCAACCAAATCCTCGGTCATGTCTAAAGGATGAGATGTTGTGTATCTTATTCTTTTTAACTCAGAATATTTCTCTAATTCGTTTAGTAAATTGGAAATTCTGTATTCGTTGCCACCCTCCTTATAAGAATAAGCATTTACATTTTGACCTAATAAAATTATTTCTTTAGATCCGTTTCTAATTAGTTGCTCAGCCTCTTTAATTACTGTTTGAAATGGTCTAGAACATTCTGGGCCTCTTGTGTATGGAACAACACAGAAATGACAAAATTTATCACATCCCTCTTGAATGGTTAAAAAGGAAGATACTTTGCTATCAGAATTTCTTGTTTTCTCTAATAAATCAAATTTTGCAATCGTATCAAATTCTGTTTCGTCTTCTTTTTTATTTCTTTGAAAATTTTCTAAAATTTTATTTAACTTATGATAAGACTGAGGTCCAATAACTACATCAATAAATGGTTCTCTTTTTATCATTTCTTGATTTTCAGCCTGGGCTACACATCCTGCAATTACCATGATAGGTTTTTTTTTATTTGAGTATATTTGCTTTATTCTTCCAACTTCATGAAATACTTTTTCCTTAGCCTTGTCTCTAATATGGCAAGTATTTATAACATAACAATCCGCATTATTTTGATCATTTGATTTTACGTAGCCTATATTTTTTGTGATATCTAAAATTCTATTGCTGTCATATTCATTCATTTGACAACCAAAAGTTTTGATAAAAATTTTTTTGTTCACTTATTTTTTTTGTTTTTTGATTCCATAAAGTTCCAGCTTATGGTCTACAAGTTCATATCCATACTTATCTGCAACTTTTTTTTGAAGTTTTTCTATTTCATCATCAACAAATTCTATTATCTCACCTGTTTTTATATCGATTAAGTGATCATGATGACTTTCACTTAATTCTTCGTATCTGGCTTTTCCACCTTTAAAATCATGTTTTGTAACTATGCCCGCCTCTTCAAATAATTTAACAGTTCTATAAACTGTGGCTATGCTAATTTTAGAGTCTATTTGAGAAACACGAGTATATAATTCATCAACATCTGGATGATCATTTGCTTCTGACATTACTTTCGCGATTATTTTTCTTTGCTCTGTCAGCTTTACGCCTTTTGCAACACACTTTTGTTCTATTGTATCTGTCATAAAAAAATTAATTTAAATATTTTGGTTCAATAAAATTTTTTGTCAACCTTCCTTCTTTCAATAACTTAAACAATATATCGTAGTTTTTATTGGTAATTTGCCCTGAATCGAAGCCATAAATATTTATATTTTTAGAGATTTTAAGAGCCTTTACGATACTAATTGCAGATCTTATGCTCGTAAATTTCCCAGGTCCTCGATTAATAAATATATTATCTATTTTGGACAAATTAATATTATTTTTATAAAGAAAATTAAAAATTATATTTACTAATTCGTCAAAATTTTCTCTACTGTTCTTAATATTATTAATATATTCTTTATCATTATTTATGATTTTTAAAAAAATTGTTTCATTTGATGTATCTATAATAAAGTTAATCATAGTATTCTTACTAACATGCGAAATATCATATTCAACCCAAACTTCTAATAAATTTTTTGCTAACGAAAAAGGTATAATATCTATAATGTATCATAGATTTAATGAGTCTAAATATCCATCTACAAATATTCAAATGGATGTTTTTGAAAATCATATTGAAACAATTAAGTCTTCTGGATTTACATTTTTAAACGCTAAAATACTTCCTGATATTTATTTTAAGGAAAAATCGGATAAAAAATTTTTACTATCAATCGACGATGGTTACATTTCGTTTTATGATAATGCTTGGCCTTATCTAAAAAAAAATGAAATTCCCTTCATAATTTTTATATCTACAGAAGCTGTTGGCAAAAAAGGGTACATGGGTTGGAATGAAATTAAAGAAATAGAAAAATACCCTTTTGTGACAATTGGAAACCATTCACACTCGCATGATTATTTAGTCAACTTTACTCACGAAGAGTTCAAGAAAGACATAATAAAATCAATAGAAATTTTTAAAAAAAACCTAGGATATAATCCAGTATTTTTTTCCTATCCATTTGGAGAGTGGAACTTGTATCAAAAGCAATTTGTAAGTAAAAATTTTGAATTTGCTTTTGGCCAACATTCAGGTGTTATTGATTTAAATAAAGATAGATTCGAATTACCCAGATTTCCTATTAATGAAAAATATGGCGATATGGAAAGATTCAAATTTATAGTTAATCTTTTACCTTTCCAATACAAAAAAGTTTATCCAGAAGAAAAAATGATAGAGAATAATAACCCACCTCATATGAGAGTTGAATTTTTTGAAGAACAATCAATTTCGAATATTAGCTGCTTCTCAAATGAAGGTGCCGGTTGGGACAAATCAAAAATCGAAATTAACAATAACTTTTTAAAAATTAATTTTAGAGATAAATTTAATACACGACGTGGAAGAATTAATTGCTCTATTAAAGATAAAGAAGGTTGGCGTTGGTTTGGTGTTCAATTTGTAGTAAAAAATATAAAAGAAAACTAAATCAAATTTTTTACAGCTTCGCTGTTAGGTAATATTTTTACATCATCGAAATCTGTTAGTGAATTTTGCTCGATAATTTTTTTTAATATAATGGTATACTCTTTCCCAGTTTCAGCGTAATTATCAAGGTAAGTGACTAATTCTAAACTATTTAATATTCCAGCATTATCTCTTTGAATTGCTCTTATATATCTCATTTTTTTGTAAGATTTATGAGTATTTAAATTTCTTGCATAAGCCCTTACTGATGATTTTAAGACATTGAACATCATTACTTTATGTGTTGTGCCAACTTCTGCTGCTGCAGGTTTTATTCCTTTATCGGTGTATGTCCATTGGCCAAACAAAGCATTGCCCTCAAGAGCAAATCGCGAAGTTCCCCAACCTGTTTCTTTTGCGGCTTGAGCAATTGCCATTGAAGCAGGAATTATATCCATCCTCCTTTTAAGTGTGGGTATGTCTCTTTTTGAAATTCCGTATTGTTTGAATTTTTTATTTAGCCACTCGTTATCAGATTTAGAGTTATTATTTTTATTTAAAATAGCGAAAAGTTTTTTTCTATCTAAAAGTATTTTATTGTTTTCCTCAAGAATAAGAGGAAGAACAATTTGAATAAACAATTCTTTTCTTTTTTTAACATTTTGAATTTCTTTTAATTCATATGGAAGTTTTCCAATCTCAACAGGTTTAGCTACCTTATTTAATCTTACGTCTTTGAGGTTATAGTTAGTATCTTCGAACAGTTGATATAAAACTGAAGCTTTTAATCTCACTCCAGTCTCTAAAGTATCTTCTTCAGTAACCTCTCCGTAAAGTTCTTGATAAACTAAGTCTTGGTCCGTGTTATCACTATTTTCATTGTTAAAATCAGTTTCATCTAATATTTTTCCCTCTAAAACTTGAGTTAATTTTTGGTTAGATGAATTTTCTATCTCTAAAGTAGGCTGAAATTTTTTATTAACGAATTTATATGAAGGGGGCAGAATATAAAAAAAAGATATTATTATTAACGAGGCAAAACAAATTTTGTAAAGGTTGATTAGACTAGTCTGTTTTCTAATTGTTGATTTTTTTGATAACAAAAAACCTTTTTTATTAAGTATTTTTCTTAAAGTTTTGATATCGATTGATTTAATTTTTATGTTATTTAGCATAAAATTTGTTTTTAAACTGTAACAACTTCATTTACCTCAGGAATATAATGTCTAAGTAAATTTTCAACACCTTTTTTTAGAGTCATAGTTGAACTTGGACAGCCCGAACAACTTCCCTGCATTTCTACTATCACTTTTCCATTTTTAAATTCCTTAAACTTTATATCACCACCATCTCTTGCTACTGCTGGTCTAATTTTTGTTTCTAAGATTTTAACAATTTTTTTTTCAATATCATTCAAATCATTATTTGAATTAGTTTTATTTTCTTTTTCAAATACAAATTTATTTCCATCAGCGTAAAATTCATTGATTAATGAAATAACTATGTGCTTTATATCTTCCCAATCTTTATCTTGTTCTTTATTAACTGACAAAAAATCGTCGGAAAGAAATATACCTGTTACACCATTTATAGATAAAATGTTTCTTACCAAATCATTGTCGGTATCTTTTTTGTCATTAAATTCCATTGGACCAGACAATGACACTTTTTCTCCAGGTAAAAATTTAAGGGAATTTGGATTTGGTGTATTTAAAGTTTGTACGAACATTCTTTTTATATAAATAGAAAAATAAATTTTTAAAGTTCTAATTCTTATTAGAAACCAATGATTTTTTTAATATTTGTTATTTTTTTTGATGCAATTTTATCAGCTTTTTGGGCACCATCACTTAATATCTGATCTATAAACTTTTGATCTTTAAGCAGTTTATTTATTTCCTCAGAAATAGGAGAAATTTTTTCTATAATTAAATTGGCCAATTTATCTTTAAAAGCTGAAAAATTTTTACCTGAAAATTCATTAATAGTACTTAATAAACTTTGATCATTTAAGCTAGCATACATACCTAATAAATTTTCTGCCTCTGGCCGATTAGAGAGCTCCTCTTCACTATCTGGGAGTGGTTCAGTATCAGTTTTTGCTTTTTTTATTTTATTGAATATTTCATCTTTGTTGTCATTTAGATTTATTCTACTTAACTCGGATGGATCAGATTTGCTCATTTTTTTTGTTCCATCTTTTAAACTCATTATCCTAGAAAAATTTTTTTGAATTAAGGGTTCAGGAGCAATTAAAAAATCAGGTGAATTAAAATCTAAATTAAATTTATTCGCAATATCTCTTGAAAGTTCAAGATGTTGTTTTTGATCTTCCCCAACTGGAACATGAGTAGCATCATAAAGAAGTATATCTGCTGCCATTAATATTGGATAAATATATAGTCCTACACTTGCTTTTTCTTTGTCTTTACCAGCCTTTTCTTTAAATTGTGTCATTCTATTTAACCAACCCATTCTTGCTATACAACTTAATATCCAAGATCCTTCTGAGTGTGATGGCACTAAAGATTGATTAAAAATAATACTTTTTTTGTAATTAAGTCCGCTAGCTATGAATGCAGCTGCAGTTTCTCTTATGTTTTGTTTTAATTCCTTTGGGTTTTGTTTTACTGTAATTGCGTGAAGATCCACTACGCAATAAATGCAACTATTATCATCATCATTTTGTAGTTTAACAAAATTTTTTATTGCACCAATATAATTACCTAAATGAAGATTACCTGTTGGTTGAACTCCAGAAAAAATTTTTTTACTCATATATTTAATACTTTAGTTTAATATCAGAATATTTAAAAGTTTTAGTTATTAAAGATATTGAAATATAAATTAAAATAGTAATAAGTACCAATAAAATTATAGTAAATAATTTAAATTCATTATCGTAACTTAGGTATTTTTCAAAAGTATTTATAAGCAAATAAAATATATAAATCGAGAAACTTGATACTAAAAAAATCTTGAAGTTAGAGAAATTTAGAATATTTCTTAATTTAAAAAAATTGTTCTCTGAAAGTTTTATAAATAACAAAATTGCATTGATCCAAGATGAAATGGTTGTTGCTATAGGTATTATTATAAATCCGATTTGTTTAAAAAAAATAATACTAATCGTAATATTAATTAACACAGAAATTAAAGAGTAATAAAAAGGAGATTTTGTATTATCTCTAGCAAAGAGAAACGTTGAAAATATTTTTATTATCGCAAATGCTGGAAGGCCTAGCGCAAAGTAAAAAAGCGCTTTTGCAGAATTTTGGACACTATTATTATCAAAAGCACCATAGCCAAATAAGGCTGATGTTATTTGCTCGGATCCTACCAACAACGCCATTGATGCAGGAACACTTAAAAAAAGACTTAATTCAAAAGATTTATTTTGAATAAAATTAATTTTTTTTTTGTTACTAGTTTTAATATATCTGCTTAAGTTTGGCAAAATTACAGTTCCGATTGCAATGCCAGCTATAGCAAGATTTATTTGATAAATTCTGTCAGCATAATATAGGTAAGATACTGCGCTAGCTTGAAAAGATGCTATAATAGTGCCCACAAGAATATTAATTTGAGTAACTCCAGACGAAAAAATTCCTGGCAAAAATTTTTCAAAAAAAATTTTTATCTTTTTTGTAACTTTTAGTTTAAAATTAATTACAGGTGTAAAAAATTTTTTAGCATAAAAATAAACAAAGATGAGTTGTAATAATCCTGCAGCAGATACACCATACGATAAGTAAACTACTAGTTCATCGCTTGATTTTTTTGCTAAAAAAATAATTGAAATTAAAATTAAGTTTAAAATTATTGGGGCAGCAGCAGCTACTGCAAACTTATTATGAGAGTTAAGTATTGCAGAAAAAAATGACGCTAAACTTATAAAAAGTAAGAACGGAAATGTAATCCTAGTTAACAAAGTAGTTAGTTCTATTTTGTTTGGATCTTCATAAAAGCCTGGCGCAATCAGATATACAAAGCCAGGCATTAAAATTTCAATAACTATTACTAATATTAGCAGACCTAACATTAGAAAATTAAAAACATCATTAGCAAATCCTTTTGCTTTTTCCTTTCCTATTGTTAGCTCTGATGAGTAGCTCGGCACGAAGGCTGCATTAAAGGAACCTTCGGCAAAAAGTCTTCTAAAAGTATTTGGTATTCTAAATGCAACAAAAAAAGCGTCTGCTATTGGTCCTGATCCCAAGTATATTGCAATCAAAACATCTCTAATATAACCCAGTACTCTACTGATTATAATGAAGACACTAAATGTACCTGTTGACTTAATTAAGTTCATAACTCATATTAGTCTTAATTTAGCTCTATTTGTATATCTAATTAAATCAAATGAAAAAAAATAAAACAGAACATTATACTATTAAAGAGGCTTTAGATTTCCATTCTCAAGGAAAAGCTGGAAAAATTGAAATTACTCCATCTAAGCCAATGACAACTAAAAGAGATTTAGCTCTTGCATATTCACCGGGAGTTGCATCACCGGTGCTTGAAATTAGTAAAGATATCAATTTAGCTTATGATTATACTTCAAAAGGAAATTTGGTAGCTGTAATAAGTAATGGATCTGCAATTTTAGGTTTAGGAAATTTGGGAGCAGCAGCATCAAAACCAGTTATGGAAGGCAAAGCGGTTCTTTTCAAAAGATTTGCTGATATTGACTCAATCGATATTGAAATTGATAGCAACAATAACGAAGAGATTATTAACACAATTAAAAATATCTCATCCACTTTTGGTGGAATTAACCTTGAGGATATAGCTGCACCTGATTGTTTTATAATTGAAAAAAAGCTTAAAGAGATAGTAGATATTCCTATATTTCACGATGACCAACATGGAACAGCAATTATAACTACTGCTGGATTAATAAATGCCTTAGATATTACTGGGAAGTCAATCAAAGATATAAGAGTTGTTGTAAATGGTGCGGGTGCATCTGCAATTGCATGCTCAGAATTATTTAAAAATTCAGGGGTTAAAAAAGAAAATTTAATCATGTGTGACCGTAAAGGAGTTATTTACAAAGGAAGAGATAAATTAGATCAATGGAAAACAAAACACGCAGTAGAAACAAAATTTAGAACTTTGAAAGATGCAATAAAAGGAGCGGACGTATTTTTAGGCCTATCAGCAAAAGATGCACTTACAAAAGATATGGTTAAATCAATGGCGAAGAATCCAATAATTTTTGCATGCGCTAATCCTGACCCTGAAATCACTCCTGAAAAAGTTGAAGAAGTAAGATCAGATGCTATTATTGCGACTGGTCGTTCAGATTATCCAAATCAAGTAAATAACTTAATTGGTTTTCCTTATATATTTAGAGGTGCATTAGACGTAAGAGCCAAAACAATTAATGAAGAAATGAAAGTTGCTGCCGCTCATGCAATTGCAAATCTTGCAAAACAAAGAGTGCCTGATGAAGTTGCTTCTGCTATGGGAGGCATCCGTCCTATATATGGAAAAGAATATATTATCCCATCTACTTTTGATCCAAGACTCATCAGTGTAATTCCAGTAGCTGTCGCAAAGGCTGCAATAAAAACTGGTGTTGCCAGAAAACAAATCAAAGATTTTGAATTATATGCCGAACAACTAAAAAATAGATTAGATCCTTCAGTCACGGTTATGCAAGGTATAAACTCACTTATTAAAAAGAAACAAAAAAGAGTGGTATTTGCTGATGGTGAGGATGAGAATAATTTGAAAGCAGCTATTGCATTTAAAAATAGTGGTCTTGGAATTCCAATATTAGTGGCAAAAGATGAATTAGTTAAGAAAAAACTTAAGGAGATTGGTTATAACGAAAATCTAAATATAGAAATCGTAAATTCAACAAACAGTACAAAGCGTGAGAAATACACAAATTATTTATTTAAAAAGCTCCAGAGAGAGCAAGGCTTATTAGAAAGAGACTGTGATAAATTAGTAAGAAATGATCGTGTTATATGGTCCACTTGTATGGTTGCCTGTGGAGATGCTGACGCAATGGTAACAGGAAATACCAGAAGATATTCAGCATCACTGGAGAAAGTATCTACGGTAGTGGATGCTCGACCAGGAGAAATTATTTTTGGATTAAATTTGGTTGTCAATAGAGGAAAAACAGTTTTAATTGCTGATACAGCTGTGAACGAGTGGCCGAACTCAGAACAATTGGCAAACATTGCAATATCTTCTTCAAGAATTGCAAAGTTGTTTGGCATGGATCCTAAAGTTGCATTTTTATCTCATTCTACTTTTGGACAACCAACTACTGAGAGAACTTCAAAAGTGAGGGAGGCTGTAGAAATTTTAAATAAAAAGAAAGTAAACTTTAAATATGATGGTGAGATGCAACCAGATGTAGCTTTGGAAGAGATATTTAAAGAACTTTACCCATTTTCAGAAATTGTTGGAAATGCAAATATTTTAATTATGCCCGGGCTTCATGCGGCTGCTATATCATTTAAAATAATTAAATCTATGAGTAGAGCTAAAGTAATTGGACCTTTGTTGATTGGATTAGGACAACCAATTGAGATAGCTCCATTAAGAACATCGACTTCAGAAATACTGAATCTCGCTTCCGTTGCAGCTTATTCAGCTGAAATTATTGATTATAACAAATAATAAATCAGTCTTTGATTACTCTTAAGTCATCAACTAGCAAAATGCTAGCTATAACATCTTCAACATCCAATATTTCTTTTGCCTCTTTTATAACTTCTTCTCTTTCATCTTTGGTTTCAGCTATTCCATATATATATATTTTTCTTTTATATGTATCTATATTGTAATTTACAGCTTTTGTATTTTTGTTGAATATTAATGCTGTCCTTAACTGAGACGTAATAAGAACATCTTTAGCTGATTGTTTAAAATTGAACTGATCTTTTATTTTTAAATCATTTTTTACAGATCTTGCGCCCTTAGTTTCCCACGCAATCTTAGTGATTTTTAATTTTTCCTCTAAAGAATCAACCTTACCAGTAATAAAAATTCTTCCATCAATTATTTTTGTCCTAACATTTAGTAAATAGTTTTTATTTAAAGATATAAGTTTTGCATCTAAGGTTTTATCCATTATTGAATCATCAATTTGAGTACCTAAAGTCCTTGGATCCATTGCAATAGTAACACCTGTTCCAAAAACTCCTGTAGAAGAGGTACCAACGCAAGAGCTCAAAAAAATTGAAATAAGTACTATTATGATAAAATTATTTTTCATTTTTAACTTTTAGACAATAATTATAAATTTTTGATTTTGAAATATTTTTTTCTTGTGAAATTATGCGAACTATATCTTTTATTGATTTATTAATAATTAATTTTTCAATTCTTTTTTTATCTGATTCGCTTAAATTTTGTTTATTATTTTGATCTTTTTTTTCTGAAATTACAATAGTCACCTCTCCTTTAGGATTAAAATTAAAATTATCAATTTCTGATACTCTGCCTCTATAAAAAGTTTCATGCATTTTAGTTATCTCCCTAGAAATTAATATTTCTCTATCAGCAAAATATTCCTTCAATACTTCAAAAATTTTAAATAACTTTCTCGCAGAAATGAAAAAAACAATAGAAGTATTTATATTTTTAAAAAAATCAAAATCTTTTTTTATTGAATTTAATTTGTCAGGTAAAAAACCGTGAAAGTAGAATTGGTCTGAGAAACCAGATACAGACAAGGACGCAAGGATTGCAGATGGTCCAGGCACTGGAAAAATTGATATTTTTTCCTTTATACAACTACTTATTAGTAATCTACCAGGATCAGAAATGGCAGGCGTTCCAGCATCAGAAATAACTGAAACAATTTGATCATCTTTTAGAATGTTTAAGACTTTCTGCAAATTGCTTTTTTCATTAAATTTATGATTTGAAATAATTTTAGTTTTTATTTCATAAAAAGATAATAACTTTTTTGAAACCCTGGTGTCCTCACATAGAATTAGATTGGACTTTTTAAGTATATCGATAGCCCTTAGTGTTATGTCTTTTAGATTACCTATAGGTGTCGAAACAATATATAATCCGCTTTCAATCTTATTTTTGTCTTCTTTAACTGTCATAACCTAGGCTATAATATTTATAATAAAATGAAATATCTAATTAAATTTTTTACACTTCTTACAGTTATAATATTTTTTTCATTTAATACATATGCAAATGATAAAATTAAAATTGGTTTAGTAGTACCTTTATCCGGGGAATTTAAAAATCTTGGGGATAGTATTTTAAAGTCTGTGAGACTAGCCATAAATGATATTGATGATAGTAAAATCGTCATAATACCTAAAGATAGCAAAAATAATCCTGATGATACTTTTGAAGTTTCTCAACAGTTGTATAAAGAAGGTGTTAAAATAATAATCGGTCCAATATTTAAAAAAAATACAATTAAATTAGATGCTCTCAACAATGATTTAATTTTTTTATCATTTACTAATAAAATCGATAGTACTAAGAAAAATATTATAAGTGCCGGGGTTAATTCTATATCTCAATTTAATGCAATAAAAAAATTCCAAACTTTAGAAGAAATTGAAAGAAGTTATTTATTTGCACCCAATAATGATATTTTGAGTGAAATTAAAACTGGCGTGAAAAAATCTAAAATAAAACTTAAAGATAAATTTTATTATGATCAAGACCCAACACTAATCACAAAACAAATTGAGGATGTTACGAGATATAGAATTAGAAAACAGAATTTATTAGATGAAATAAAAAGAGTTAAGAATTCTAGTGATTCAAACAAAGAAAAGAAAATAGCTCAACTTGAAATGCTTGATACAATTGGAGGAATTAATTTTGACTCAGTAATAATTGCAGATTTTGAAGAGTCATTGAAGAGTGTTGCTACTTCATTAATTTATACCGATATACCACCCACTAGAGTTAAATATATAACTTTAAATCAATGGTTCGATAAAAGTTTAATTAATGAGTACATGATACAGCCTATATATTTTCCATCAGTAAATTACGAAAATTATGCAGATTATTTGAGAAAATATAAAGAAAATTTTGATAGTAACTCAAATCAAATTGCTTTTCTAAGTTATGACTTAACTGGTTTAGTTTACTATTTACTTTTTAAAAATAATTTTGTTTTAAACAAAGATATTTTTTATAAGAAAAATTCCTTTAAAGGAAAAATTGGAATTTTTGAAATTGATAAAAACATTATAACTCACAAGTTAAATTTTTATGTCATTGATAATAAACAAATTAAAAAAATTTTTTAATTTTTTTAAATGCTTTATACCGGTGATCTATCTTAGATTTTTTTGAAAATAACATTTGACCAAAAGTGACTTTATATCCTTTTGGAATAAATATAGGATCATAACCAAAACCTCTTGTACCTTTTGATTTAACAGATATTTTACCATTTATGATTCCTTGAGATTGATAAAATTTTCCACCTGGCCAATAAATAGTTAGTGCACAAATAAATCTACATTTAATATTTTTTTTTAAATTTACTTTTTTTCTTTTAAGCTCCCTGTAAACCTTTCTAATTGCTATTTTGAAATCTGATTGTGGACCTGCCCATCTTGCAGAATATATACCTGGTAATTTATTCAAAATATCTATTTCTAATCCTGAGTCATCGGCTAAACAGACTTTTTGAGTTTTTTTTGAAAAGTATTTGGCTTTGATAAGAGAATTTTCTAAAAATGAAACTCCTGTCTCTTTGGGACTCTTTATATTAAGTCCTTTTGGAGTTTCTATAGACACTTTTTTTGGTAGTAATTTCTTAATTTCTCTTACTTTTCCTTGATTATTTGTGCCTAAAATCAATTCATTAATTTTTTTCATATATATCTGGAAATTGTGAATTTTCTTACCATATACCGATTATGGAAAAAGAAAAGACTGAAGATCTGATAAATTCAAACTCTAATGAAAACAATAAATTAGATGAGTCTGTTGAACAAACCAAAAAAGCCGAGGGAGAAAAAATTGAAGAAATATCTAATGAAGATAAAATTTTAGAATTAGAGGAGAAAATTGTAAGGCAATATGCAGAGATGGAAAATCAAAGAAGAAGGTATGAAAAAGAGAGAGATGATGCCTTTGAGTACGGTGGATTTTCCTTAGCTAAAGAAACACTAAACCTAATTGATAATCTTGAGAGATCCAAGACCACTATTGAGAGTGATGAAAGTATAAAGAATTCAGAGGCATCAAAAAAAATAATTGATCATTTAGAAATTATATTTAAAGACATGATGTCTATTCTTAAAAAAAATAATATCTATCCAATCGAGGCTTTAGGTAAAAAAATGGATCCAAACCTGCATCAGGCAATGATGGAAATCGAAGATGAAAGTAAGGAAAATGGTATAATTGTTCAAGAGATCCAAAGAGGATTTATGATGAAAGATAGACTTTTACGACCTTCATTAGTTGGTGTAGCGAAAAAAACAGTTAAAAAAGACGACAATTTAAGTGAAAACAAGGAAAAAGAGACCAAAAAAAGTGAGTAAATGACTTGTAGTTAAAAAAATTGAACATATATGAAATGGAGTAAAAATAATGAGTAAAGTAATTGGAATAGATCTTGGAACAACAAACTCTTGTGTAGCAATAATGGACGGTGCACAAGCTAAAGTTTTAGAAAATGCTGAGGGTGCAAGAACAACTCCTTCAGTTGTCGCGTTTAATGACGAAGATGAAAAACTAGTAGGACAACCAGCAAAAAGACAGGCAGTTACAAATCCTGAAAATACAATTTTTGCAGTAAAAAGATTGATTGGCAGAAATTTTGAAGATCCTACGGTTAAAAAGGATATTGAAACTGCTCCATACAAAATAATTAAAGCAGACAATAGCGACGCGTGGATAGAAGCTAAAGGTAAAAAATATTCTCCCTCACAGATATCAGCGTTTGTCTTACAAAAAATGAAAGAAACAGCCGAAAAATATTTAGGTCAAGCAGTAAGTAAGGCCGTTATTACAGTGCCTGCCTATTTCAATGATGCTCAAAGACAAGCAACAAAAGATGCGGGAAAAATTGCTGGTCTTGAAGTTTTAAGAATTATTAATGAGCCAACTGCAGCTTCACTTGCTTATGGTTTGGATAAAAAAACAAATAAGAAAATTGCTGTGTATGACTTAGGTGGTGGAACATTTGATGTATCAATACTTGAGCTTGGTGATGGTGTTTTTGAAGTTAAATCTACTAATGGAGATACTTTTCTAGGAGGTGAAGATTTTGATAATGCTATTGTAAATTATTTATTAAGCGAATTTAAAAAAGAAAGTGGTATAGATTTAAAGTCTGATAAACTTGCATTACAAAGATTAAAGGAAGCTGCTGAAAAAGCAAAAATTGAGCTTTCATCTGCCACACAAACTGAAATAAATTTACCGTTTATTACAGCCGATAAAACTGGACCAAAACACATAAATTTAAAAATGACTAGAGCAAAACTTGAGGCTTTAGTTGAAGATTTAATTTCCAAAACTCTTCCACCTTGCAAAACTGCATTAAAAGATGCGGGTCTGTCAGCGGGTGAAATTGATGAAATAGTTTTAGTTGGCGGAATGACTAGAATGCCAAAAGTGATTGAGGAAGTTAAAAGTTTTTTTGGTAAAGACCCAAATAAATCTGTAAACCCAGATGAAGTTGTTGCTATGGGAGCTGCTATCCAGGCTGGTGTTTTACAAGGTGATGTAAAAGATGTTCTTTTATTAGATGTAACACCTTTATCGTTAGGAATTGAAACACTTGGGGGTGTATCGACTAAATTAATTGATAAGAATACAACAATACCAACCAAGAAAAGCCAAGTTTTTTCTACCGCCGAAGATAATCAACCCGCTGTATCAATTAGGGTTCTTCAAGGAGAAAGAGAAATGGCATCAGACAATAAGTTATTAGGAAACTTTGAACTTGTTGGTATAGCGCCTGCACCAAGAGGTGTCCCACAAATTGAAGTTACATTTGATATTGATGCTAACGGAATTGTAAACGTTTCTGCTAAAGATAAAGGAACTGGTAAAGAACAAAAAATTCAAATTCAAGCTTCTGGTGGATTAAGCGACGAAGAAATAAACAAAATGGTTAAAGAAGCTGAAGCAAATAAAGATGCAGATAAAAAGAAAAGGGAAGCAGTAGATGCAAGAAACCAAGCTGATACTCTTCTTCATTCAACAGAAAAGAATCTTAAAGAACATGGATCTAAAGTTTCTGAAACTGATAAAAAAGCTATTGAAGATGCGTCTGCTAACTTGAGAAATGCTTTAAAAGGAACTGATGTTGAGGAAATTACAAAGAAAACTCAAGATCTTGTTCAGGCATCAATGAAACTAGGTGAGGCTATATATAAATCACAACAAAGTGCCAAACCTGAAAATAAAAACGATTCAAATAAAGGTGATAAAAAAGACGATAATGTTGTTGATGCTGATTTTGAGGAAGTAAAAGACGAAAATAAAGAGAAGAGCGCTTAAAACAACTGTTTGTCTATAATTAATTTATGGCAAAAAGAGATTACTACGAAGTTTTAGGCATTAATAAATCAGCCTCGGCAGATCAAATTAAGTCAGCTTATAGAAAGCTCGCAGTAAAATATCACCCAGATAAAAATCCCAATGACAAATCTGCTGAAGAAAAATTTAAAGAAGCATCTGAAGCTTATCACGTATTATCAAACTCGGAGAGAAAGCAAAGCTACGATAATTTTGGTCATGCAGCATTTGAAAACGGTGGAAGAGGCCAAGGTGGATTTTCAGACTTTGATTTCTCAAGTCACTTTTCAGATATTTTTGAAGATTTTTTTGGAGAGGGATTTGGTGGCGGACGCAGAAGAGGTAGGAGAACAAACTATAGAGGATCAGATTTAAGATACGATTTATCAATAACTTTAGAAGAAGCTTACAAGGGTAAAAAACAAGACATCAAATTTTCTACATCAGAAAAATGTAATACTTGCACTGGAAGTGGATCAAAACCTGGTCACGACGCAGGTTCATGTTCTATGTGTGGTGGAAGAGGACAAGTAAGAACCAATCAAGGTTTTTTTACTGTTCAACAAACTTGCCCACAATGTGGAGGTGCAGGAGAACAAATAACTCATCCTTGTACGAGTTGTGGGGGACAAGGAAAAAAACAAGCAACTAAAAGATTATCTGTGACTATTCCTAAAGGAGTAGACGACGGTACTAGAATTAGACTATCTGGAAAAGGTGAGGCTGGATCAAGAGGAGCAGGAAATGGAGATTTATATTTGTTTATAAATGTTTATTCTCACGAACTATTTAAAAGATCAGACGAAAATCTTTTCTTTGAATTTCCCATATCTATTGCAGATGCAGCTCTTGGAACATCAATTGAGATACCAACAATAGATGGCAGTAAAGCCAAAATTAAAATTCCTGCAGGAACGCAATCTGGAAAACAATTTAGATTAAGAGAAAAAGGAATGCCTTTGATAAGAGGCAGTGGATATGGAGATCTCTATGTTCAAGTAAATACTGAAGTTCCAGTTAATCTTAACAACAAACAAAAAGAATTGCTTGAAAAATTTAGAGAAATTGAAAATGAAAGATCTAATCCAAGCATTAAAAAATTCTTCCAAAAAGCCAAAAGTTTCTGGAAAAACTAAACTATTTTATATAGTCTAATCATATTAAGTCTATCAAATGAAAAAAATAAAATTAGCAATTACTGGATGTATGGGAAGAATGGGTAAGCAAATAATTAAATCTGCAAAATCAAATAATAATTTTGAAATTTCTGCTGTTACTGAAAGTAAATTAGTTAATAAAAAAATTCATGGAATTGGTATGAGTATAAACAATGAAAAAACTTTTAAAAATACCGATGTTATAATTGATTTTACAATTCCAAAATGTACTTTAGAAATTTTAAAGATAGCTGCTAAAATGAAAAAGAGAGTAGTTATTGGAACAACTGGTTTTACAAAAAAAGAAGAAAATATAATTAAGAAATACTCAAAAAAAATACCAATTTTAAAAGCAGGAAATATGAGCTTAGGTATTAATCTTTTAATGTACTTAACAGAAATCACATCCGCATCTCTTGGGAGTAATTATCTCAGCAAAATTTTCGAAGTTCATCATAGACACAAAAAAGATCATCCGTCTGGCACTGCTCTAATGTTAGGGAAAGGCATTGCAGTTGGCAAAAATAAAAATTTTTACAAAATAATTGGAAAAAAATATTTGAATAAAAAATCTTTTCCCTATGGAAATAAGATTAATTTTAATTCAATTCGAAAGGGAGAAATAATCGGTGAACATGAAGTAAAATTCTCAAGTGGTAAAGAAATTATTACTCTTAACCATGAAGCTTTCGATCGAGCTCTTTACTCTGAGGGAGCTTTAACAGCGGCAAAATGGCTTAAAAATAAGAAGCCTGGCCTGTATTCTATGCGAAATCTTTTAAATTTTAATTGATGAATGAAATTCAAAGAGCAAAGATTGTTCTTAAAATTTTAAATAAGACTTACCCAACAACTCCAATTCCTCTTAAACATAGAAATATATTTACCCTATTAATATCTGTTCTTTTATCTGCTCAATGTACCGATGTTAATGTAAATAATGTAACAAAAAATATTTATCCAAAGTATAATAAACCCAAGCATTTCGTTAAACTTGGAAGAAAAAAAATTGAAAAATTAATAAAAAGCATTGGTATATTTAGAGTTAAGGCCAAAAGCGTTTATAATTTATCTAAAACATTGGTAGAAAAATACAAAGGCAAAGTACCTAAAACTTTTGACCAATTAGAGGAGTTACCAGGTGTGGGGCATAAAACTGCTAGTGTGGTAATGTCCCAAGGTTTTGGCTATCCAGCTTTTCCGGTTGATACTCATATTCACAGGCTTGCTCAAAGATGGGGACTTACAAGTGGAAAAAGCGTTGTGCAAACAGAGAAGGACTTGAAGCGCTTATTTCCAAAAAAATGTTGGAATAAACTCCATCTACAAATTATTTATTATGGAAGAGAATATTGTAAGGCGAGAGATTGTTATGGAATATCTTGTAAAATTTGTACTAGTTGTTATCCTAAAAGAAAAAAACCAATAATAACTAAGAAAGCTTAATTATGAAAATTTTAGGAATTGGAAATGCAATCGTCGATGTCATTTGCAAAGTTGATGAAAATTTTATTAATCAAAATGGTCTTACAAAAAGTACTATGAAATTAATTTTTGACGAAAGTGAATTCAAAAATTTATTAAATAATCTTAAAATTGAAAAAACCGTCTCTGGTGGATCTGTTGCGAATTCTATTGTTGGTATAGCACAGCTAGGAAACAAAGTAGGTTTTATAGGAAAAGTTTCTGATGACGATTTTGGTAGCAAATATGAGGAGGGACTAAAAAAAGAAAACGTAGAGTATTTTTATTCAAAAAAAAAAGAAGAATTACCTACAGGAACTTGTTTGATATTAGTTACACCAGACTCTGAAAGAACGATGTGCACATTTTTAGGAACTGCTGGAAAAATAGATGAAAATGATGTTAATTCGGATGCAATTAGAAAAAGTGAAATCATATTCTTGGAGGGTTATCTTTGGGATGAGGGGGAACCTAAAAAAGCGTTTGATAAAGCAATTAGTAATGCAAGGAAAGTCGCGATGTCGCTGTCTGATCAGTTTTGTGTTGATAGACACAAACCTCATTTTTTAGAATTAGTAAAAAACAAACTAGATGTCACTTTTGCTAATGAGCAAGAAATAAGCTCTCTTATAGAGGCTAAAAATTTTGAGGAAGTGGTAAATTTTTCTAAACAACTGAATAAATTAATAGTTATTACTAGAGGAGAAAAAGGTGCTATAGCAATTAAAGGTGAAAATATTATTGAATGTGGTGTTAACAAAAATCTAAAAATTGTAGATCTTACAGGTGCAGGAGATTTATTTGCCGCAGGTTTTCTCCATGGTTATGTCAATAATCTATCGATTGAAGAAAGTTTAAACAAAGGTACTGAAATGTCTTCTAAGGTTATTCAGCAAATTGGTGCGAGACTTTAGTTTTTTTTCTTTTAAAACTTCCTTTACCTTTTTTCGGTTTTACTTTTTTTTGACTAAATTTTCTCGATAATAAATCTTTTGCAATAAAATTTCTTTTTTTCATTGCAAAATCCTATACCCATTTTTGTTACTTATAATAAATTTTTCATCATCAAAACAGTCATGTATTTTTTTTCTAAGACGATAGATGTGTGTTTCAACAGTATGGGTTTCGAGATCTTTTGAGTGTTTCCATACATTTTTTTGTAGATCCAATGCTGTTTTTTCTTTATCTTCATTACTTAAATAAACTAATAAATCAATTTCCCTTTCAGTAAGTTTCAATTTGGCATGTTCGTTAGATATGATTCTTGAATTAGTATCAACCTTGTATTTTCCTATTAAAATATTAGCTTTTGCCACATAATTACTTTTTGATAAATAAACATTAATTTGCTGAAATAGATTTTTGACTTTAAGTGCTTTTTGGTAATAAATTAAATTTTTAAAACTTTTGTTTAGCTCAGATGAAATTATCAAAGTTTCTGGGTTATTTTTTATAAAATTTTTAAAAATTTCATCATTTTTATTAAAATTAAACAAGTTAAAATTTAATTCTGATTTAAACTCAGATAATATTTCGTATAATACTGGTAATTTATAAAGTGCAACGTTAAGTTTACTCATAATTATATGATAATTCAGTTAAAAAAAAATACAATTTTCCTAAATGAGTTTAAACTAAAATGTTCAGTAGGAAAAGGTGGAATCAAAATAAAAAATAGAGAAGGTGATAAAATTACGCCAAAAGGGATTTTTTCAATTGGTAAGCTTTTATATAGACAAGACAGAATAGATAATTTTGTAACAAAACTAGAAAAAGTTAAAATAAAAAGAAATATGGGTTGGTGTGATGATTCTAACTCAAGTAAATACAATCGTTTAGTAAAGATCACTAAAAATTTTAAATATTCCCATGAAAAATTATTTAGAAAAGGTAGATTATACGATTTACTTATTCCTATAAAATACAATTATAAGAAAACTAAGAAAAATAAAGGTAGTGCTATTTTTTTTCATTTAACCTCAGATTACAAACCTACTTTAGGGTGTGTAGCGTTAAAAAAAAAAGATTTTTTGATAATGCTTAAACTTATAAACAAAAAGGATAGAATTAGAATTTTTTAGTATCTTTTTCCAAATATTTTAGTTCCAACCCTAATAAAAGTAGTATTAAATTCTATAGCTTCTAAATAATCACTAGACATACCTAAACTTAGTTCATTAAATTTTAACTCATCATTTTTTTCTTTAATTAAAGAAAAATATTTAGAAACGTCGGTGGATATTGGTGGTAGACACATTAATCCTACAACATCTAAACTTAAAGTTTTACATTCAGCAGCTAATTGATTAACTTCATTTAATAAAACACCACTTTTTTGACTTTCTTCGCCAATATTAATTTGCAAAAAAATTTTTAGACTTCTATTTTGTCTTATCTGCTCGTTAGCTATTTTTGTTGCCAACTTAATACTGTCAACAGAATGAATATAGTCAAAAATAGCAACTGCTTGTTTAACTTTATTCGTTTGAAGCTTTCCAAGCATATGAAGTTTGATTGATTTATTTACACCCTTTAAATTAAGCCATTTTTGTGTTGCTTCCTGGACTTTATTTTCTCCAAAATGGATATGACCATAATCAATCAAAGGGTTTATGGATTCTAATGAAAATGTTTTAGAAACTGCAATTATTTTAGGTTCATAGTTTTTTTTACCAATGGTATTAATTTTTTCCTTAACTTCCGTGGTTAAATCAATTAGATTTTTAACATTTTTATGCATGGTTTAAAAAAATATTATTTTATAAATCAATATAAACCAAATTTGTTAATTAAACTTGAAAAAAATATATCTTTAATTTGGCGAAATAAATCTAAAGTAAACGATAAACTTGAGATAATTAAAACTTCTGAATTCTGTAAAAAAAATAATTTTGATTTTTACATTTCAAACAATATTCGCTTGGCAATTAAATTAAAATTAAAAGGAGTATATATATCTGCAAATAATTACAAATTAGTTTATAATTACAACGGTCTTTTTAAAGATTTTAAAATAATCGGGTCTGCACATAATTTAAAAGAAATTAGAATTAAAAAAAACCAGAATGTAGAAGAGTTATTTTTTGCCCCTGTGTTTAAAAAAAAAACCAATCAAGCTCTCGGTATATACAAATTAAAACATTTATTTGATAGTTTTAAAAAAGATAAAATTGCTCTTGGAGGTATAAACAAAAAAAATGTTAAGTTATTAAAGCTAGTTAACTTTAGAGGCTTTGCTGGAATAACTTATTTTGAATAAAAAAAAAGGCCCCATAAAATGAGGCCTTTTAATTTTTAAAGATAATTCTTTAAATTAGAACGACCAAGATACTGCGATCGCTTTGTGTTCGTCTGAAGCACCTGCTGAATATCCTTCATCATCAGCTTTTGTAATATGACCTTTTACAGTCATAGAACCCATTGTGTATGAAGCTTGAAGTGAATTGATAGTTTCATCAGTGTCTGCTGTAGACTTATCAGATATTGATCTGTCGTATGATACGCTTAAGTCATCATTAACTGCGAATGATACACCGTAGTGCATTGCATCGTAGTCTGTTCCATTAGCTGCATCATCATCGTATTGGTAATCAGTTACACCAACTGTTAGACCACCCATTACATAGCTAGCAGATAAAGAAATCTCTCCTGCACCATTAGCTTGAGAAGGGTTTAGGTCTGACATACCTGCAGAGATAGTTAAACCATCTACAAGGTCAGCATATTTTAAGTTAACTGCAACGTCAGAACCACCAGTAGCACCTGGAGTTATACCTGCAGCTACACTGATACCAGCAAAAGTATTTGAATAACCAATGTTAGTATCGCTGTTTGCACCTGAAGATAATCCGTCAGCAACGTGTTTACCAGTTGTTGATGAACCTGCAAGTGAGTAACCAGCTGAACCGTATGTATTAGGTACTAAGCTACCCGGTGTTCCTTGAGCGCCTGATTGTTGAACATGTACTGTACCACTGTCACCCATGTCGATAGTAATTGATCTATCGTCATAGTAAGTAGTAGAAGATGCTCCATCTGCTTCGATACTAGCAGTTATAGTCCAACCTTGGTCAGTTTCACCTGAACCAGAGAAAGTTAAACTATCACCGAAAGATACTCTGTTACCTGTAACCTCAGTAGTATCTGATGTTGCGTAAGTAATACCAACACCACCTGAAACAGACATTTCTAAAGCTTGAACAGAAGTTGCTGCAAATGTACCAGCAAGAGCTGTCAAACCTACTGTTTTTAGTTTGTTCATTGTTTTCTCCTTAATTATTATAATTAATTATAATTATGGTGATTAATAACAAATTTAAGTATATTTAATCCTAAAAAATATTGAATTATCTAATATTTTGCCTAAGTGTTGCAAAAATACATCAAAGTATAATACTAAAAAAGCTAAGAAAATTAGGCCAGTTTACATATTTAAATATTTCAATTTTAGTTTAGATGATAAATAGTAGGTTTAAAAAAAATCAATGAAAAAATACTCCAATTTAAGACCCTTGGCCTTTTATATGATGATTTTAATCATGCTTCCATTTTTAGCCTCGTGTCAAGCACTTAAATATAAGCCCGTTGATGCAAGAGAAGTTTCACCAGATCCTAAAGATAGAGTTAGAAAAAATATTGAGGAAGGAAGAGGATTTAGAATAATGGGAGGAAAAAAAGGAGGCACTTTTGATTTCGCAAGTTCGAATCCTCTGTGGAGAGCTGCTTTGGATACGATTGATTTTATGCCTCTTGTGTCAGCTAATTACAGTGGAGGAATAGTAATTACTGATTGGTATTCCGAAAGTGGAAATGAAGATGAATCTATAAAAATATCAATTAGATTTGTGAGTAATGAAATTAGAACGGATGCTTTAAATATAAAAGTTTTTATAAAAAATTGTGATCAAAACAAAAATTGTGTAATCAATGAAAGTCAAGGAAACTTAAGAAGTGAACTTAGATCGAGTATTTTAAAAAGGGCTGCAAAGTATCAGAAAGAGGGTATAGATTTAAACAAAAAGAAAAATCCATATAATAATGCTCAACTAGATGATAAAGATGGAAATTAGTATTCCATGGAAAGATATAACTTCAAATTAATTGAAAGTAAGTGGCAAGAATATTGGGTCAAAAATAATTCCTTCAAAACTAAATTAGATAAGAATAAAAAAAAATTTTACTGTTTAGAAATGTTTCCTTATCCATCTGGCAAAATACATATGGGACATGTAAGGAATTATACAATCGGAGATGTTTTATCAAGGTTTAAGTCTTTAAAAGGTTTTAATGTTCTTCATCCAATGGGGTGGGATTCCTTTGGTATGCCTGCAGAAAATGCAGCTAAGGAAAATAATCTAGATCCTAAAGTTTGGACTGAAAATAATATTTCGACAATGAAAAAACAACTTAAACAATTGGGTTTGTCAATTGATTGGGATAGAGAAATTTCGACATGCTCTGAGGAATATTATACACATCAACAAAAATTTTTTATTGACATGTTCAATAAGGGTCTTGTTTATAAAAAAGAAAATTATGTAAACTGGGATCCAATCGATGAAACAGTTTTAGCAAATGAGCAGGTCATAGATGGTAAAGGATGGAGATCTGGTGCTGTTGTTGAAAGAAAAAAATTAAGTCAGTGGTTTTTTAATATTTCAAAATTTTCAGATGATTTGCAAAATGAACTTGATAACCTTGATCAATGGCCAAATAAAGTAAAAGTTATGCAACAGAACTGGATAGGAAAATCATTTGGTTGTGAGATTGACTTTGAAATAATTGGTCGGCCTGAAGTTAGTAAAATTAAATGTTTCACAACAAGACCTGATACGCTTTTTGGTTTTTCTTTTTTGGCGCTCTCTGTTGATCATCCATTATCTAAGTTTTACCAAAATGATAGTGAATTTTTAGAATTTAAAGAAAATTGCTCTAAGTCTGGCACAACTGAAGAATCAATAGCAAACGCTGAAAAAATCGGTTTCAAAACAAATCTTCTTGCAATAAATCCTTTAAACAAAGAAAAAAAAGTTCCTGTATATTTTGCAAACTTTGTGCTTATGGATTACGGTTTTGGTGCAGTTTTTGGTTGTCCAGCTCACGATCAAAGAGATTTTGATTTTGCAAAAAAATACAATTTAGAAATCAAAACTGTTGTGAAACCTACAAACGAGGAAGACGGTTTTGAAGTAACTAAGGAAGCGTTTACAGGATCTGGCAAGATTATTAATTCAGAATTTTTAAATGGTCTTCAAGCTCCCGATGAATCTATACTCGAAACAATAAAAATTTTAGAAAACAAAAAATTAGGTAAAAAGAAAATTAATTTCCGTTTAAAAGATTGGGGTGTTTCTAGACAGAGATATTGGGGTTGTCCAATTCCTATTCTTTACGATGAGAAAGGTTCATATAAACCAGTTCCTGAAGGTGACCTACCAGTCAAACTTCCACAAAATATAAACCTTAATACAAAGGGAAATCCTCTCTCAAGTGTTGAGGAATGGAAGAAAGTTAAAATTGATGGAAAAATTTATTTAAGGGAGACTGATACTTTAGACACATTTGTAGACTCTTCTTGGTATTTTTTACGTTTTTGTTCTCCAAACAATCGAAAGGAAGCATTTGATAAAGATGAAATAAATTATTGGATGCCGGTAGATCAATATATTGGTGGGGTTGAGCACGCTATATTACATCTTCTATATTCGAGATTTTTTATGAGAGCAATTGGGTATGAAAATAAGAATTTTAGTTTAAAGGAGCCATTTAAAGGACTATTTACACAAGGTATGGTTTGTCATCATACATATAAAGATGAGAGTAATAATTGGAGAAGTCCAGAGGAAGTAGAGACTAAAGATGGTAAAAATTATTTTTTAAAATCCAATAATTCAGAAAAAGTAATGGTAGGCCCGTCAGAGTCTATGTCTAAATCAAAAAAAAATACTATCGATCCTGAGAAAATAATTAATCTTTATGGTGCTGATGCAGTTAGATTATTTATTTTGTCTGATAGCCCTCCAGAAAAAGATGTGCAATGGTCAGACCAGGGTATGTTGTCATCTTACAAATTTGTACAAAAATTATTTACTTTAAATGAAAAAATAAAATCAATTAAAAATAATGATAAAACAAAGCCTTCTCTTGAACTATCTAAATTTATTAATCAATATCTTTTAAAAATAGAAAAAAATTTATCTAATTTTAGTTATAACGTCATTATAGCAAATATTCACGAGGCTTATGCTTTTTTATATCAATTATCAAAAAAAGAACTGAACTATGAAAATTTAACTGAAGATTATATTAAGTTTTTGGTTTCAATTTCTCCTGTGGTGCCTCACCTCTCAAGTGAATGTTTAAATCAATTAAATATTAACAAATACGAATGGCCTGAGATCAATGAAGAGTTTTTAATTGAGGAAAATGTCAGTGTTGTTGTTCAATTTAATGGCAAAAAAAGAGGAATTATTGATATAAAGAAAGATAGTCCAGAGGAGGATTTGGTTAAAGAAATATTTGAAAGTAAAACTTTTGATAAATATTTAAAAAATAATACAATTAAAAAACAAATATATGTAAGAAATAGACTAATTAATTTTTTAATCTAAATGAGAAGAAATTTTATAAACTTTATTTTAATAGTTTTTTTTACTTTTGTAACTAATTGTGGATACACTCCGTTATTAAATTCCGACAAAATAAATTTTAATATTGTTGATTTGAATTTTGAAGGAGATAGAAAAATTAATAATTATATTGAGAACAGCTTAAGAAATCAAACAAGCACAAAAAATGAAGTTAAAAAATTTAATCTTAATATTACATCGACCTATAAAAAGACAATTACTAATAAAGATGAGTCGGGTGATCCAAAAAACTATAACTTACAGATAAAAGCAAATGTCGTTGTGACCTCAAGTGATGGTCAAAAATCAAATAATAACTTCGAAAAAAATATTTCATTATCTGCTCAAGATAAAAAGATTGACGAAAGAGAATTAGAAAAAAAATATATAAAAGATTTATCTGAACTAATTGGTAAAGATATAATTTTCTTTTTAATAAATCAGTAACACATGATAATCAAAACATTTAGTCTAAGCGAGTTAAAGAATAATGACTTTAAATTTTGTCTTTGCTACGGAGAAAATGAAGGTCAAAAAGATGAAATAATATCGAATTTTTTCTTGAAAGGTTTTAAGGGTGAAATTATCAAGTACGATGAAAAACAAATTTTGGAAAATAAAGAATCTTTCTATGAAGTTTGTTTAAACGAATCTTTATTTGAAAGTAAAAAAATTATAATTGTTTTAAGAGTAACATCTAAATTATTTGAAATTATAAAAGATTTAATTGAGAAAAAAGTCGAAAATAAAAAAATTATTTTTAATGCAGGAATATTGGATAAAAAATCAAAGATAAGAAATCTTTTTGAAAAAGATAAAAGTTTGGTTTGTATACCTTTTTATCAAGATAATAACTTGTCTCTTTTTAAAATAGCTAATGATTTCTTTAAAAAAAACAATATCTCGATTTCAAGTGAAAATATTAATTTAATAGTTGAACAATGTTCTGGCGATAGGAGAAATCTTAAAAATGAGATGGATAAAATTTTAAATTACTCTTTTAAGAAAAATAAAGTATCTCAAGAGGAGATACTTAAATTAATTAATTTATATGAAGATGAAAATTATTTTGAATTAATTGACAGCTGTTTATCTAAAAATCATACTAAAGTTTGTAAAATTATTAATAATAAATCTTTTAGTAAAAACGACTCTATTATTTTGATAAGATCTTTTTTGTCTAGAATTAAAAGACTAATAGAGCTTAAAAAACTTTATGCAGAAAAAGGAGATATAAAAGAAACCATTAATACTTTTAAACCTCCAATATTTTGGAAAGATAAAGAAATTGTTCAAAGACAGATGGAAGTCTGGTCATCTCAAAAAGTCTTTAAATTGCTTGATAAAGTAACAATGCTAGAGATAAGCTTTAAGAAGAATTACGATTTAAGCAATAATTTAATTTTTGACCTTTTGCTGAATACATCAATTAGATCTAATAGTTAGCTTTTATAATCATTACTAATCTATCGAGCTGATCTGTATTGTTATATTCAAATGATAAATACCCTTTATTATTTTTTTTATGGTGAATTTTAGCTTTGAGTCCAGTTTTCTCTTCAAGCCCTTTTTCTAAAGCTTTAATATTACTATCTTTTGTAATTAGCTTGAATTTTTTTGGGGATTTATAAATTCTTACCAAACTTTCAGCCTGTCTGACTGATAATTTTTTATCAATAATTTTTTTTGCAATTTGGTTGGCATTTTCTAAACCTACAAGTATTTTGGCATGTCCTTGTGATAATTTTTGTTCCTCAACAAATCTAATAACTTCACTAGGCAGTACTAAAAGTCTCAAACAATTTGTTATGTGCGCTCTGCTCTTTCCAATAAATTTTGCAACTTTATCCTGATCATATTTAAATTCATCTATCAACCTTTTGTATCCGTTCGCCTCTTCTATTGGATTAAGATCATCTCTTTGAACATTTTCAACGATTGCAAACTCTAAAGATTTTAAATCATCAGCTTGCACTTCAACGATTGGAACCTCATGCAAGCCAGCATTTTGGGCAGCTTGCCACCTTCTTTCTCCAGCTATAATCTCATATTTGTCTGACTGTCTTCTTACTATTATTGGCTGAATTATCCCTCTTTCTTTAATTGAATTAGTAAGATCTTCCATTTGTTCTTTATTAAAATTTTTTCTTGGTTGAAGTTTATTTCTTATAATAGAGCTTATTGAAACCATATTTGATTTAGGTGAAGAATTATTGTCACCTATTAAAGATGATAGACCTCTACCCAAGCCTTTCTTCAATTTTAATGTATTTGTCATGCAGCACTCTCCATTATTTTTTCTTGGTTTATAAACTCGTCTGTAAAACTAAAATATGACTTACTACCTGGGCATAATTTATCATAAAATAAAACTGGCATTCCATGTGAGGGAGCCTCGGATAATCTTACATTTCTAGGAACTATAGTTTGATATACTTTATCCTTAAAATAATCCCTCGCCTCTCTCTCAACTTGAGCTGAAAGCTTGTTTCTTTTGTCGTACATAGTTAATAAGATTCCTCTAATAAAAAGTTCTGGATTAAGATTATTTTTAATTCTTTCGATTGTTTTCATGAGCTGTGTAACACCCTCTAAGGCAAAAAATTCGGTTTGAAGAGGCACTAAAAGAGAGTCCGAAGCTACTAAAGCCATAATTGTAAGCAAACTTAAAGATGGTGGGCAATCTATTAATATATGGCTATATATAGCTCCAGAATCGTTTAAATAAGCCATTATTTGCTCCTTCAATATAAAGGCTCTTCTATTGTCACCAGCTGTTTCGACCTCTAAACCTGATAGATCTACATTAGAAGTTATCAGGTCAAGATTTTCAAAATTAGTTTTCTCAATTACGTCAGATATTTTATGTGTTCCATTTAGAACACTATAAATAGATTTTTCAGTATTTTCTAAATTTGATAATCCTAATCCTGTAGTAGCATTACCTTGTGGATCTAAATCAATTACCAAAACCTTCTTTCCATGTAAGCTTAAACCGGCAGCAAGATTAATCACTGTGGTAGTTTTCCCTACTCCACCCTTTTGATTTATAATTGATATAATCTTTTGTCTCATTTTTTTTCTAAGCTTTTTATTTTTAATATTAACGAGTCTTGATTAGTTATACTTTTTTTTATCTCATATTTAATTTCCCATTCCAACGATGCTTGGTTAATAATTTCTCTTCCACTTTTTCCCAGAAATAAAATTACCTCATTGAAATATTTAAAATTATTTTTAATAAGATTTAAAATGACTGGGAGAGGTTTAAATGCTCTGGCTACAATTATATTTGAACTTAAATTTTTTTCTTTAAAGATGTCTTTTTGGAAAACTTCTACGTTTAAATTAAATTTGCTTGTTACTTCTTTTAAAAATTTACTTTTGTGAAAACTCTTTTCATACAATCTGAACTTCATATCTGATTTTTTATGCTTCATAATGATTGCTAATACTATTCCTGGAAGTCCTGAACCCGACCCAATATCTGTGCATACAGACGCATTTAAATCAATAAAATCAATGATTTGTGCACTATCGATTATATGTCTTTCTCTAGATATATCCTCTGTGTGCTTACTTATTAAATTAATATGTTTGTTTTTTTCTATTATTGTTTGACGAAATTGTTCTAATTCTGGAAATGTTTCACGTGAAACATTCAGAGGTTCCAAATAGGAATAATTTAAAAAATTCGAATCAATCAAGCTATATGCTTAATAGACTTTCTTTTGACATGAGACAACAAAATATAAACGGCGGCAGGCGTGATTCCATCAATTCTAAGGGCTTGACCCAAGGTTTTTGGGCGAATTTCCTTAAATTTTGCTTTAACTTCGTTAGATAGTCCAGATAAATTGCTATAATTAATATTTTCTGGGATAATTAGGTTTTCATCCCTTTTAAAAGCAAGAATGTCGGCATTTTGTTTAGTTAAATAACCCTTATAATGCGCATTAATTTCAGCCTGATCATCAATTTCTCTTGAAAAATATGGTATTTCAGGCCATATCTTTCGAATCTTACCCATGTTTACACCTTTTTGACTCAATATTTGACTAGCACTTCTTAAAACACCGTCTTTTGCAATATTTATTTGATATTTAGAAGCTTTTGATGGGCTAATTTTCAATTCATTTATTAATTTATCCATTTTTTTAAGATTAAATGATTTTTCTTTAAATATTCTTGATCTTTCATCACTAACTAAACCAATTTTAATACCCTTTTCTGTAAGTCTTAGGTCAGCATTATCTGCCCTTAGACTTAATCGGTACTCAGCTCTAGAAGTAAACATTCGGTATGGCTCTGCAACGCCTTTGGTTACAAGATCATCAATCATGACTCCAATGTACGCTTCCGAGCGATTTAAAATAAATGGTTCTAATCCCTTTATAGACAGAGCTGCATTTATGCCAGCTATCAGTCCTTGTGCGGCAGCCTCTTCATATCCAGTCGTACCATTTATTTGACCAGCTAGATAAAGATTCTTAATTTTTTTAGTCTCCAAAGTTAAAAAAAGCTCTCTAGGGTCAATAAAGTCATATTCTATAGCATAACCAGCCCTAATAATTTTAACATCCTCTAAACCATTGATTTTACTACATATTTCTTGCTGAACCTCATAAGGTAAAGATGTTGAAATACCATTTGGATAAACCGTATAGTCTTTGAGCCCTTCTGGCTCTAAAAAGATCTGGTGGCTTTGTTTTTCTGAAAATTTAACTATCTTATCTTCTATAGAGGGACAGTACCTTGGTCCTATACTTTTGATATTACCTGAGTACATTGCGCTCCTATTTAAATTTTTAGAAATAATTTTGTGTACAGCTTCATTAGTATAAGTCATCCTGCACGACACTTGCCTATTAATATTTTTTGAGGTCAAAAATGAAAAGAAGTATGGTTCATCGTCTGCGAACTGTTCCTCTAGATTTTTGAAATTTATAGTTCTAGAGTCTAGTCTAGGAGGAGTACCTGTCTTAAGCCTTCCCATTTTGAAATCGAACTTTTTTAATTGGTCACTTAAACCAGTTGTTGGTTTTTCGTTGTACCTGCCTGCAGGTGTTTGATTTTGTCCAATATGTATTACACCATTCAAAAAAGTGCCAGTAGTAAGTATTAGCTTAGTAGATGTAATTTTTTTCCCATCTCTTGTAAAAAAACCACTTATAACGTTTTTTTTAAATATAAACTCAATTACAGGATCAGAAAATATCGTTAAATTACAATAGTTTACAAGTTTTTCTTGCATATATTTCTTATATAATGATCTATCACTTTGTGTTCTAGGCCCTCTTACCGCTGGTCCTCTGCTACGATTTAATAGTCTGAATTGTATACCTGATTTATCTGCAACATCTCCCATGACACCATCTAGCGCATCTATTTCTCTAACTAAGTGACCTTTCCCTAAACCTCCCACAGCTGGATTACAAGACATCTCTCCGATTGTTTCAAACTTGTGTGTAAATAAGGCTGTATTAACTCCAAGTCTCGCAGCAGCTGCAGCGGCTTCACATCCTGCATGACCACCACCAATAACAACAACATCAAATGTCAAATCTTTTTTCATATAATTAATTTATTACTGATTTTATATTTTACAAGCTATGAGAAGTCTTATTTACCAATACAAAAATTATCAAATATTGACCCAAGTATTTCTTCAACATCAACTTTCCCAACTATTGTGCCTAAGTGTCGAATTGATAATCTTAAATCTTCAGCCGCCAGGTCAAATTCTTGATTATTTTTTTTCTCCAAAAATACTTTTAAATGTTTATGACATTCCTTTAAATGTAATCTGTGTCTCGACCTAGTTATTAAAACATTATTTGTTTTTAAAAATTGCTTATTTAATTTTAATTTTACAGCTTCTATTAATTTATCTAAATTCTTATTATCTTTTATAGAAATTATATGTGGTTCAATTTTAAATTCTTTATTGTTTATGCTTTCAATTAGCAAATCTGATTTGTTAATTGCTAGGATTGATTTATCATGTAATTTTTCGTTAAAAAACCCTTTAAAATCAAGCTTTTTTGGATCTAGTAGAATAATAATAAGATCTGCTTCCTCTGCTCTATTTATTGCTAAATTTACTCCCTTTGTCTCTATTTCATCGCTTGAATCTCTTATTCCTGCTGTATCTGAAATGATAACAGGTATCCCCTCTAGATCTAGATGACATTCAATAACATCTCTGGTGGTTCCAGCTTTTTCTGAAACAATAGCAGCTTCTCTTTTTGATAGATAATTAAGAAGGCTAGACTTTCCTACATTCGGAGGACCCACTATTGCAATTTTAAACCCTTCTCTGATTATTTCTCCAGTTTTATTATCATCTAGAGTGACTTGAATCTCATTTTTAATTTTTTCGCATCTGCTTTTTATATTTTGAGAAAGATTCTCTGGGATATCTTCTTCTGGAAAATCAATCTTTGCCTCAATATCAGCCAGAATATTAATCAATTCTTCTCTCCAAAAATTAAATTTTTTAGAGCTGTCCCCAGACATTATTCTTAAGGCCTGTTTCCTTTGAAGCTCAGTTTCTGCTGCTATTAAATCGCCTATACTTTCAGCTTTTAATAGATTTATTTTATTATTTTGAAATGCAATTTTAGTAAACTCACCAGGTTCTGCCAATCTACAATCATCAAAACCTTCAAGTACAGTTAATACTTCTTGAACAACTGCCTTGCTACCGTGAACATGAAACTCGGCCATATCCTCGCCTGTATAACTGTTTGGTCTTTTAAAAAATATAACTAATCCTTCATCTATCAATTCACCATTTTTTGGATTAATTATTTTTTTTAAAGTTGCCTCCTTTGTCTTAGGTAGACTACCATTGGTCAGGGATAAAATAATTTCCTCTGTTTTGCTTCCTGAAACTCTAATTACAGCGATACCAGAAATGCCAGGTCCAGATGATAGGGCGTATACTGTCATATTTGATATTTTTACTTTTTAAAATATTATATAGTTTTTTTATGATTATTTGGATAGCATCATATCCTAAAAGCGGAAATACTTATATTAGGTCATTTTTAAGTGCTTACTTTTTTACTAATACCGGTAATTTTGATTTTAAACTGTTAAAAAATATAGAACAATTTCCAGATAAACAGTTTTTTAACGGGTTTATAGATAACATAGATGATGCCTCTAAAAGCTGGCTATCGATACAAAAAGATTTAATTAAAACCAATAAAACAAGGTTTTTAAAAACCCACTCGGCTTTCATTTCCTTCAATAATAATCAATTTACAAATGCTGAAACAACTTTGGGAAGTGTATACATTGTTAGAGACCCTAGAAGTATAGTAACTTCTATTATGAACCATTTTTCAATGGATCAGTTTGAGGCTGCAGAAATGCTATTTGATGAAGACAGAGGTATAAAATCTTCTGATGGCAATTTGGCAACATACTCCTTTTTGAGTAGCTGGTGTAATCATTATAATTCCTGGAATAACTTAAAAACCATAAAATCAATACTAATCAAATACGAGGACTTGGAAAAAAGCAATGAAGAAATATTTTCTAATTTAATTAGGTATATAAATAATCTTATTGGAAGTAACGAGGGTATAGACCATCAAAAATTTATAAAAGCATTGGAAACAACTAAATTTAGTTTTTTAAAAAAAAAAGAAGGTGAGGAGGGGTTTGTAGAATCTGTTTACTCTAAGAGTAAGGATCATAAAATACCTTTTTTTAATCAAGGCTTTAAAAATGATTGGGAAAAAGTTTTAGAAAAGAAGGTATTAGATAAAATTGAAAAGAAATTTTATAAAGAGATGAAACTACTCGGATATCTAGATTAAATTATCCAGGTTTATTCATTGAATTAAAAAACTCTGAATTACTTTTAGTATTTTTCAATTTAGAATTAATAAATTCAATTGCATCCATAGATCCCATTGGAGCAATTATTCTTCTAAGTACATTCATTTTTTGAAGATCACTTTTCTCAAAAATTAATTCTTCTCTTCTTGTGCCTGACTTAGTAATATCAATTGCTGGGTAAATTCTTTTTTCAGATATCTTTCTATCAAGGATTAATTCACTATTTCCAGTCCCTTTAAATTCTTCAAATATCACTTCATCCATTCTGCTACCAGTATCTATTAGTGCAGTTGCAATTATTGTTAAAGATCCGCCTTCTTCAATATTTCTCGCGGCTCCAAAAAATCTTTTTGGTCTTTGAAGAGCATTTGCATCGACACCACCTGTTAATACTTTTCCTGAACTAGGAACAACAGCATTATAAGCTCTTCCCAGCCTTGTTATAGAGTCTAACAGTATTACAACATCTTTCTTATGCTCTGTTAATCTTTTTGCCTTCTCTATAACCATTTCCGCAACAGCCACGTGCCTTTGCGCGGGTTCATCAAATGTAGAACTTATAACTTCGCCTTTAACAGTTCTTTGCATATCAGTTACCTCCTCGGGTCTTTCATCGATAAGCAAAACCATTAGGTAACACTCTGGATGATTTGCTGTGATTGCATTAGCGATGCTTTGTAATATCATTGTTTTTCCTGCTTTAGGTGGTGAAATAATTAATGATCTTTGACCCTTTCCAATTGGACTGACTAAGTCAATTAATCTTGGAGTTAGATCTGGATTTTTTTCAACCTTATTTTTTTCAGACTCCATTACGAGTTGGCTATTTGGGTAAAGTGGTGTTAAATTGTCAAAAGCAATTTTGTGCCTTGCTTTTTCTGGCTCCTCGAAATTAATTTTACTTACTTGAAGTAATGCAAAATATCTTTCTCCATCTTTCGGCGCTCTTACTGGTCCCTCTACAGTATCGCCGGTTCTTAATCCAAATTTTCTTATCTGGCTCGGACTAACATAAATATCATCTGGTCCTGGAAGATAATTAGACTCCATTGCACGAAGAAAACCAAAGCCATCTTGGAGCAACTGAAGCACTCCTCCTCCGGTGATTTCTTCTCCTTTCTCAGCATGTTTTTTAAGTATTGCAAAAAGTATTTCTTGTCTTCTTAGGGTGCTTGCGTTTTCAATACCTAACTTTTCAGCGTCATCGATAAGCTGTTCTGATGTTTTTCCTTTTAATTCTTGAATGTTCATGGAGGTTATTTAATTAGATAAAATTAATATAATATTATATTTATAAATTACAACCCTATAAAGGTTTAATTATTACTATAAATACTGTCAATATAAGCAATACCGTTGGTACTTCGTTTAAATAACGGTAAAATTTTGAAGAGTAGGTATTAGTATTATTTTTAAGTCGATTTAGACATTTTCCTAGATACTCATGATAAATACTTAAAAGAATAACTAAAACTAGTTTTAGCTGTAACCATAAATTTGTTAATACATCTAAACCATTTAAATAAATTAAAACAATGCCAAATATCCAAGAAAACAACATAGCTGGTCTCATAATATAATTGTAAAGTCGTCTCTCCATTAGCTCAAAAATTTTTGTTGTCTCTTTTTTCTCAAAATTTTCAACATGGTAAACGAATATTCTTGGAAGATATAATAATCCAGCCATCCAAGAAATTGCTGCTATTAAATGAAGGGATTTGACTATTAAATAAATATTCATTTTTATAATTTTTTTTTAATAAGGTGTTCTAATAATTTAATATGGTCATCATTGTCATTTAAACACGGCACAAAATCAAAATTCTCTCCTCCAGCTTTCTCGAAGCTCTCCTTTCCCTGAATTGAGATTTCTTCTAAAGTTTCAACACAATCCGATGCAAAACCAGGTGATATGACTAGTACATTCTTAATTCCATCATTTGGTAATGTTTCTAAAGTTTTATCTGTATAAGGCTGAAGCCATTCTTCAGGTCCAAATCTTGATTGGAAGGTTGTCATTATTTTAACTTTTGTAAATTTCTCTGACATTAATCTCGTGGTTTTTTGACAGTAGCAATGATAAGGGTCTCCTTTTTTAAAATATTTTTTTGGTATCCCGTGATATGAAGCTATGATTAAATCAGGTTTCCATTTGATGGTGTTTAATTTTTTATTAATGCTATTTACGAGAGCGTCTATGTATAATGGTTCTGATTCATAATGAGGAACTATTTGTATAGCTGGTTGCCACCTCATTTTCATCAATACTCTGAAGACCTCATCACATACTGTTGCGGTAGTAGGAGAAGCATATTGCGGGTATAATGGCAAAATAACTATATTTTCACACCCTTCCTTTTGAAAGTTTTCGATTTTGCTCTTTATACTTGGATTTCCATATCTCATTGCAAAATCAACTATAATTTTGTCGGTCTCTAATTTTTCTTTGACTTTTTTAACTTGCATTTCTGTATAAAATCTTAATGGAGACATGTTCATATCTTTCATCCATATTTCTTTGTATGCCTTTGCGGTTTTCGATGGTCTAAAGGTTAAGATGAATAAATTTAAAATTACTTGCCATAAGAAAGGGTTTACTTCGATCACTCTTCTGTCAGATAAAAATTCTTTTAGGTACTTTCTTATATCCCACCAACTAGTTGAGTCTGGCGTTCCTAAATTAATTAACAGCACTCCAGTTTTTCCAAAGTTTACTTTGGGATGTTCATTGTTCATTTATAATCTTTCACAAAATTAACCAAAGCCTTTACATTGTCTGGGCTGGTTTCGGGCAATATTCCGTGCCCTAAATTAAAAATATACTGATGATTTTTAAATATATCTAAATACTTTTTTGCTTCCTTAATCATGTCTCCTTCTTCAAACAACAAGCTCTTGGGATCTATGCCTCCTTGAATTGGAATATTTATTTGCTCTGCTATTTTTTTTGGATCTGTCTCATAATCAATGTTAATCGCACTAGGATTAATTATTTTGCAAAATTCCGCATATTTTTTAATACCTCTTGGGAAACAAATTACCTCAACTCCTAAAGTTTTTACATAATCAACTATTTTTTTTGTTGGTTCGTATATGTATTTTTCATATTTATCTTCCTCCAATAAACCAGCCCAGCTATCAAATATTTGGATAATAGTAGCTCCGTTTTCTACCTGTCCTTTAATATGAATTTTTTGGGATTGAATAATTTTATCAATTATAAAATCTTGATCAGGATAATTAAACATATTGATATCTAAACTTTGTTTTTTAGGAGATTTTCTATTTAACATATAAACCAAAAGTGTCCATGTTGCACCAACAAATCCTATCAAATCTTTTCCTCTAATGATTTTATCTTTTGCAGTAATTTTTAATAAATCATGGACGGGTTTTAAATTTTTAATGAATACTTCGTCTGTAATTTGATTAAGTTTTTCTAAATTTAATTCACCTAATTTAGGACCAAAATTTTTTTCAAACTTTACTTCTTGACCTAGTGCAAAAGGAATTAAAAGAATATCTGAAAAAATAATCGCAGCATCAAAAGCAAATCTTTTGAGAGGCTGTAAAGTAATCTCCTTTGATAATTCCGGATTTAGACAGAGTTTTATAAAATCTGGGTTTCTTGATCTAATCTCTCGGAATTCAGGTAAATACCTTCCTGCTTGTCTCATAAACCATATAGGGATAGAGTCTGGTCTCTTATTCTTAATACAATCTTTGAGAATACCCATAAATAAAATTAAATAAGTCTTTATTCTTTATATTATTATCCTGTGAATTAGTTTAATTAAACTTCATACATAATTTTTCCACATTTTTATTCACAATAAAACACTCTTAAATCAAGCATTTATCGATAAAATATTTAAAATTAACAAATTTACTAAGTATTAATATATCTTTTTCACTTGTTTAAATGTGTTAATAACTATTCCTGTAGAATAACATTTTTATTATTTTTAAAAATAAGACAAATTTTATTAAATAATATAATTTTTATACATGAATGATACATATAATATTTACCTGATTTCTGACTCAACGGGAGATACTTTAGATAGAATTTTTACTGCTCTTAAAGCACAATTTGAAAAATTCGAGCATAATTTGTTCCATTATTCCTTTACAAGAACCGAAAACCAAATATCCAAGATTTTAGAAGAGGCAAAAAAAAAGGAAGATTCTGTAATTCTCTATACGATTGTAGATAATAAACTTGCAAAGTATTTATCACAAGAGGCTAATAATAAAGGAATACCCTGCTTTAATATTTTAGGTGACTTAATTCTAAATTTTTCAAAGCTTTTAAAACAAAAAGCCACCAACATCCCAAGCGGGCAACATGCTTTAAATGAAGAATATTATAAGAGAATTGAGGCAATACAATTTACTATGAATCATGACGATGGAAATTCCTTAATCGATATCGAAAAATCAGATATTATCTTATTGGGCGTAAGCAGGACGAGCAAAACCCCAACATCTATTTATTTAGCTAACAGGGGTTTCAAAACATCCAATATTCCTTTAATTAATGAAAACTCAATACCAGACAAAATAAAAAATAATCCGAAAATTTCTTGTATAATTGGATTAGTCGCAGAAGCATCAAGACTTCATGATGTTAGAAAAAATCGATTATCAACAATTAAGGAGAAAGAGCATACTAAATATACTAAACTTGAAACAATACAAAACGAAATCGATAATTCTAGAAAAACTTTTAAAAAATATCAGTGGCCAGTTATAGATGTTACTAGAAAATCAGTGGAAGAAACAGCGGCATCTGTAATAAAAATTCACGAAATATATGCTAACAAAAAATGAAATAATTCTAGCCTCTAAGAGCAAGGTAAGAAAAGAGATTTTAGAAAAAAACAACATTAAATGTAAAGTTATAGCCTCTAATACTGATGAGGAACCCATTAAAGCCAGTTTAGTTAATGAAGGGGCCTCTCCAGAATTAATTAGTAAAAATCTTGCTGAAATAAAGGCAACAAAAGTTAGTTCGTTGAACGAAGATGTTATAGTTTTAGGAGCAGACAGTGTAATTGATCTAGAAAATACAATTATCTCAAAACCCAAAAATAGAGAAGAGGCTTTAAAAATCTTAGAAAAATTGAATGGTAAACAACATTATCTTATAAGCTCCGTGACAATAGCAAAAAACGGATCAATGATTTGGAATTATACAGATAAAGCAAAACTAACAATGAAAAAATTTAGTTTAGACGAATTAAGAGAATATTTGTCCAAAATTTCAGATACAGCCTTATATTCTTATAATGTATATCAAATAGAAGGCGAGGGCAGAAGTTTGTTTTCAAAAATAGAAGGGGATGAAAACACTATTATGGGACTACCAATTAAAAAAATAAAAGAATATTTAAAAGATAAAATATGAAAAAATATTTAGTGATAGGGAATCCTATCGACCATTCATTGTCGCCACTATTACATAATTATTGGTTAAAAAAAAATAGTATTAATGGAGTGTATGATAAACTTAAAATAAATGGAGAAGAGTTAGAAAAATTAATTTTAAGAATTAGAGACAAAGAAATAAATGGATTAAATGTAACCGTCCCTTTCAAAAAAGATATTATTTCTTATGTTGATAAATTAACCAGAGAAGCTGAAATTACTCAGTCAGTTAACACAATCTTGCTATCAGATAATAAAATTGTAGGTCACAATACAGATATATTAGGCTTTCAGAATTCTATCAAAGATTTAAATTACAATTTTGAAGGAAAAAAAGTATTAATTTTAGGTTCGGGAGGGGTCGTGCCGTCTCTAATTTTTGCATTATACAATATGAAAATCTCCACCCTTACAATATGTAATAGAACAAAAACAAAAGCTGAAAATCTAAAAAACTATTTCAATCAGAATAATTTTGAAAAATTTGGACTGAACAAAATTACAACGGTAGATTGGGGAGTGGTGCCAGAATTTGATATTGTTATTAATGCAACTAGCATAGGTTTAAAAAAAGATGATCAACTTGGTTTGGATTTTTCAAAAGTAGGAAGAGAAAAATTTTTTTATGATGTAATTTATAATCCCAAAGAAACAAATTTTCTCCATACAGGAAAAAATTTAGGAAACAAAACAGAAAATGGAAAAAAAATGTTTTTGCACCAAGCGGCTGAAGCTTTTAAAATTTGGCACAATATTCAACCAGAAATCAATGAGGAAGTAAGTAAACTTTTAGATTAATGAAAAGAATTGGGATTTTAGGAAATATAGGGTCAGGAAAAAGCTTCATTGCACAACTTTTTGGTTATCCTGTTTTTAATGCAGATCAAGAAGTATTAAAAATATATAAAAACAACAAAACTATTTTTTTCAAACTTAAAAAAGCGTTGCCAAAATATATACATTCGTTTCCAATTAATAAAACGGAAGTTTCATACGCAATATTACATAAGGAAAATAATCTTAAAAAAATTAATAAAACAATCCATTCAGAAGTGAGAAAAAAAATGAAAATTTTTCTAAAAAAAAATAAAAATAAAAAGTTTGTGATTTTAGATATTCCTCTACTGCTTGAAAACAAAATTGCAAATAAAAGAGATATTTTAATATTTATTGAAACAAAAAAATCTGATGTTTTAAAGAATTTAAAAATGAGAAAAAATTTTAACAAAAAACTCTTTAATAAATTCAATAGAATTCAACTTCCGCTTGATTACAAAAGGAAAAGATCTCATTTTGTTATTAAAAATGATTTTAAAAAGAAAACAGCTATAAAAAGCGTTAAAATAATTTTAAATAAAATTAAAAAATGAATGAAATTATACTAGATACAGAAACAACTGGGCTGTCTGTTTTAGATGGACATAGAATTGTTGAAATTGGATGCATAGAATTAAAAGATTTAATTCCAACTAAAAATAAGTTCCACTGTTATCTAAATCCGGAAAGAAAGGTTTCAGATGAAGCCTTTAAAGTTCACGGTTACACAAGTGAATTTTTATCTAAACAAAAAAAGTTTGAAGAAATTGTTGACGATCTTTTAAAATTTATTGAAGGGAAAAAACTTATTATTCATAATGCTGAGTTTGATATAGCGCATTTAAATAATGAGCTGGGTTTAATTGGAAAGGGAAAAATCAAAGAAGAGGTAGTTGATACATTGCAGATAGCAAGAAGTAAATTTCCTGGGTCAAGTTCAAGTTTAGATGCATTGTGTAAAAGGTACAATATAGATAATTCAAGAAGAGAAAAACACAATGCAATAATAGATTGTGAATTGTTGTCCCAAGTTTACATAAACCTTCTTGATCAAAAAGAGCCACAATTAGATTTAAGTGTTGAAAAAAATATTGCTAAAGAAAATAATGTAAGTACAAATTTAGAATACTTTAAACATGTAGTTAAACCTACCGAAACTGAATTAAAATTACACAAAGATTTTCTTAAAAGAGAGATTAAAAAAAATTATTTTAATTAAATTTATCATTATACATTTTTTCGAAATCTACATTTTTTTCAAATTTAATATTTGGATATCCTGCATTTCTTATAAGATCTAAAAATATTTTTTCTATTTTAGGGTATATAAATTTTTGTAAGTCACTAAGAACTATTCTGCTGATAACCTTTTTATCAGTGATCGAAGTATCAATAGATATTACAGTTGCATATTGTATTTCAAAAAAAGCTTTTTCAGTACTATTTTTTTTATCTTGAAGAATTAATTTTGTTGTTATTTCTAAAGTTTTATTTTTTAAAACTAGTGATGATATATCTATATCCATTTGGTAACTATTAATATTTTCTCTAACAAATAGAAGTGTACTCGCGCTAGGAGTTTCAATAGAAAGATCTTTTATATATTCTAATATTATTTTGTACTGTTCTTTTTTATTCTCTGTCATCTAAGTCTTTATATTCTCCCTCTATATAGTCCTTTGTATTAGTATTATGCTTATTATTTTTAGTCGAAAATTTTTTAAAAACCATTTTTCTTGTAGGAGGAAAAATAATTAAAAATCCCACTAAATCTGTTGCAAACCCAGGTATAATTAAGAATATTGCTCCAACTGCAATTAAAGCACCTGAAATCATTTCATATGCGGGTATTTGATTTTTAACTAATTTCACCAGACCTTTGTTTAATGTATTTAAACCTTCTGCTCTGGCGTAATAAATTCCTATAAAAGCTGTAAAAAATATTAATAAAATGGTGTAAATTGCTCCTATATAAGAACCAATTTTTATAAACAAATAAATTTCTACTGTAGGAATTAATATAATTGCTAGTAAAAGTGAGTTCATTTGTCTTTAATTCTTTAATTTAGGTCATTGAAAAAGACCAACTTAGTAAATATTATAAATATATATAAATTACAATGAATTATAGTTTTGAATATATAGATATAATTTTGCTAGCAATGATTGCTGGGTTTATTTTTCTAAGATTACGGGGCATATTAGGAAAAAAAACTGGGCATGAGGAAGATATAACTTCAAGTTTTCCTCATGATTTCGAATTTAAAAAACCTTCAGTAAAAAAGGAAAAATATGAATTTGACGATGATGCAAAAAAAGAATTTTTAAAAGGCGCACAAATTGCATATGAAACAATTATAACCTCATTTGCAAATGGTAAAATAAGTGAGATTAAATCACTATTAAACAGGGACGTTTATAACTCGTTTAACGAGGCAATAAAAGAAAGATCAACAAAACAACTTAAAAATGAAACTACATTTATAGGAATTAATTCTGCTGAAATTAAAGAACACAACCAGACAAACGATTTATTGGAAGTAAGTGTAAATTTTATTAGTGAAATTATCACTTGTATTAAAGATAAAGAAAATAAAATAATATCAGGAGATCCACAAAAAGTTAAAAGAGTTAATGATACTTGGAAATTTTCAAGAAATATCAAATCTCAAAATCCTAACTGGCAGTTAGTTGAAACTGAAGTTTAATTGAATAAAAAAATATCAGATAAAGATAAAGAAGCGTGGGAAAGATTTGTTAATTCTAAAGAAAGAATTTTTAACAAAGATCAAATCCATATAAAAAGTAAATTATCTAATGTTGAGAAGAGTATAGATTTACATGGTTTCTCACTAGATGATGCTAACAAAACAATTGAGAAATTTATTCACTCATGTTTTGAAGATCATATAACTAAAATAAACGTAATAACTGGAAAAGGAAGTAGATCAAAGAATTTTGAAGATCCTTACCAATCAAAAGATTTGAGTTTACTTAAACATTCGGTCCCTAATTATATAAAAAAAAACGAAAACTTAATGAACAAAATTTTAAAAATAGACTACGAGTCTGTCGAAAATCCCTCAAAAGGTAATTTTAATATTATTTTAAAAAAAAAAAGTGGTTAAAAAATTTTCAAGAAATATCAAAGCAAGAATTATAAAAGGTAAAAAAAATATAAATAAAAACCTTAAGAACTTCTTTGACTGGGTGAAGGGTGCAGAATTAGTTGAGCTTAAAGAATGTGACACACAAAGAGATCCAGTTAGACCTGAATTAGATAATGAATTTAGAACAAGTTATGGTCGTAAAATATATGGTGTTAAGTATAAAAATGAAATTCACGCAGTAATGTGTTTTGCATTTACAAACCAAATACCAAAAACTGTATATGAATTAGATTTATTTAGTAGGGATGCATTTCTACAAAGTGCAACACGTGATCAAAATGTAGGGAAAATAGCAATTGCATATACAGTTTGGTCAAATAAAAAAGGCGGAGGTAAATTAATAGTTAAAGAAGTTTTTAAAATGATTAAGAAATCTAATCATTTAAATAGACTTGTAACACTTTCTCCTCTGACAGAAATGGCAAGAAATTTTCATTTGAAAAATGGGGCAGATGAGATTCAAGTAAATGATGAGACTCAAAATTTTGAATACAAAATTATAAAATAAATTTTGATAAATCGGTATCTTTAACAAGTTCTCCAATATGTTTTTTGATGTAACTTGCATCCACAATAACTGTTTCACCCGATTTATCAGATGCTGTAAAACTAATTTCGTCTAAAATTCTTTCTATTATAGTGTGAAGTCTTCTTGCGCCAATATTTTCAACAGTATTATTTACCTCGCTTGCTATAGTTGCAATTAAATCAATTCCATCTTCACTGAAATCGAGTTCTACATTTTCTGTTTTTAATAACGCTTTATATTGTTTTATTAAACTATTGTCTGGTTCTTTTAAAATTCTTTTAAAATCTTCGCTATTCAAAGCATCCAACTCAACCCTAATTGGGAGTCTTCCCTGTAATTCTGGTAAAAGGTCTGATGGTTTAGCTAATTGAAAAGCACCAGAGGCAATGAATAATATGTGATCTGTCTTTATTGGACCGTATTTAGTATTAACAGTAGTACCTTCGATTAATGGAAGAAGATCTCTTTGAACACCCTCTCTAGAAACATCTCCTCCAACCCTATCTGTTCTCGCAGAAATTTTATCTATCTCATCTAGGAAAACTATTCCATTATTTTCAGTTGTATGTTTCGCAGATTTAATTATTTTATCTTCTTCTATTAGTTTATCAGATTCTTCATTAATTAAAATTTCATGAGATTCTTTTACTGACATTTTTTTCTTTTTAGGTTTTTGACCAAGTGATTTTCCTAGAGCATCAGATATATTTATCATTCCTATATTTGCTCCAGGCATTCCTGGAATCTCAAATGATGGCATTTGACTATTTTCACTAATGGCAATTTCAATCTCGTTATCGTCAAGATCTCCATTTCTCAATCTTTTTCTAAAACTTTCTCTAGTTGCAACACTTGCATTGTTGCCTACCAATGCGTCCAAAACTCTTTCTTCTGCAAGCTTTTGTGCTTTAGTATGAACTTCTTTTCTTTTTTTTGACCTCTCCATAGCTATTGCAATTTCAATTAAATCTCTAATTATTTGTTCAACATCTCTTCCTACATAACCAACCTCTGTAAATCTTGTTGCCTCAACTTTTACGAATGGTGCCTCTGCTAATTTTGAAAGTCTTCTTGAAATTTCTGTTTTTCCAACACCAGTTGGTCCCATCATAAGTATGTTTTTAGGCAAAACTTCATCTTTCATTTCACCTTCAATTGCTTGTCTTCTCCATCTATTTCTTAAGGCTATTGCAACTGCTCTTTTTGCTTTATTTTGCCCCACAACAAATCTATCTAACTCTGAAACTATTTCTCTTGGAGACAAGGAGTCTGATAGATTATTTTTATTTTCTTTTTTATCTTTAGGTACTAAAGTTGTTACGTTTGATTTATCCATTATATTTTTTCTGTGGAAATATTATTATTTGTAAAGACACATATCTCAGAAGCTGTTTCCACTGCTTTTTTTGCAATTTCTTCGGCTGACATATTAGAGCTCATAAGCACTTTCGCTGCGGCTAAAGCATAATTTCCACCTGATCCAATCCCAATTACATCACCTTCAGGTTCTAATACATCTCCAGTGCCAGAAATTATAAAACTTTTCTCTTTGTCTGCTACTGCCATTAATGCTTCCAGTCTTCTTAGATATTTATCTGTCCGCCAATCTTTTGCCAATTCAACAGCAGATCTAGATAGGTTTCCAGCATGTTTTTCTAGTTTTGACTCTAATCTTTCAAATAAAGTTAGTGCATCAGCGGTAGATCCAGCAAATCCAGCTATCACATTTCTTTTCTCAATCTTTCTTACTTTATTAGCAGTCTTCTTTATGACAGTATTTCCCATACTAACTTGGCCATCGCTAGCCACTACTACTTCATTATTTTTTCGCACCAATGCTATTGTTGTCATGACTCTTAGGTGGATACTAATTTTTATAGTTCAAGAGCTTAATTAGAAATATTGATATCCTCAAATAATCTATATATACGTATATTTTATAATGAAACGTAAAGCAAAAATTAGCCGCAAAACTAAAGAGACATCAATTAGTGTAGAAGTAAATATTGACGGTAAAGGTAAATATAAAATTGACACAGGCATAGGATTTTTAAATCATATGCTTGAGCAACTATCAAAGCACTCTTTAATTGACCTTAATGTTAAAGCAAAAGGTGACACACATATTGACCTTCACCATACGACTGAAGATGTTGGAATTGCAATAGGTGAGTGTATTAAAAAAGCTTCAAATAAATTCAAAGGAATTAAAAGATACGCACATGCAATGATTCCAATGGATGAAACTCTTTCAAGAGTTGCAATAGATGTATCAAATAGACCCTACTTAATTTGGAAAGTAAATTTAAAAGTTGAAAAACTTGGTGAAATGGACACAGAGCTTTTTAAAGAATGGTTCCAAGCATTTTCTCAGTCAGCCGGTGTTACACTTCATATGGAAAATATATATGGAGATAACAGTCACCATATAATAGAGTCGTGCTTTAAAGGATTGGCTAGAACTTTACGAAGTGCTTTAGAAATAGATCCAAGAACTAAAAACGCTATACCATCTACCAAAGGCTCATTATAAATTTTAATGAATATTACAATTGTCGACTATAAATCGGGCAACATAAGCTCTGTTATTAATTCGTTTAACGAAGTAACTAAAGATAAAGTAAAAATCGAAGTAACTTCTGATATTAATAAAATTAAATTAAGCGACAAAGTTGTTTTACCTGGACAAGGTTCGTTTAAAAGTTGTGTTGATGGACTTAACAATATCAATGGCTTAGTTGATACTTTAAATGAATTTGTAATAAATGTTAAGAAACCACTCCTTGGTATTTGTGTTGGGTTACAAATGTTCGCAGACATTGGGTATGAAGAGACAGAAACAAAAGGTCTTGGTTGGATTTCTGGAAAAGTTTCAAAAATTGATAATCAAAATGGAAAATACAAACTTCCTCATATTGGTTGGAATCAAATAAATATAATCAAAGAAAGTAGTATTTTTAAAGGTATAGAAAATAATTCCCACATGTATTTTGTTCACAGTTATGAATTTATTCCAAAAGATAAAAATGTAATTTCAGCCACTACAGATTATTCATCAAATTTAGTTTGTGCAGTAGAAAAGGAAAATATTTTTGGAACCCAATTTCACCCTGAGAAAAGTGATAAAACTGGATTAAATATAATTAGTAATTTTATAAATTTATAAAAAAATGAAAATATTCCCTGCAATAGATATTAAAGACAAAAAGTGTGTGAGGTTAGTCAAAGGAGACTTTGGTAATAAAACTGAATATTCAATGTCACCTGTTGAACAGGCTGGAAAATATAAAGATCATGGTTTCAAAAATTTACACATTGTTGATTTAGATGGTGCGGTAACAGGAGAAACAGCAAACTTAGATATTATTAAGGATATAGTTAGTAAAATCGATCTAAAAGTCGAAATTGGTGGAGGCATAAGAAACTTTGAAAGTATAAAAAAATATACTGACGTAGGAGTTGATAAAGTTATTTTAGGAAGTGCCGCAATCAAAGAAAAAACTTTTTTAAAAGAAGCATGTCAAAAATTTCCAAATAAAATTGCTTTAGGATTAGATGCTAGAGATGGAATTTTGTCTGTATCTGGATGGAAAGAAAATTCTAATAAATTAACTTTAGATTTTTTAAATGAAGTTAACGATTATGGTGTCAGTAGAATAATCTATACAGATATTAATCGAGATGGGATGAAACAAAGTCCAAATTTTGAAGAAACATCGAGAGTAGCTGAGAAATCAAATTGTCCTGTGATTATTTCTGGGGGAGTTTCATCAATAGATGATATTAAAAAAGCTAAGAAATTAAAAAATATTGAAGGCATAATAGTTGGCAAAGCTATTTATGATGGTGATATTCAATTAGATGAACTAGTAAAAGAAGATGCTTAAAAATAGAATAATTCCATGTTTGGATGTCAAGAATGGTCGAGTAGTAAAAGGAATTAACTTTGTTGATCTTAAAGATGCAGGAGACCCTGTTGAACAGGCTAAAATTTATAGTGATGGTGGTGCTGACGAGATTTGTTTTTTAGATATTACTGCTTCTAATGAAAACAGAGATACTATTTACGATGTTGTAGAGAAAACATCTAAGAAATGCTTTGTTCCATTAACTGTTGGTGGGGGAGTTAGAAGCCTTGAAGATATAAATAAATTATTAAACTGTGGGGCAGATAAAGTATCTATAAATACAGCGGCAGTTAAAAATCCAGAAGTTGTTAAAGATAGCTCTAAAAAATTTGGATCACAGTGCATTGTTGTTGCAATTGATGCAAAAAGAAGTGGAAATAAATGGGAGATATTTACTCATGGAGGTAGAAATAAAACAGGAATTGATGCAATACAATTTTCAAAAAAAATGGAGGAGAGCGGAGCAGGAGAATTGTTAGTAACTTCTATGGATAGAGATGGAACTCAGGTTGGTTACGATATTGAATTAATGTCAAAAATATCTTCAAATGTTAATATTCCTGTAATTGCATCAGGTGGTGTAGGAAATTTAGATCATTTAGTTGATGGTATTAAACTTGGAAATGCCAGCGCTGTTTTGGCAGCTTCTATATTTCACTATGGCAAATATTCTGTTAAAGAAGCTAAAGAATATTTGGACTCAAAAGGAATACCTGTTAGGATTTAATATGCTTAAATCACTAGAAAACCTTTTCAAACTTGCACGAGATAGAAAAAATAATCCAGTGGATGGTTCTTATACAAATAAATTATTAAGTGATAAATCTTTAAGTAAAGAAAAAGTAATTGAAGAAATCAATGAATTAATAGAAGCTGTTGAAAAAAATACCAATAAAATTCATGAAGCTGCAGATGTTTTTTACCACTTAATTATGTTTTTAGAGTCTAATGATGTTAAAATTGAAGATGTAATGGAAGAATTAAATAAGAGAAAAAAATGAGTTACGACGAAAATAACATATTTGCTAAAATTCTTAGAGGAGAAATACCTTGCAAAAAAATCTATGAAGACGAATTTATTTTATCTTTTTATGATATAAATCCACAAAAAAAAATACATGCTCTAGTTATCCCTAAGGGAAAATACGTAGACTTAGATGATTTTTCCCAAAAAGCTTCTCCTGATGAAATGGTTGGATTATTGAAGGGAATTAATGCAGTAGCTAAAAAATTAGGAATTTCAGTAGATACTGGAAAAGGTTACAGAGCTCTTGCAAATATTAGTGAGGATGGAGGTCAAGAAGTTCCTCACTTACACTTTCATTTGTTTGGTGGTGAAAAAATTGGCAAAATGGTTCAATAATTTTGAAAGTAGAAAGATATTATTTAGAGATTAATTCACTAAAAAGCTTAAGCGAAGTTGCATCCACTGACAAAAATTTGACTATACAAAAAGTAACTCCCCCAAATATAGAACTAAATAAGTTCTTTTATAAAAATGTTGGAAAAAACTGTAGATGGATAGACAGATTAAGTTGGGACAATTTAAAATGGACTTCATACTTGGAAAATGAAAATGTTCAAACTTATGTATTGAAAGTACATGAGGATTTAGCAGGATACTTCGAGGTAATTGAAGATAGGGCAATAAATAGTTCAGAAATAGCGTATTTTGGACTTTTAGATGATTATATTGGAAAAAAAATGGGCGGATTTCTTTTGTCAGAAGCTATAAAAATTTGCTTCAATCTTAACTCTAAAAGAGTATGGGTTCACACATGTACACTAGATCATAAACACGCTCTCAAAAATTATTTGAGTAGAGGTATGAAAATTTTTAAAGAGGAAACAATTAATTTAAATGTTAACTAATCATTTAAAGGCAAATTAAATATTTTTTCATCTATATTTTTATTTATAGTTGTATCAAAAATATAAGTAACAGCTAGATTTTGATAAATGTCTTCAACTTGCCATCCCACCAGATTAAAATTTTTTTTACTAAAAAAAACACTTATATTATTATTATTTTCAAATATTTGAATAAATAAGTATTTTTCTTGGAACTCGTTTAATCTAGAGGAATTAATTTTATTGATTAAAAATTGTTTGTCCAAAATAAATTCAAAAGGGGTGCTTTTTATAGGATATCTATAATATTGTTGATTATTCTTAATAACAAGACTAGTTCCATTAGAAACTATTATCTTATTATTTTTTTTTGTATATTTACAAAAAATTTTTTTAGGATACTGAATAATACATTCACCCTCTTCGTCTTTATCACCAATAGTTTGAATGAAGTTGAAACTTAAATTACTAATAGAATTTAATTTTTTTACTATATTATCTTTATTTGATGCATATCCACTATTTTGTAAAAAAAAAAAAATTATAGAAAAAAAAAAAATTGTTTTCATTATAAGATTTCCCTTTTTCCAACATGATTAGCTTTACTAACTATTCCATTTTCTTCCATCATATCTATAATTCTTGCAGCTCTATTGTACCCAATTTGAAGTTTTCTTTGCAATAGCGACGTAGAAGCTTTGCCCTCATTTTTAACAATTTCTAAAGCACTTTGATAAAGCTCATCTTTACTGCTAAGTTCGGAATTAATTGTATCTTTATCTGCTTCTTCAGAAAACTCCAATATTTCTTCAACATAATCTGGCTCTGCTTGTGATCTTAAAAAATTATTTACTTTTTCTATTTCTTCCTCGGTTACAAACGGAGCATGTATTCTAGTTATTTTATTTGCGGAGGACATAAATAGCATATCGCCCTTGCCCAACAATTGTTCAGCACCTTGCTCTCCAAGTATTGTTCTGCTGTCAATTTTTGAGGATACTTGAAATGAAATTCTTGTAGGAAAATTCGCTTTTATAGTTCCTGTTATTACATCTACACTTGGTCTTTGTGTAGCCATGATAATATGTATTCCAGCTGCTCTAGCCATTTGTGAAAGTTTTTGAATATAATTCTCTATTTCTTTACCTGACACTAGCATTAAGTCTGACATCTCATCAACTATTACAACTATATAAGGCATAAATGTCTTATGTTTTGAGTTATAACCGTCAATATTTCTTACACCTACTTTAGTCATTAACTTATATCTATTTTCCATCTCTTTAACTACCCAACCTAGAACAGATGCAGCTTTTTTTGCTTCAGTAATTACAGGACACAATAAATTTGGAATTCCTTCATATGTTGATAATTCTAACATCTTTGGATCAATAAGTATAAATTTACATCTATCGGGAGTGTGTCTGTATATTAGAGACAAGATAATTGTATTAATACAAACTGACTTACCAGACCCAGTAGTTCCTGCGATTAGAAGGTGTGGCATTGTACTTAAATCTCCGATGACCGGATTACCTGAAATACTTTTCCCTAAAGCAATTGGAAGTTTTATTTCTCTTTTTTTAAATTGAGCATCTTTAATTACTTCGCTAAGATAAACATTTTCTCTAGTTAAGTTAGGTAGTTCTATTCCAATAGTATTGCTTCCAGGTATAATAGAAATTCTGGCAGACTCTGAGCTGGTGTTTCTAGCAATATCTTCAGATAAATTAATTATTTTTGAAACTTTTACACCAGCAGCAGGCTCAAACTCGTTAAGTGTTACCACAGGTCCATAATTTATTTTTTTTATTTTACCTTCAACACCAAAGTCCATTAGAACTTTTTCTAAATAACTTTCATTTATATCATCGTTCTTTTTAGCTGACTTTTCATTTTTTGTTGGTGATTTAAGAAATTTTATATCTGGAATAATAAATCTTACATTATTTGTATCAATTTTATTTTCGAATGGTAAACTATCTTGTATTCTAGATTTTTCACCTTTATTTTCGGATGAAATTTTTTCATTTATTATTTCACTACTTATATCTGTCTCTTCTCTTCTTTTAACTTTTAAAAAA
>CACIKJ010000002.1 GCA_902587215.1 uncultured Pelagibacteraceae bacterium | reverse complement strand
GTGGGGTGGTAAATTTGGTGGTAATTTTGTTCCAGAAACGCTAAAAAAACCAATAAATGATTTGGAAATTCTTTTTTCAAAACTAAGAACTAATCAAAATTTTATTTCTGAAAGAGATAAGTATTTTAAAAACTGGGTCGGCTCACCTACAAGATTTATTAAACTCAATAATTTATCGAAATATATCGGTGGTCCTCAAATTTGGTCAAAGGTTGTTTCAGATGCAAATGGGGGTGCTCACAAAATTTACAATGCAACTGTTCATTGTTTATTAGCAAGAAAGGCTGGAAAAAAATTTATAGTTGGAGATACAGGCGCAGGTTATGCGGGCAAAATGCTTAGCATGGCTGCAAAAAAATTTGGACTTAAATGTAAAATTTTTATGGGAGCAAAAGACATAAAACGACAACAACCTAATGTAATAGCTATGAAAAAAAATGGTGCTGAAGTAGTCCCAGTTTATACTGGAAGCCAAACACTTGTTGATGCAGTCTCTGAATGTATGAGATACTGGGTAGCAAATTGTGATACAACTGCAATGTGTGTAGGATCAACTGTAGGACCAAATATTTTTGTTAAAATATGTGGTTGGAGCACTAGTCAAATATCCAGAGAATTAAAAGTTCAAATCAAAGATGAATTTGGATCAATCCCAAAGAAATTAAAACTTTATAATTGTGTTGGTGGAGGATCTTCAAGTTATGGCTTTTGGAGTGAATTTATTCATTATGATAAAAAACAAGTTGAACTTATTGGAGTTGAGGCTGGAGGTCCAAAGAAAAGTAAAAAACATGCTGCACCTTTAACTTATGGATCAAAAATTGGTGTGCTACACGGAGCAATGCAATACGTCAATCAGGATAAAATTGGTCAAATAGAAGAAACAGAGTCAATTTCTGCTGGATTAGATTATCCTGGTGTATCTCCACTTCATTGTTTTTTAAAAGATATAAAAAGAGCGAGGTATACTGCTGCTAGTGACGAAGAAGCGCTTGAAGCCTACAAGCTCGTAACAAAGTTTGAAGATTTAAGACCTTCTCTTGAACCAAGTCATGCGTTTGCAGTCGCACTTAAGGAAGCAAGAAAATTTAGCAAAAGTACAATAGTAGTTGTAGATAGCTGTGGTGACGCCAAAAAAGATAAAAATATATTGAAGGCAAGACTTGGAAAAAAATATGACAAATTCTATTAGTATAGCGTTTAAAAAAACAAAAAAAGAAAATAGACCTGCATTACTTACATATACAGTTGCTGGAGATTATACCAAAAAAAAATCACTAGAAATTTTAAGGTCTATTTCCAAATATGCTGATATTTGTGAAATTGGATTTCCTCACAATACTCCAATAGCCGATGGCGGGCAAATACAAACAAGTTCATATAGAGCTATTAAAAACGGTGTAAAAACAAATGATGTTTTTCATATTGTTAAAGATTTTAAGAAAGAGAAATTTTCAAAACCAATAATTTTGATGGGTTACTATAATATGATTTATCAATACGGTGAAAATAATTTTTTAGATAGATGTACAAAATCGGGAGTAAGCGGTATTATAGTTGTTGATTTACCTTGGCCTGAAAATAAAAAGTTCGCAGATAAGTGTAAAAAGAAAAATATTTGTTTTGTTCAATTAATTTCTCCTACTACATCTCCAAATCGTGCAAAAAAAATTATTAAAGCTTCACATGATATGATCTATTATATTTCAATGCTTTCTACGACTGGTGGAAAATTAAAAGTTTCGCCTTCCGAAATTCATTTAAATTATAAAAGATTAAAAAATATTAATCCAAAAAAAAATTTTGTGGTTGGTTTTGGAATAACAGAAAAATCTATTAAAAAATTAAAATTTGCAGATGGATTAGTTGTAGGAAGTGCTATTTGTAAGGAAATTACTAGAAGTTTGAATTATAGACAAAATCCTGTCACAAATGTAAGTAGGATTGTATTTAATTTAAAAAATTTAATATCATGAATTGGATTAATAAAATTAAAAAACTTGGTGAAAGTATAAAGAAAAATATCAATAAAAAGTTTCCTACTAAGCTTGAGAGAGAAAGTAGTGCGTGGACTAGCTGCTGTAAAGGACCAATACTTAAAACAGAACTGGAAGAAAACTTATTTGTGTGTCCACATTGTAATAAGCACCACAGAATAAACCCAAGACAAAGATTTGATATATTGTTTGGAAAAAATAATTATGAAATTTTAAAAACACCGATACCTCAAGATGATGTTTTAAGTTGGGTCGATACAAAATCTTATAAAGATCGACTTAAAGATGCTAGAAAAAAAACAAATCAAGATTGTGCGATTCTAGTAGCTGTTGGAAAAATAAATGAAATAGATGTTACTGTATGTGCATCTAACTTTGATTTTATAGGAGGAAGTTTAGGTGTTAGTGAGACTGAAGCCATAATTTATGCAGTTGATCATTCAATTAAAAACAAAACACCATTTATAAATATATGTGCATCTGGTGGCGCTCGAATGTATGAAAGTTTATTTGCACTTTCTGGAATGACAAAAACAACTCTAGCCATTAATGAGCTCAAAAATAATAACTTGCCTTACATTGTAATTTATTCAGATCCAGTTGCAGGTGGTGTTACAGCCTCCATGGCAATGCTAGGTGATTTACAAATAAGTGAACCTGGTTGTTTAATTGCTTTTAGTGGACGTCGTGTTGTACAGGCAACTGTTAAGGAAGAATTGCCACCAGATTTTCAAACAGCTGAATTTCTATTAAAACATGGTTTTGTTGATAGAATTGTAGAGAGAAAAAATTTAGCTTCAATGATAGGCTTGCTATTATCAATATTGCTAAAGAAGAATTCTGGAGTAAATTCGGTAAATAATGAACAAACTTCAGAACTTAGTATACAAACTAGAGAAGCATCATAAAAAAAAGATAGACCTTAGTTTAGATAGAACATTTAATCTTTTAAAAAAACTAGGAAATCCTCAAGACAAACTAGAAAATGTTGTAAATGTAGTAGGCACAAATTCTAAGGCTAGCATGGCTTACAGCCTTAAATCTATTTTAAATCATGCGGGCTATAAGTGTAATTTATACACATCTCCTCATCTTCAATCTTTCACTGAAAGATTTATTTTTGATGATAAAGAAATTAAAGAAGATGAACTAATTGAATTATTAAACGATATAGAAAAAATATTAGGAGATGATAATGCTAGTCTTTTTGAAATTTTAACATGTGCATTTTTAAAGCACGCAGAAAAATATAATGATAACATAAATATCATTGAAGCAGGATTATTCTTCCAATTTGATAGTACCAACGTTTTTAAAAATAATCTTATGAGCTTGATTGGAGTGATTCATACAGACCATATGCAGTGGCTTAAAAATAAAACTATTGATGGTATTATTCATGAGAAAACGTCAAAACTTCTTAATTCAAATATATTTGTAAATAAGCAATTAAATGAAGAAATTAGATCAAAAATAGAAAATGCCCTTTTAAGTAATTCATCAAATAAGTATTTTTTTGGTAAAGATTTTAATATTTCAAAGCACGAAAATGGATTTATTCATTACCAAGATGATAAAGGGGAAATTATATTACCTGAGCCAAATCTACTTGGAGATCACCAGCTTCATAATATAAGTACATCTATAGCGGCATCGAGAAAAATATTTAATATTAGAGATCAACATATTAAAAAAGGTATGACTAATATTGAGCTCAAAGGACGACTTCAAGAATTGAACTCTGGTAAATTAAAAGATATTTCTGGCAATAATAGATTGATTCTTGACGGGGGTCATAATGAAAGTTCAAGTATTTCTATCTCAAATTGGATTAAGCAACAAAATCAAGATGTTCATTTAATATGTGGAATGATGAAAGATAAAGAACATTATGAATTTATGAAGCATTTTAAAGATGTTGTTAAATCAATCACTTTGATTAATATACCTAATCAAGAAGGTTCAATTTCAAAGGAAGAATTTAAAGATAAATTAAATAATTTAAAAATTGATATAAATTTATCTTCATCCATTAAAGAGGCTGTTAAGCTGAACTCTAAATATGAAGACTCTATTTGCCTATTCGCAGGCTCACTATACATGGTCGGAGAAGTTTTAAATCTTAATTAGATATTCTGTTCTATCCAAGATTTCAAATCTGATTTAGTTGTTGCTCCAACTTTTGTAGCTTTGAGCTCACCATCTTTAAACAATAACATTGTAGGAATTCCTCTCACACCATATTTCGTGGGTGTATTGGGTTCATTATCAATGTTATGTTTCGCGATAGTTACTTGTGCTGACATTTCATCTGAAAGTTCCTCAAGGATAGGTCCAATCATCTTACAAGGTCCACACCATTCAGCCCAAAAATCCACAATTACTGGTTTTCCAGCTTTAATGACCTCTGCTTCAAAATTATCATCTGTTACACTTACTGTTGCCATATCATCTATATATATTTTGGTAATTAAGTTTCAAGTAATAATATTTAAATTTTAAATTTATCCACATTAAGCATTTTCATATTTTTTTTGGATACTCATTACAAACTCATTTAATTCATCTAAAAATTTTAGCTTTGAATGATCATTTTCGTTTGAATATTTTTCTCTTAGATTGTCACATTCGAAATAAAACTCTTTACATGTCCACCATTTCTCTTTTTTTTCGCTTAGTATTCTCTTGGCTATTTCTCTTTTAATTTCGTTGTAAATTTCTTTAGGTAATGTTTCCGGTGACTCTTGATAAATTATTTTTTTTCCGAATCCTACTAACCGCTCATCCTCAAATTTATCAAGCATTACCAGTTTATCTTTCCACGATGCGCTGTGCCATTTAGGAAATAAAGCTGTATCCTTGTTTGGTGTAAATTTTTGATAAATGCTTTCTTCAGCTAAGATGTCCTCTTGTGATTTTGTTTGCTCTTTTTCTTCTGCAATTTCTCTAAGCGCTGTAATTACTTTTTCAGAAAATTTTTCATTTTCTCTTACAAGCTTTGCTCTTTCATAGATTAATTCTTTATCCATCGCGTTATAAGGCTCAGCCTTCATTCCATAACTTTCGTCTAATATCATAGGAGCTTTATTCGATCTTATAGTTCTTAAGAACTTGGGTGTTTTTTTTAATTCAGACTTAATTTCATTGACTGATAGATTTAATAGAGGTTCAACATCAACTCTTAAATCAACCGCCTGCCCCCACTGATAAACAGGATGAACACAATATTTTGGGTGCAAAGGCGCACATAAGTAAAGCCTAGATTTTCCATAAAAATATTCATTTAAGGTAATAATTTTTTCTTTTTTGAATACTGTTTCTGCATCTACTCTACTGGATGTTTTTAAGAAACTGTTCCAAGTATTTTGCTGTTTGCTTTTGATTAAACCTAAAACTTTTACAGTAAGTTCAGCATCAAATAGAGCTGAATGAGCGCCACTAGATTCAAATCCATTCATTCTGGCTAATGACTCTAGTTTCATTACAGCATTACCTTTTTCATTAATTTCGGTCTCCAATACTGTTGGATCCACTGCATAAGCTGCTCTTGCAATATTAAGGCCGTCTGTTCTTTTATTTGGTGATGCATTAGTGATATACGGATATCTAATACCTTTAAAAAATTCTTTTCTTATCATCTCATCGTCAAATCCTATATTTGACCATCCTAAAAATATTGCTGGGCTCCATTTTTTGAATATTTTTTCGACTTCTGCCAGCATTTGATAATGGCTTAAATTAGCTTTAGTCAACATATCAACGCCCGTCTTATTTACTATTAAAGCCATTGCCTGAGGAATTTCACCCTCTGGCAATCTACATCTTAAATTAAACCGGTCTTTTTCTCTTAAGTTTTCATCAACAAGTATTCCGCCAATTTCTATAATACTCCCAAAATCGGTGTTGGCATTAGAGGACTCAATATCCCAAATAACTAAATTCAATTTTTATCCTTTTTGTTTTTTGCTGATTGTGATGGAAGTTTTAAAAATAAACATGCATCTAAACAAGTAGCAAAGTTCAGTTTGTTAAATATATTAATTTTTTCTAAAGTCAAACCTATTTATTTAATTGATTATAAAATTGTTCAACTCTCTCAAGAAACTTATTTTGAAAATTGATTAATTCATTTCCTTCAATCTTAAAATCTTGAAATAATCTATCTACAGTACATAAAAGAATTACACCTTGTGTAATATTCGAATTATAAACTGTATTATGCGCCAAAGAATATGCTCCAAGTTGTAAAAAATAATCCTCAATATATTCTTCCCTTTTTGGCTTATTGCTTTGCTTAAAATCTAGTAGAGAATTTTTTCCTTCATAAACTCCAATGCAATCTGCGGTGCCTGCATATTTTCCTGGATAATAAACCGTAGCCTCTGCACCCCAAATTTCACTAAGTTTATCCTTCAACCCACTATCTATAATTTCCTCAGCCATTCTTTTTGAATGATTATCCTCTTCAAGTAGATCTAAATTCATTTTTCCTAATAAAAATTGCTCTATATAGGAATGCATTGAGTTTCCTCTACTTGAGGCTTCATTTTTAATTCTCTCAGCTTCTCTATGCCCTACTCTTTCTTTCCAGGCAGCAATAGCGGCCTTATCTTCCTCACTCTTAGTTGCTGCTAGAATTGTAGTCACTGATGGTAAATTAAAACCATCCATTGAGTAGTGTCTCGAACCATTTACAATTGCTCTTGTTGAGGACGGGTATGAATATTTTTTGTTCCACTCCATTAAGTTACTTATAGGTGTTATTGGATTGAAATTGAAATTAATTTTTAAGCTGTTTTTGGTTATTAACAAATTTCTCCACGTTTTCTGTCTGAACAGCTGTTTCTATTTGGTCAGGATCTTTTATATTTTCTAAAGTTCTTGATATGGATCTTGCATCTTTACCAAAGCTATCAACAACGGTCATAGCCTCTTCTAGTTTCTTTCTAAGACCATAGATATTGTCAAAATGTTTATTAAATCTATTACTGATTGTTTTTAAATCATCATAAATTTGAGTTGCATGTTTTTGAACTTTGAGTGTTTGAAAACCCATATGAAGAGATTGTAAGTAACCGGATAAGTTATTTGGTCCCATAATAGTTACTTTGTGCTTCTTCATTAATTCTTGGGTTAATAACTCTTTGGTAGTTGGATCTTGGTAATTAGTTAATTCTAAAAATAAGCTTTCTGTTGGAGCATATACAATTGCAAAGTCAGTTGATTTTGGTGGAACTATATATTTTTCATTTACACTTTTTGCTTTATCTTTAAATGCTCTTGCAAGTTTAGCTCTTGCATCTACTAAAGCTTTTTTGTCATCTTCTTGATGGGCATCTTGAATAGCTTTAAATTTTTCTACCGGAAAATGACTATCAACTGGAACCAGAACTCCATCTTGAAGTTTAATTGCAAATTCTACATTCTCATTTGTATCCTCTTTCATCCTTGCATTTGAAATATATTGGGAAGAAGGAAGCAGGTCGTTTATTAAAGATCCCAAACTGAATTCAGCTAAAGTTCCGTATTTTTTAACCCCGGCCAAAATTTTATTAATTCCCTTTTGACTTTCATTTAGGCTTTCAACATGAGTATTAAATGCAGCCACCTTCTCATTTACTGATGTTAAAGTTTGTGTCATATCCCTAGTTACATCCTTAGAAAGACTATTGAACGAGGATGTCATACTATTAAAAGAATTATTAATACTATCCTTTAAATTATTAATTTCTTGAGAATGATCTTTGGGCTCAGTCTTGTTTTTTCTTTGAGAAATTAAAAGATATATCACAACTCCTGTAGAGACTAAAATTAGATATGATAACGAATCTTGCATGGTATTAGTGTAGATATTCATCTTTTATTTAAAGTAAACAAGTAAAAAATAAATTTATTTGGAGAGTAATTTAACAATTTTTTTTACCTCTTTTTTATTTTTTAACTTTTTAGAAGTAAAAAGACATGCAGATGACTTTAAAATAACCTCAATAGTTTTTAAGTTATTTTGACGTAATGTTTCACCCGTTGAGCTCAAATCAACAATAAGATCTGATTTTCCAATTATATGTGAGTTTTCAGTTGCCCCAAGAGACGAGATAAGTTCATATTGAGTAATTCCTTTTTCATTAAACCAATCTCTACTAAGGTTTTTAAATTTTGTTGCAACTCTCATTAATCTCTTTTTTTTTTTATAAAACTCAAAAGATATTTCCTCTAAATCTGCAGAATTTATACAATCAATCCAAGTAGTTGGAACAGCAACTACTAGATCAGACTTTCCCCATTCAAACTCTTTTACTAAAGATACTTTAGATTGAATGCTGGGCTCACTTTCTCTCCATAGATCTTTTCCGCTAATCCCTATTGCACAAACGCCTTTTCCTAAAGCTTCAATAATTTCTGTCGCATTCATATACATTACACGAACATTAGGAAACCCCTTGATTGATCCAATTAATGATCTTTCTGATTTTGAAATAATTTTTAAACCATTTTTTTTAAAAACTTTTTCAGCCTGATCCTTTAAACGGCCTTTGGATAAAGTAGCAATGTTTAATATTTCATTTTTCATAATAAACTCATATCAATAGCTGCACCAACCGCTGATGTATCTTTTTTACTTCCAAGATTTTTTAGCAATCCATCGTAACGACCTCCTGATACTAGCACACTTTTTTTACCCTTTTTATTAACCGAAATATTAAAAACCATTCCTGAATAATACTCGAGAGATCGATTTATATTTGTTGAAAATTTTATTCTTAAACTTTTGTTAACAATTACAGGAAAATAGTCATCACTAATAAATAAATTTAACTTATTTTTTTTAAAAAACTTGTTTAATGTAACTGTGGCTTTCTCTATTGGACAGGAAATTTTAAGATACTCTTTTATAATTTTAACATTTTTTTTATCTGTTCCAGATCTTGGTTCTTTATAATTTTTTAAATCAAAACGTTCTAAAATATCTTTAAGTGTTCTACCGGAATATAAAGTGTTAAGATTTTGCTTTCTTAATTTTTCAGCAATTTTTTTATCTTTCTCAACAGCAACAGGATCTATATCTGAACTACTAGAAAGTTTTTTTAATAATTGATTAAAATATACTTCTCTACAAAAATGTCTTTTTATCCTGTCCTTCCAGCGCCTTGCTAGTGTTAGTCTATTTACTAATGCATTAAATATTTCAATGTTGCTTATATTTAATTCACCTATTTTAAAATTTGATTTTTTAAATATTTCAATAGATGTTTGAATTATCTCTTTATCATCTTTAAATTTGTCATTAGAAGCGAAAATTTCAAATCCAGTCTGATTAATTATGGGAGAGTTATAGTTTTTATTTTGTTTACGGTAAGCCTCTCCGGTATAAAACCATTTAGTTTTTGACTTAATTTTATTCTGAATAAACTTAACAACACTGCTAACAGATAAATCAGGTACTAATGACCATTCTTTTAAGTTCTGATCATAAAAAGAAAACAGAAATTGTCTATAACTTCCTCCTGATCTTTTAAGAACATATTTTGACTCTATTATATTGTCTAACTCAATATTCTTAAACCCTTTGGACTTAAGAATTTTAAATAAGTTTCTTGATTTCATTTATTAAATTTTTTGAACTGATTGATATTTGATCGTTTTCTTTTTTAGATTTTAATTTCTTAATTGTTATTCTGCCCTGCTCAATTTCTTCTTGGCCACAAATAATTGCAAGAGAGCAACCTTTTTTATCCGCATAAGTTAATTGTTTTTTAAGATTTTTGGAAGAGTCTAGGTATATTTCAGAATTAATATTATTTTCTCTCAGTTCGTTTACTATTTTATAATATTGATCCATATAGTTTGGATCTAAAACACAAACTAAAATATTGTTACTTTCATCTTCTTTAAACTGATCTAATTGATTTAAAGCAAAAACTAACCTGTCTACACCTATTGACATACCTGTTCCTTTAAAATCAACGCCTTTAAATCTTTTAATAAGAGAATTGTACCTACCACCTGATGCACAAGAACCAATATCGATTTCTTTTCCTTGAGTATTTTTTCCTTTAAAATTTAAATTTGTCTCAACACAAAAACCAGAATAATAAGCTAGCCCTCTGACAATATTGAAATTAGTTTTAATCTGATTTGAGAAATTTCCTTTAGATAAAATATTAAATAGCTCTTCTATCTCATTAATTCCCTCTTGAGATATGTTGTTTTTGATATTTGATTTCAATGATTTAATATCTTTTATCTTTAAGAATTCAATAATTTGGGATGTTTGCTCATTAGTTAAGTTTGCACCTTTAGTTATTGCTCCACTCTCATCTTTTCTCTCTTTTTGAAGAAGATCTTTAACACCATCTATTCCAATTCTTTCTAACTTATCAATTGCTCTAATAACTTTTAGTTCTTGCTCGTTCGTTATTTTAAGTTCAGAAATAAGTCCTTGAACAATCTTTCTGTTAGAAACATTTATTGTAAATTGATCTGATTTAAGTCCACAGTTAAAAAAAGTATCAGAAATAATATTACAAATTTCAGCATCTGCCTGTGCTTCATTTACATTCCCGATGATGTCTGCATCAAACTGCATGAAAGATCTAAATCTTGCACTATCTGGTTTTTCTCTTCTGAAGACATCGCCAAAAGTATATCTTTTATATGGAAATGTTAGATCTCTATAGTTTTGAGCCACGAATCTTGCCAGAGGTGCGCTCATATCATATCTGAGGGTTAAGGATTCTTTTTCATCATTGAATGTAAATACATCAGACATAGGGTTGGTATCATCATCTGCAAGAAATGATCCTATATTTTCACTGATTTCCATTGGAGAAGTTTCCAATGGTAAAAATCCATATTTTGTAAAATTAGCTTCAATGATTTTTAATAACTTTTTTTTTAAAGCTAATTCTTTTCCCCATCTATCTTTAAATCCTTTAGGAAGACTGGGTATTAAATTGTTTTCTTTTTTCATTTTTGGTACTGCCGCTTGGAATCGCACCAAGATAGCCCGCTCCACAGGCGGGAGTAATAACTATTATACGACGGCAGCTTCCTTTCACTGTTTTATACTAATAATTGTTAAATTTAAATTTTTAAAATGATTAAATAGCTAGCGTGCAGCCAGCATGAAAATGATGTCTGTGAGTGAATCTTACAATGTTTATTTTACTAATCATTGAGATCTAAATAACAGTTAAAATTTAAAATACAAGAGAGAATTGTATAGGAATAATATCAGTAAAATTTTACTAATTTATCCCTATACAAATATGTTGATGATTAAGATTTACGACGTTTTTTGTAAGTTAACAGCCGCAGGTCCTTTATCTGCATCCTCAACATCGAAAGTAAGTTCATCACCTTCGTTTAAGAATTTTAAACCTGCATCTCTAACTGCGCTCGCATGAACGAACACATCTTTTTCTTTATCTTCACGCTCAATGAAGCCATAACCCTTCTTCGAGTTATACCACTTGATTTTTCCTTTTAGACTCATTTTTACTCTTTCTTCTTTATTGTTATTTAGCTAAAATTTAGCTTGAGAGTTTGTTAATAGATTTTTAAAATTTATTCAAGAAGTAATTTTATGTGGTGGAACCCCCTGGAAACGAACCAGGTCCTAACGCTTTTCAGGCGTTCGTGCGCACCAGCTACACCAGGGTTCCTTTTTTAAGACCTAAATATTATTCGGCCTTTCGTTAAATCGTAAGGAGTCATCTCAACAGTAACTTTGTCTCCTTGTAGAACTCTTATACGATTTTTTCTCAATTTACCGGCAGTATGTGCCGTAATCATATGTCCATTGCTAAGTTCAACTCTAAACATTGCATTGGGTAGTAAATCTTTTACCACGCCATCAAAAGTCAAAGTATCTTGTTTTGCCAAATTTATTTGCTCCTTATTCTCGATCTAATTGATTTAGAGTGTGCTTTAAGTTCCTCAAAATCACTCATGTGTATCGCAAATCTCCCAATTTTTGCAACACCTTTTTTTGAAAGATTTACATAGCTTATTTTTTTATAGAAATCATTAACATTTAATCCCGAAGAAAATTTAGAACTTCCTAAAGTTGGAAGAGTATGCTGACTACCAGAATTATAATCTGTAACAGCCATTGGTGTGTATTTACCAATACATATTGAACCTGCGTTCACTATGCGACTGATATATTTTTTATAGTTTAATACATTTAACTCGAGGTGTTCAGGAGCTACCTCATTAACAACCTCAATAATTTGATTATCATTTTTACACAATATAATTAAGCCATGTCTTTTTAAACTTTTAAAAGCAATTTTCTTTCTTGGTATATTTTTTAAATTATCTAAAACACTTTTTTGAACCTTATTTATTATTTGTTTGTGCTTTGTTACTAAAATACATTGACTTTCAGTGCCATGCTCAGATTGTCCAACAAGTGATGTGCTAATCTCGTTTATATTTGTTTTTTTGTCAGCAAGCACTAAAATTTCACTTGGTCCAGCCATGCCATCTATACCTACTGTACCAAATACTAAACGCTTGGCTTCAGCAGTTATATCAGATCCTGGTCCAACTATCTTATTTACCTTTTGAATATAAACTAAATTACCAATTGCTTGTGCGCCACCACATGTGATTACTTCAGATACTCCACATTTTTTTGCAGCATACATAACTGCAGAATTTAATTTTCCATTTATTCTTGGATTTGAAACTATAATTTTTTTGACTTTAGAAATTTGTGCAGGTATTGCACACATTAAAAGTGTGCTAGGTAAATTTGCTGGCACGTATATTCCCACTGATTGTAGAGGAATATTTTTATAATCAATTTTATTTTTATACTGATCAACATATTTTAAATCTTTTGGTTTTTGTAATGAATGAAATTTAAATATTCTAGAATATGCAAAATCGATTGCTTTTTTTATTTTCGGATCTAATTTTTTTATTGATTTATTAATTTCATTTCTTGATGCATATAATTTACTATTTTTTGAAAATCTTTTTTCGTACTTAAGTACCGCTTTAAGCTTATTAATTTTAATATCGTTTAATATTTTAACAACTTTTTTTGTATCTATAGATTTTCTTGATCTTCTTACCTCAAGAAAATCAATTAATTTTTTCTTATAACTTTTACTTTTACAATCTAAAATTTTAATCATTTCTTATTTTCACGTCTTCTAGTGTACAGTCAATTATTTCACAAAAAAGGTTTATAATTCCATTATTTGAAAATAACAGAATTATTTCATAATTATTTTCTTTTTTATAGGTCTCTACAGCTAGAAGTTCTAAAATACTTTCCTCATTATTTTGGTCTATATTTTTAGACTTCGATTCTTCAATAAATTCAAATTTTATAATACTATTTATTTTTTCTTTACTATCCGCTTTTTCTTTATTATCTCTTATTAAAGATATTAAAAAAATTTTATTTTTTTTTAAAAACTTTATATCTGTTAGTTTTACTTTTGCCTCAGAACATAAAGCAGAAATAACCCTGATGTCTTCTTGATTTTGAGCTATTATTTTCTTTAAAAATTTATCAGCCATTATTATTTGAATTTATTTTAATTCCTATTTTTTTAAGCTTTTGTTCAAGATTATAATAACCTCTTAGTCCATGATAGACTCTTGAAATTGTTGATGATCCTTTTGCAGCAATGGCACCAAGTATAATTGAAAATGTAGTTCTTAAATCAGAAGAAATACAATCTGCAGAATAAAGTTTTTTTTGACCAATAATAGTAGCTTTATTTTTTTTTATATTTATTTTAGCACCCATTCTATTTAGTTCTGGAGCTGCCATAAATCGATTTGAAAAGATTGTTTCTTCGATTTGACTTTTTCCTGATATAGTTGTTAATACTGCCAATATCATTGGCATATTATCAGTTGCGAAATTAGGAAATGGTCCAGTTTTTATATTGATTGGTTTAAGTTTGGCCCCAGGATATATTTTTATAGAATTATTTTTTGCTTCAATTTTATAGCCAATTTTTTTTAATACACTAATTTCTGAACTTAGTTGATTAGGATTGATATTATTAGTTTTTATTTTTCCTCTTGTAATTGCCCCAACACATAAATAACTAAATGCTTCTATCCTATCTCCAATAATACTATGTGTTCCATTAACAAGTTCATTCACACCAGTAATTTTTATAGATCTTTTTCCCAAAAATTTGATTTTTGCTCCAGACATATTTAAAAAATTAATTAAGTCTAGAACTTCAGGCTCGATTGAAATATTTTTTATAAAATGTATTCCTTTAGCAAAAATAGAGGCCATTATTAAGTTTGATGTTCCTGTAACACTGACTTTTGGAAATTTGTATTTTCCACCTTTCAAACCTTGTTTGGAAGAGATATTTACATATCCTTTCTCTAAACTATTTGTAGCTCCTAAGCTTTTAAATCCAGAAAGGTGCCAATTAGTATCTCTAACTCCTAATGCGCATCCTCCACCTAATGCAACTTTAATTTTTTTTTTGGGGTATCTGGCTAAAAGTGGACCCATTGTTAAAACACCAGCCCTCATGGTTGAAACTAAATTATACGGTACAACTAATTTATGGTTTTTATTATTGGTTATTGTCATCATTTTCTTTGATATCGAGAAATCAACTCTAGCACCCAGTGAAACTAAAAGATCTTTCATAGTATGTACATCTTTTACAAATGGAACATTTCTAAGGGTGATTTTATTTTTAAACAAAATAGATGCTGCCATTAACGGAAGACAAGAATTTTTAGCCCCACTTATATTAACTTCACCCTTAATAGCTTTATTAGGGCCTTTAATTGTAAATCTTTTCATTTTATTTTGATTTAGCTAAAGTAATTCCTGTTTGAAAATTGTATTTCCCTTTTCTATCTGAATAAGAAACTGCGGGTTGCTCGCCTTGAAAAAACAAAATTTGGGCAGCTCCACTATTAGCATATAATCTAATTGAGTTACTTGTATGATTTGAAAATTCTAGTACTAGATTTCCTTCCCAACCTGCTTCAAGAACAGTTGGTGGCACACCTAAACCACATCTAGCATAAGTAGATTTTGCTGTTACAAGACCTGTTACATTACGTGGCATTTTGAAATATTCTAAACTACTAGCAAGTGCAAATGAATTGGGTGGTATCAAAATAGATTCCTCTCCTTTAACAGTAATAAAATTATCCTCACTAAAATTTTTTGGATCTGCAGTTGCTCCCTTTATATTAGTAAATATTTTAAATTCTGATCCGCATCTAAGATCGTAACCAAAAGAATTGAGTCCGTGGCTGATTCCTTTTGAAACACTTTTATCTACAAAAGGAGAGATCATTTCATGTTCTTCAGCAAGTTTAGTTATTTGTTTGTCGCTGAGTATCATTTTTTTTTATAATTTTTTTTTGTAAAATTTTTCTTTTTTTTAAATTTTTTCTTAACGCATTTTGAAGATCAAGCTCTGATGGCTTTCTTTTTTTATTCATCTATTTACTATTTTTTGTCTGGGTTCGTTAAATGATCTAGCGTGATAACTGTATCTAATGGAATTGTTTGATCCTTTTTTTCAATTTTATCAACTAAACCTTTTTCTTGAGCTTTAGCCTGTTTCTTAGCTCTTTTTTCTGCAAGCTTCTTTTCTCTCTTAGCTTGCTTTTCCATTGCTTTGGCACCTCTGGTGCTTTTATAATCGTAATGTATTCCCATGGTGTCATTCCTTTGTCTGATATTTACTTATAAATTAAGTCAATAGTTTGTCAAATTCAGTTTTATACAATATTGTTGATAAAATGCCCCGATAGTTAAATGGTATAACAGATCCATGGTAAGGATCAGTTTCCAGTTCAATTCTGGGTCGGGGCACCAGTTATTTGAAAAAATATTTTCTTAGGTAAATAGCAATTAATACTAGAATTATTATTCCAATAATTGGTAAATAAATATCTGGTGTTGAAATTAGCTCAAAAAAATTTGGAGGTTCTTTATTTTCATCCAAAATTTTACTTAATCCTGCGCCCAAAGATACTCCAACGAAAAGCTGCGGTGCCATACCTAATATTGATCCAAAAAAGAAATTTTTAATTTTAATATTAAACAAAGTTGGTAAAATATTTGATATAAAAAAAGGAATACCTCCTACAAACCTATAGATTAAAAAAAACACAAATTCATTTTTTTTAAACCTCTCAGTTAAATTATTAAATCTAATTGAAAATTTTTCTTTGATAACATCTTTGAAAAAAAAATTTGCGGTTATATAAAGAAGAGTAGCGCCAGTAGATAATCCAAAAACTACCAATAAAGTTCCTAGCCATTTACCAAAAATAAAACCTCCAACTAAAAATATTGGTGATCCAAAACCTAAAAGTAAGACCCAAATTATTGTACCCAGAAAAAATAAAAGACTAGATAAGAATATATTGTTGCTTTTAATTGCTTCAAGAGTCTCCCTATTAGCTTTAATTAATTCATAACTTGTAAAATCTTGGATTGAAAAATTTTGAAAAAAAAACCATAAAAAAATCGAAATTACCAATATGTATGAAATTCCTAGAACTATTTTGATATTTTTTATCTTGTTCATGGGTATAATTTATTAAAAATACCTGTACTTATATAGTTTTATTTTCTATAAGAACGAAATTTTAACAATATTTTAATAATCTATGAAAAGAACCTGGCATCCAAGTAAAGTAAAAAGAAAAAGAAAACACGGTTTTAGATCTAGAATGTCTACAAAAAAAAGACAAAAAGTTCTAAAAAATAGAAGAAAAAAAGGTAGAAAAAAACTTTCAGTTTAATGAAGAGCAGGATCTCAAGTCTCTCAAAGAATGAGGATTTTAAGAATTTGTTGAGTGGCAGAAAAATAGCTAATCAATATTCAACAATCTTCTTCAAAAAGATTTCTTCAAAAAACAATAAATATTTAAATGTAAGTTTTGTTACCAAAAAAAAAATTGGCAATGCAGTAAAAAGAAACAAAATAAAAAGAAGATTAAGAAATATTATGAATGATGCAGTTAAGACAATAAATATGGACCTTAATTATTCTTATTTGTTTATTGCAAAGAAAAACCTTTATAATGGAAATTATAAAATGATAAAAGAGTCTATATTAAAAGATTTAACAAAAGTAAGATGATTAAAAAATTATTTATATTTATTATTAGACTGTATAAATTAATTCTATCCCCTATTTTTGGACCAAGCTGCAGATATCTTCCAACCTGTTCTGATTATTTTATTGATTGTCTAAATGAATATGGAATTTTGAGAGGGACTGCAAAAGGTTTCAAAAGAATTTTGTCCTGTCATCCACTTGGTGGACACGGATATGATCCTGTTAAGAAAGGTAAAAATTAATGGATTTAAAAAACACTTTAGCTGCTGTTTCCTTAAGTGCTGCAATAATTGTGCTATGGGGTTTATTTTTTGCACCAGAACCTCGACAAGTAAAAGAGGGACAATTAGAAAAAGAAATAGGTGAACTTACAAATAATGAGGATGCTCCCAAATTAATTGAAAATGAAGAAATAAAAATAATCACAAGAGAAAATGCACTTGAAGAAAGTGAAAGAGTTAATTTTGAAAATGAAAATGTGATTGGCTCAATATCTTTAAGTGGAGGAATAATTGATGACCTTACTTTTAAAAATTATACAACTACAGTTGATGGCAATGAAAAAGTAACCTTATTAAATCCAAAAGAAATTAAGACTGGGTATTATATTGACTCGGGATGGGCAATAAATAATAATGAAATTGAAACTCCAAATAATAAGACGGTTTGGAAAGTTGAGGGAAACAATCAACTTACTCCTAATAATCCCGTAAAATTAGTATGGACAAATAATAATAATATTACCTTTGAAAAGATAATTACAATAGATGACAAATTTTTGTTCAACATTGAGCAAAAAATAATTAATAATTCTGAAAAAACTTATAGTTTTTATCCTTATGGACAAGTTGTAAGAAATACAGCTCCTGAAGTAACTAACTTTTATATACTTCATGAAGGTTTGCTTGGTGTGTTTGATGGTGAACTAGTTGAAGAGGATTATGATGATATTGAGGATAAATCATATTCAAAAAATGCTGAAGAAGGATATGTTTCTATAGTTGATAAATACTGGGTAGCAAGCATCATTCCTGAGCAAAACAAATCTTTCAGAGCGGATTTTGATTATAAGAATAAATTTAAAGCAAGCTTTATAGAAAATAAACCAACAACTGTTGGTGCAAACGAAACTAGATCAAATTCTTTTAGAGTTATAGTTGCTGCAAAAGAAGTTGATATTATTGACGGTTATGCACAAGACCAGCAAATAAGTAAATTTGACTTAGTTATTGATTGGGGTTGGTTTTATTGGTTAGTAAAACCGTTGTTCTTTGCAATTGATTACTTCTTTAATTTTTCAGGAAATTTTGGTGTAGCAATAATTTTAATTACAATTTGTATACGTATTGCATTCTTTCCACTTGCAAATATGTCGTTTAAATCAATGGCCCGTATGAAACTTCTTCAGCCAGAAATGGCAAGACTAAAGGAATTGCATAAAGAGGATAAAGTTAAACTTCAACAAGAAATGATGGCTTTATATCGTAGAGAAAAAGTAAACCCTTTAAGTGGATGTTTTCCAATCTTGCTACAAATACCTTTCTTCTTTGCAATTTATAAAATGTTATTTGTTACAATTGAAATGAGACACCAGCCATTTTTTGGATGGATAAACGACTTAAGCGAAAGAGATCCTACAAGTATATTTAATGCTTTTGGATTAATTCCATTTGATGTTCCAAATTTTTTAATTATTGGAGCGTGGCCGTGTTTAATGGGTCTTACTATGTATCTACAACAAAAATTAAATCCAGCGCCGCCAGATCCAATTCAGGCTAAAATATTTATGTTTTTCCCACTATTTTTAACGGTAATATTAGCTCCCTTCCCTAGTGGATTAGTTATTTATTGGACTTTTAATAATATTTTCACGATGATGCAGCAAGTTGTTATCATGAAGAAGACAACTGTAAAAACTCAAGTATAGAAATGAAAATAGAAGATTTGCTTCCCATAGATGGACCATCCATCAATGAAGTCAAAAAATATATTGATAAATATAAAAATGATTTAATTGTTATTAAGTATGGAGGCAATGTTTTTATAGATAGAAATATATTTAATAACTTTGTTGAGGATATAAGCGTACTAAATAAATTGGGTCTTTCGATTGTTGTTATTCATGGTGGTGGACCAAGAATTAAAAGAGAATTAGATAAATCAAATATTCAATCCAAATTTATTAGAGGTCTAAGAGTAACAGATGAAAAAATAATAAATATAGTCGAAAACGTGTTAATTGATTTTAATAATGATATTGTTGAGTCTTTAAAAAAAAGAGGTACAGATGCAATCCCAATTAACACTAAAAATAATAATGTTATAAAAATAATTCCAGAGTCTGAAGAGCTTGGATTTGTTGGAAAGCCTAATGAAATTAATAAAGATATAATTAAAAATGTTTTAGAAAAAAAAATGGTCCCAATAATTTCTCCTTTAGGGTTAAAAGATAATCAAACCTATAATATAAATGGAGATACGGCCGCAGGAGCAATAGCTAAATCTTTAAAAGCAAGAAGATTGATTTTAATGACAAATATAGAGGGTGTTCTAAACAAACAAAAAAATTTAATAGAAGAAATTACATCGACTGAAATTCTCCAAATGATTAAAGATGAAACTATAACTGAAGGCATGATCCCAAAAATTAATACATGTCTTGATGCTGTGAATAATGGAGTTACAGGTGTGGTCATTGTTGATGGAAGAAAGCCTCACTCAATTTTATTTGAAATATTTTCTGATAAGGGTGCGGGTACATTGATCAGAAAATGAGAGATTTAAAAAAAATTAAATATCTAATTCTTGATATGGATGGTTGTGTATATCATCCTAAATATTTAAAAACGTTATTTGGTCAAGTATCCGCCAGAATGACAGAATTTATATCACTAAAACTTGATATTGATAAAATTGAGGCAAAAAAAATCCAATCAGAATATTTTTACAAGCATGACACTTCATTAAATGGACTTCTTATTAACCACCCTGATAAAATTGATGCTCATGAATTTTTAAAATTTGTCCATTCAATTAACTATGATTGTCTTGATAAAGACGTTGAACTTAGAGAAGAATTATTAAAACTAGATGTAAAAGCATATTGCGCAACCAATGGAAGTAGGGAACATGCTATAAATTGTATGAAAAGAATAGGTATAGATGATTTGTTTGAAGGTAAAGTCATGGATATTGTAGACTTTAAATTTAAACCAAAACCAAATCCTGAATCTCTTAGATTGTTATGTGACAAATTTCAAATACCTGATAATGATGAAACTGTTTACGTGGAGGATATTTGTAAAAACCTTACATCTGAAACAGCAAAAAATATGATCAAAGTTTGGTTTAAAAATGATGAGCCAATAAATAACATTGATAAATATAAAGATGTGGTAGATTATAAAATTGATAATCTTGCTTTATTTTTAAAAAAAATAAGGTTATTAAAAGAACAATAAAATTATGAGTAATTTAGAAAAAATTATAAATGATGCTTGGGAAGATAGAGATCAAATTAATCAAGATTCTAATAAATCTATAAAGGACGCTATTAATCAAGTTATTGAAGATTTAGATAGTGGTAAATCCAGAGTGGCTGAGAAAATAAACGGCGAGTGGGTAACACACCAACATTTAAAAAAAGCAATAATGCTTAGCTTTAGGATTTATCCAATGGAAAATTTAAATGGTCCTTACAGCAGTTGGTATGATAAAGCTCATTTACTAAAAGGAAAAACAGCAGGATGGACAAGAGAAGATCATGAGAAAGCTGGTTTTAGAATGGTTCCCAATTCACCAGTTAGAAAAGGATCTTTTATTGGGAAAAACGCAGTTTTAATGCCATGCTATGTTAACATTGGAGCTTACATAGATTCAGGTACAATGATCGATACTTTTGCAAGAGCTGGTAGCTGCAGTCAAATTGGAAAAAATTGTCATATATCAGCTGGTAGTGGTGTAGGTGGAGTACTTGAACCAGCTCAGGCACTACCAACAATTATTGAGGATAATGTTTTTTTAGGAGCTATGTCAGAGGTTGTGGAGGGCGTGATTGTTGGAGAAGGTTCTGTATTGAGCATGGGAATGTTTATTGGTCAATCAACAAAAATTGTAAATAGATCAACTGGTAAAATAATTTATGGAAAAATTCCACCATATTCTGTTGTTGTACCAGGCACTTTGCCAGATAAGAAAAATCCATCTGGACCATCACTAAGCTGTGCTGTTATAATTAAACAAGTCGACGAAAAAACGAGATCAAAAACTTCAATTAATGATCTTTTAAGAGAATAAATTAATGAAAACGTATAATGAAATAAAATTAGCTCAAGAGCTAATCAGATTTCCAACTGTAAAAACTGAAGATAAAGGTATAATGAGATTCTTATCAAAAAAACTCACTGCCATTGGTTTTAGATGTAAAATTATTAAATCAAAAGGAACTGGTTCAAAGCCAGCTTTAAATTTGTATGCAAGATTTGGTAAATCAAAACCTCATATAAACTTTCTAGGGCATACTGACGTAGTTGCTAATCTTAAAAATTGGAAAATCCCACCATTTAAAGCTGTTGTGAAAAAAGGATACTTAAACGGTAGAGGATCTCAAGATATGAAAGGTGGTGTAGCTTGTTGGATAAGTGCGGTTAGTAATTTTATTAAAAATAAAAAATTTCAAGGATCTATTTCAATTATTATTTCAGCTGATGAAGAAACTACGGGTCATGGATGTCCCGCAGTTATGAAATACCTAAGAAAGAAAGATGAAAGAATAGATTTTACTATTGTTGGAGAGCCATCATCAAATAGATCGGTTGGTGACGAAATACGAATTGGAAGGCGCGGTTCTATGAATGGAGTTGTAAGTATATATGGAAAAAGTGGGCACTCTGCGTTTGCTGGAACTTATATCAATCCTTGTACAGCCTTAGCAAAAGTAATATCAAAATTAAAAAGTGTATCTTTAGACAATGGTACTAAATTTATGCCTCCATCTAACTTGGAGTTTACTAAAATAAATGTGGATAATTTATCTGAAAATGTGGTACCTCAATCTGCAAGTGCAAAATTTAATGTTAGATTTAATTCAAAACATAAATCATCGTCTCTTAAAAGAAAGTTGAGTAAAATAATTAATAGTGTTGCAAAAAAAGAGAAGTGTAAAACTAAGATAGAATATAGAGTTAGTGGTGAAGCCTTCTATACAAAACCTAATAAAGAGATTTATATGGTTAAAAAAATTGTCAAAAAGGTTACAGGTAATTCTGCAAAGTTAAATTGTAGAGGGGGTACAAGTGATAGTAGATTTTTAGGCTCGATACCTAGATTAGAGTTAGGTCTAAGAAATACAACTATTCACATGGTTGATGAAAGATCTCCAATTTCTGATTTAAAAAAATTAACTAAAATATACTATAAAATTTTAGAAAATTATTTTTAATGAAAACAGCAATAGTTACATCAAAATCCTCATTAAATCATAATACTGGTTCGGGACATCCTGAAAGTATTTCAAGGGTAACTTCAATAATAGAAAAATTGAAAAAAAATAAAAAGTTGATTTGGAAAAACCCAGTTAGTTTTGACAAAGATATTATAAGACAAACACATTCCTCGAGTTATGTGGATACAATTGAAAATGCCTTTCCTGAAAAAGGATTAGTATTTTTAGATGGTGATACGGTTGTTTCTCCAGGTAGCAAAGATGCAACATTTGATGCGGTTGGTTCAATATTAGCTGCAATCGATGGTATTGAAAATAAAGAATTTGAAGCTGCTCACTGTGTTACAAGACCACCGGGCCATCATGCTAAAAAAAATAAAGCTATGGGTTTTTGTGTAATAAATAATATTGGTGTTGCTGCAAATTATTTAATTTCTAAATACAAATATAAGAAAATTGCAGTGATAGATTGGGACTGTCACTTTGGAAATGGAACCTATGATATTCTTAAGTCTAATCAGAATGTTTTTTTTTCAAGCTTACATCAATATCCATACTATCCAGGGGGGGGGAACGGAGCATGAAAAGGGAGATTATAATAATGCTTTGAATATTCCATTATCCGCAGGTACAAGTTCTAGACAATATTTTGATGCTTATGAGCATATGCTTAAAAGATTAAAAGAATTTCGCCCTGAATTTATATTAATGTCTGCAGGATTTGATGCTCACAAAGATGATCCTTTATGTCAATTAAATTTAGAGTCTAGAGATTACTACGAAATAACCAAGAGAGTTTTAGAAACTACTAAACATTTTTGTAATGGAAAAGTCGTATCTATACTTGAAGGTGGCTATGATCTTAGAGCTCTTGCTGAAAGTGCAGATGAACATGTTAACGCACTTTTAGAATTCAATTGAGATTCTGAAAAATTAACATAAATAAACCTCATGGCATTATATAAAATAAAAAAATCAAATATTGATAACAAAGGATTAGTTGCAGCTAAAGATATTAAAAAAGGTACAAAGATAATTGAGTATAAAGGAAAATTAATATCTAAAAAAGAAAGTGAAATAAATCCTAAATTTGATAACTCAAAAAGGATTTATCTTTTTGAAATTAATAAAAAGTGGGACTTAGATGGGGCATACAATTTTAATACTGCCCGACTTATAAATCATTCATGTAACCCTAATTGTGAAGTAGTTGGTAAAGGTTTAAAATTATGGATAGAGTCTATTAAAAACATTAAAAAAGGTGAGGAACTTTCATATGATTATGGTTTTAGTTTTGATGCAGACTTTAAAGATTATCCCTGTAGGTGTAATTCAAATAATTGTTGTGGATATATTGTTAAACAAGCCTCTCGTTGGAGAATAAAAAAATCACTAAGACTTAGTAAATAATTTTTGACAAATATAATCCTTGAGCAGGTGCTGGTGGAGCACACTGATTTCTATTTTTGGAATTTAGAACTTTTTCAAACTCTTTGATCGTCCACTTATTAGCACCAACATATTTTAAACAACCAATAATTGATCTTACTTGATTTCTAAGAAATGACTTTGATCTTAAAATAAAGATTATTTTTTCATCTTTCCTTGTAATTTTTATCTTTTTAAGAGTTCTTATTGGAGATTTAGCCTGGCAATTAGAAGATCTGAATGTATTAAAGTTATGAGTTCCAATCAATTTCTTTGCCGCTTTTTTCATTTGTTTTATATCTAACTTAGATCTTAAATACCAAACTTTGTTTTTATCTAATATAGGAGGTGAATCTCTATTAAGAATAATATATTCATATTCTCTTTCTTTAGCAGAATATCTTGCATGAAAATTTATGTTTTTTTTTATAATTTTCTTTATTGATATATTTTTTTTATTTAAAAAATGATTTACTGAGAGAATTAATTTACGTTTGTCAGATAATAAATTTTTACAATCAAAGTGAGCAGATTGATTTTTGGAATGAACACCAGCATCTGTCCTTCCGGAGCCTATAATTTTAATTTTTTTCTTAATTATTTTTGACAAAGTTGTTTCAATTTCGTTTTGAATTGATTTTGCATTTTTTTGAGATTGCCATCCAGAATGATTGGTTCCATCATACTCGATTATAATTTGATATCTAAACATTTAATAAATTGGTTCCCTTTTGTATTTGAGAACCAAGCAAAAATTCATTTATTTTTTGTGGTTTTTTTCCTTCTCGTTGAATTTCCAATATTTTAATTGAGTTTTCACCACAACTAATTTCTAGATCATTAGATATTACTTTGCCTGCTTTATCTTTATTGAAAGATAGTTGTGCTTTTAAAATTTTATATCTTTCACCCTTAAAAATAAAATACCCTCCTGGAAAGGGATATAATCCATTTATTTTTCCAATAATATTTTCAGCTCTATCATTCCAATCAATTAATCCTTCTATTTTTTTTATTTTTTTTGCATACGTAGCTTGAGAATGATCTTGCTGTTTAAAGTTAACCTCTTTATCAATAATACTATCGATTACCTCTGAAATTTTATCTGAAGCTAAAGTAGAAAGTCTATCAGATAAAGTTTGGGCATTTTCGTTTTCCTCAATATTAATTTTAAAAATATGCGAAATATCTCCTTCATCTAGTTTTTCGTTTATTTTCATAACGCTGATGCCAGTTTCTTTATCTTGACTCATTATTGATCTTTGAATTGGTGCAGCACCTCTCCATTTTGGAAGTAAAGATGCATGCAAATTAATAAAACCTTGTTTGCTTAATGATAAGAAATTTTTTGGAATAATTATTCCATAAGCAACCACAATAACCAAATCCAAATTTAAACTTTTGAAATATTCATATTCAGAATTATTATCATTTAATTTATCAGGGGTTCTTACATCAAAGCTGATTGTTTCTGCAAATGAATGTATCGGCGATTTTTCAAACTTTTGTCCTCTATTTGATTTTCTAGGTGGTTGTGTATATACAACAGAGACTTCATAACCATTTTGGTAAATATTTTTTAATATTGGAACAGCGAAAATTGGTGTTCCCATAAAAGCAATTTTTTTTTGCATTAATTAAATTATTACTGCTTCAGAGCTTTTTTTCTGTTTAGAAAGTTTTTTTATTATCATTGATTTTTTTAATTTTGATAAATGATCAATAAATAATATTCCTTCTAAATGATCCATTTCATGTTGTATGCATGTCGCTAACAATCCTGTGGCTTTTAAAATCTTTTTTTCTCCATTGTAATCTAAATACTCAACCTCACATGTTGATGGTCTATCTACCTCTGCGAATTGATCAGGCACTGACAGACACCCTTCTTCATATGTAGATAAGTCATTATTTTTATTTTTAATTATTGGATTAACGAAATACATTGGATTTTTCTTTTCATCTTTTTTTGCAATATCCATTACTATTATTCTTTTTGGTATTCCAATTTGAATTGCAGCTAATCCAATTCCATTTGCATGATACATTGTATCCAACATATCATCCATTAATATTTGATCCTGCTTTGTTACTTTGTCAACCGGTTTAGATATTTGTCTCAAAACTTTATTTGGTTCAGTTAATATTTGTTTTACAGCCATAACTATTTAGATTTATACCCTGATTGGTAAAGTTTTTAAAATAATTTTATCTCGAATTGTATCAAGGTCTAATTGATTTAGTGTAATTAATATAAAATTTAAAGTTTCTGACCCAAGATCTTCTAATTTATCTTCACCAATAATTTCAACTATTCTGAGTAAAATAAGACCTAAATCTCTATTATTAATTTTAGCTTGTATATCAGGTGGTATATTTGCAGTAGAAGAATATCTATCAGAGTATTTTTTTAAAATCTTTATGCCATCATATTTTAGTGACTCCAATAATATTTCATCATTTGTGGTCACAATATATTTTTTATCTTTCAAAATGCTTTTCAATAAATCGTTTGTTTCTTTTTCTATTTTAGATATCTCTTTCTTTTCCACAAAATAATTTAATAGTTTTGATTGGTGAATAATTTTGTTGTTAAATTTTATATTTTTTATGACTGTTTCCTCATTAATTATATTGTTATCGTAAAATGAAATTAAATCTGATGTTATTTTAGACTTATCTACAGATAACAAAATCTTAGAAAGTTGAATATAAAAAGCGTTTCCTAAATTATCGTTTTCGAATAAATTTTTTAATAATCTTGCTAAATATAATTTTTCACTTGCATCTATTGTCAAAAGCATCTTTTGATATATCAATGCTCTTTGACTAGATTTATCTAAAGTTTTATAATTTTCTTTAGCTGAAAGTAGTTGATTAAAATTAAATTGATATCTGGTGTACAAATTAAACAAATCTTCCTCATTATAATTTCCATCATGTACTGCTTTTTCAATTAAGTTTATTTTTTCAAAATCCTCTAAATCGATATTTTCTACTTTTTCTAGAAGATTGGCAGAAGCTAAATATTTCCAAACATCTTTAGAAGTGTTTTCATCAGGAACATACTTAAAGTTTTTAACTACTCTATGTGACAGATGTAACTCTAACAAATTTTTATCTGAAACCTCATTACTTTCATCTTCGAACCCAATTAATTGAAATATTTTCTGTTCAAAAAAATTATCCTTGAACCCCATTTCTTTTTTCAAATCATAAATTAGCAATGCCTGATCTATTTTATCTGAATTAATTAAACAATAAATTTTAAGTTTCGATGTATAATCATTTATTAAGGTTACCTCAGAAATTAAGTCAAATATCTCACAGCTTTTTTCAATATTTGCCTCTGAAAGATAGTGATTTGCATAATAATTAATTAATTCATCTTTAAACAAAAAATCAGGATTTTTTTCTACAAATAATTTAATTAAGCTCAAATCTTTTTTTTTTAACAAAAATTTTTTTTGGATTTCATAGAATTCTTGCTCATTTATATTTTTAATTGGTGTATTTGAATTTGTTAATAAAACTGTTTCAAGAATATCTAAAGCATCATTAGATAAATTTTGGGAATAAATTTTTTCAAATATTTTTTTTATTTCCTCGCCATCAGACTCACTCCACATTTCTATAGATAAATTATTTTCATCAGGATCGTATAAACCATACAAAGAAATTTTATTTTCAAGATTATTCTCGAGTAAAACATTATTTTGATTATTGGTTGTATTCTGACTATTCAAATCATAAATTGAAATTTTTTGTTCAGAGGTTTCTTGGGTGGATAATATTTCACTTTGGTCGGTTTGTTCTATATCAGTTTTTGTTTTATCAATATTCCATATATCAACAGGTTCGTTTGCTATAGAGTTATTAAATGATATTAAAAATAAAAAAAAAATTATATTTTTTTTATTTAACAATTTTGAAATTTTCATTAGGTAAAATTTTTTCGATTTTCTTATTAGGAGCTGGAAAATCAACTGACCCTAAAGCATACACAAAACCTACTAAAACTATGAGAATAAATGTTATTTTTACAAGTGGGCCTCGCAACTTCCCAATAATTGAGTTATTATTTTTTCTTTGAAATTCCATAAATGTTTAATTAGTTTAGAAATAAGACATATTTATGTTTTTTCAATATTAATAAATGTTTAAAAAAAATATAGTATTAATTGGTATGATGGCTGCTGGGAAAACTACTATTGGTTTTAAACTGGCAAAAAAATTAAATTATCAATTCATAGATGTTGACACAGAAATCGAAAAACACGAAAATGAAAAGATAGTTGATATATTTCAAAATAAAGGTGAGGATTATTTTAGAAAAATAGAGGAGAAAATTTCATTGATCTTTCTTGAAAAAAAAGGAAGCGTAATTTCACTGGGGGGTGGAGCTTTCTTAAATGACAAAATTAGAAAAAAAATTAAAAGAAATAGTTATTCCTTTTGGTTAAATTGGAAAATTAAGACGATATTAACTAGAATATCAAAAAACCAAAGGCGTCCCTTGACCCTAAATTTAAGTAATAAGGAAATAGGTAATCTTTATAAAAAAAGAGTTAAATTCTACAAATTGTCAGAATTTAAAGTAAACTGTGAAAATAAAAATAAGAATGAAATTATAAATCAAATATCTAAAATTATCGAAAATGAAAGTTCTTAAAATTAATACAAAAAGTAAAAATTATAATATTTATGTAGGCCATAATATTATTTCAAAATTAAATTTGATCATTAAAAAGGAGAAAATTAATTTTAAAAAAACTTTAATAGTAGTAGATAAAAATATCCCTAAAAGTTTTGTAAAAAAAGTTAAGTCTAAGTTGAGTTCTGAAAAAAAATTAGTTTTTTTCTTTGATGCATCTGAGAGAAATAAAGATCTAAAATATGTGAATTATTTAACAGAGATACTATTTAAAAATAATTTTAGTAGAAACGATGCTATTGTATGTCTTGGTGGCGGAATATCAGGAGATCTTTCTGCTTTTGCAGCAAGTATTTATAAAAGAGGACTGAAATTTATTAATTTACCTTCCACTCTTTTATCTCAAGTAGACTCCTCAATTGGTGGCAAGACAGGGATAAATAATAAATTTGGCAAAAACTTAATTGGATCTTTTTACCAGCCAAACTTGGTAATTTCAGATACAAAACTTTTGGATAGCCTGCCTAAAAGGGAGGTGATTTGTGGATATGCAGAAATATTTAAACATTCTTTGATTAAAAATAAAAAGTTATTTTTATTTTTAAATCAAAATATTCAAAATATTTTAAAACTAAAAAAAAACATTATTGAAAAAATAATTTTGGATAGTTGCAAAATAAAAAAAGAAATTGTCGAACAAGATGAAAACGAAAGTAATTTGAGAAAAAGTCTTAATTTGGGTCATACATTTGGCCATGCCTATGAAGCATCTTTAAATTACTCGAAAAAATTAAATCATGGTGAAGCCGTGCTTTATGGAATTCTATCTTCTGCAAAATTAAGTAAAAAACTCAAAATGCTTAATAACTATGATTTTCAATTAATATTGTCTCATTTATCTAAATTAAACTTTGATAATTTGAATAAATTTTTCACTTTAAAAGATGTTAATAAAATCGTTAATTTTATGATAGCTGACAAAAAAAATACAACTAGTAAAATTAATTTTATAACTCTTCAAAAAATCGGAAAAGTAAATATAAACACGCAAATAAATGTTTCTAAAGTTAAAAATTTTATTAAATCAGACTTACTCAAATAGAATTTGAATAGAGTGAATATGATTCTTAATTTCATCTTGAAGAATTTTATGCACTCTCTTTGTAGCATCTAATTTACTTGTTTTTTTTAAATCCCTTGAAATTATAATTAGTTTTATATGAAATTTATTTTTTTCATGCGAAGCATGTTTTGCATGAAGATATGTTTTATCTTCAATTTTGACATTCTGAATTATAGCATTGCTTAGTAATTTTGTTTTGATATTTTTAAATAAATTATCTATATCCATTGTATTATTATAAATTAATTTATTATGAAAACAATTTGTGATTGGGACAATTGCAATAATCTAGGGGAGTTTAGAGCTCCGGTTGAAAAAGATAATAGCAAGAAATATAGAATGCTTTGTTTAGAGCATATTAAAGAATTTAACAAAAATTGGAATTATTTTTCAGGAATGAACGATGATCAGATTATCGAATTCATTAAATCTGATATGATATGGCATAAACCTACTCAAAGCTTTAGTTCACCAGATAACTTTTTCAAAATACTTTGGAATAATGCGCTAAAAGATGACGCACAAAAATACAAGAACCACGTAGATTTAGATTATATGAAAAAATTTAGATTTAATAGTCAGGATTTTCAAGCTTTCACAATACTTGATATCCCTGTTGGCATAGAATGGAAGAAGATCAGAGAAAGGTTTAAAAAGCTTGTCAAAAAATTTCACCCTGATATGAATTCTGGAAACAAAAAATTTGAAGAAAAACTTAAAATAATTACCTTGGCTTACACTCAACTTAAAAATACATATAGAGGAAAAATTGATACCAAATATTAACCTATCTCCTGATATTAAACTATCTGTAAAACAAACTTTTGGTATTGATAGTGATATGGAAGTTGAGGGTTTTTCAAAAAAAGGTGAATTTGTTCCAGAAATAGATAAAGGTTATAAATTTGATAGAGATACTACTCTTGCAATTTTATCTGGTTTTTCTTTTAATAAAAGAGTTTTAGTTCAAGGATATCACGGCACTGGGAAATCAACGCATATTGAGCAAATTGCAGCAAGATTGAACTGGCCATGTATTAGGGTGAATTTAGATAGCCATATAAGCAGAATAGATTTAATTGGTAAAGATGCAATTGTAATAAAAGAGGGGAAACAGGTCACAGAATTTAAAGAGGGTATACTTCCTTGGTCTATACAAAACCCAGTGGCATTGGTTTTTGATGAATATGATGCTGGCAGACCAGATGTAATGTTTGTGATTCAAAGAGTTTTAGAATCTGAAGGAAGCTTTACTCTTTTAGATAAAAATAAAGTCTTAAAACAAAACAAATTTTTTAGACTATTTGCAACTGCAAATACTATTGGAATGGGAGATACGAGCGGTCTTTATCACGGAACTCAACAAATAAATCAAGGTCAGATGGATAGATGGAACATAGTAACAACTCTTAACTACCTTGAACTTGAGAAAGAGATGGAAATTGTTTTATCAAAAAATAAAAGTATGAACAATGCTAAGGGTAAAGAGATAATTTCAAATATGATAAAAGTTGCAGCCTTGACAAGAAAAGGTTTTATAGCTGGTGATATATCCTCAGTTATGAGTCCAAGAACTGTAATTCATTGGGCCGAAAATAGTCAAATTTTTAAGGATGTAGGTTATTCTTTTAGAGTAACTTTCTTAAATAAATGTGACGATGTTGAAAAGAATACTATAGCTGAATATTATCAAAGATGTTTTGGAGAAGACCTGCCAGAGTCATTAATAAATATTCAGATATAGATGAAAAAAGACGAAAATATTAAAGAGAAATTTAAACAAGCCTTAATTTCAACTGTAAAAGCTATTTCAGAGGATTTTAACTATAAAAATGATGAAGACAAAAATAATAGTTCGAAAAATTATAATTTTTTTGAATTAGATAACTTAAATAATAAATATGATTTTTTAAAGTTCAGAGCTGAAACAGATTCTGAAGCACTTAAACGAAAGTTTTCAAATAAAAATATTTATCTAAAAAAACTGCCATCAAAACCTACTCTTAAATCACTTTATAATACATCAGAAAAAATAAGATATGAGATGCTTGGTACTAGAATGTTGAAGGGGATAGGTAAGAACTTAATAGAAAATTATAATTATAAAATAAATCTTAAAAGAAAAGACCAACTTAAGTCTAAAGAAGATACTACTATTGCTGAAGCTTTTGAAATTTATATGCTTAAAAATTTTTTTGAGATTAAACCAAATGCATTATGCGAAAAAATACTAAGTTACTGGGATGATGATTTTAAAAATAGTTTTGGTAAACACCTAAATTATTTAAAACAAAATTTAGAAAACCAAGAATTATTCAGTTCTAAATTTGTTGAGATTTTAAATCAATTAGATTTTATTGAAAAAGATGAAGAAGATAAACAAGAGGAAAATCATCAAGAAAATCAACAAAACAACCAGCAAAATGCTGAGTCAGATAGTGAAAATAATCAAGACAAAGACCAAGAAGCCTCTGAAAATCAAAACATATCTGATACTGATTTAGATGTAAATGAATTTAGAATGGAAGAGCAGTTATTTGATACTGAAAGTGATCAACAAAGCTCTGAAAATATTGTTCAAAAGTTGAATAATGTAAAAACTGAAAAAGAATATAAAGTTTATACAAGGGATTTTGATGAAATTGAAAAAGCTGAAAATCTTGAGGAAGCAGATGAAATATCAAAACTTAGAAGAAATCTTGATCAGCAATTAATTAATTTTAAAGATTTAATTATAAAATTAGCAAATAAGCTACAGAGACAACTTATGGCAAAACAAAACCGTTCTTGGGACTTTGATCTTGAGGAAGGGCTATTAGATAGTTCAAAATTACCAAGAATAATAATAGATCCATATAATTCATTATCATTTAAAAAAGAAAAAGACCTAGAGTTTAAGGATACAGTTGTGAGTCTGTTAATTGACAATTCTGGTTCAATGAGGGGAAGGCCAATTACAATTGCTGCACTTTGTGCTGACATTTTATCGAGAACTTTGGAAAGATGTTCTGTAAAAGTAGAAATTTTAGGTTTTACAACAAAGAATTGGAAGGGTGGTAAGTCAAGGGAGTCCTGGAATAAAAATGGTAAAGTTAAACACCCTGGAAGATTAAATGATTTAAGACACATAATTTATAAGAGCGCCGATAGTCAATGGCGACAATCAAAAAAGAATTTGGGTCTCATGTTAAAAGAAGGAATTCTTAAAGAGAATATTGATGGAGAAGCAATCATGTGGGCTTATAGCAGATTAAAGAAGAGGAAAGAGGAAAGAAAAATTTTAATGGTAATATCAGATGGTGCACCAGTAGATGACTCAACTTTATCTGTAAATTCAGGTGACTATTTAGAGAAACACTTAAAAAAAGTAGTTAAATTAATAGAGAATAAAGAAGACATAGAAATATTAGCTATTGGAATAGGTCATGACGTATCAAGATATTATAAGAAAGCTATAAAGATCACAGACGTACAGGAGTTAGGCGATGTCATGATCGGAGAGCTAAGTAACTTATTTAAAAATAAAAAGACACTTAATTAAATCCCTTTTAAATCAGCATTTTTCCATTTAATTATTACTTCTGCACCGTTTCTAGTTATGGAGTTTCTACAAATTACTTTAGCATAATTTCTTTCTAGCAAAGTACCCCCTATAAAAATCCCAAGTCCTAAACCAGATTTTTTATTATAATTATTTTCTTTAGTTCTAATATACGGTTCACCAATTTTATCTAAGATATCTTTGGGAAAACCTTCACCGTCATCTTCGATGATTACTTCGGTAAACTCACTATCAGAATTTACTGTGATAAATACTTTTTCTTTTGCAAATTTATTTGCGTTTCCAATAAAATTTCTCAAGCCATATATTATTTCAATTGATCTTCTAAATTTTAATGGATTTGTATTTTGACTATCCTGAAAAAAAAATTTTTTTTTACTAATATCTTGAAATGATTTTATAATTTCTTTCAAATAATTTGATAATGTTAAGTCATAATCAATAAATTCATCATCAACATCTGGATTAATCGTGAGTTTTTTTAGAATTTGATTACATCTTTCAACTTGCTCAGTTAACAACTTAATATCATTCTCAACATCCTGATTTCCACGAAATGAGTTCGATAATTCTTGGGTAATTACTTTGATAGTAGACAATGGTGTGGCTAGGGAATGAGCTGCTGCTGCAGCTTGTCCACCCAAAGATACTAATTCATGCTCTTTTGCAATTAATTGTTGTGTTTTATCTAAAGCATTTTTTCTTAAACTAGATTCTTGTCCAAATGTTATTGCAAAAAAATTAAGAAAACAGAGAGCAATAACAAGTGATATTGGAATTGAAAAGTAGAAATAATTATTAATTAAAGATTTACTTGGAAATGGTAAAGAAGTTTCTTCATAGAAAAATGTTAAAAATATAATACTAAATAACGTAATTATAATTAAAATATAGTTTGTTTTTTTTTCTAAACTCAAGGATGCAAAAACACTGGGTATTATTATAAAAATTACAAAAGGATTTAAAACACCTCCTGTTAGATATAATAGTAGAGACAATTGTAAAATATCTATTATTAGAAAATAGAATGCAGCTCTATTTGATAGTAAATTTTTACTATAAAAACTTATTAGATAGATGTTACTTATTGTACCAATTAAGATTATTATATTTGCTTTAATAAAAGAAAATTCAAAGTTAAAAAAAAGATAAGCTAAGTTTATTGAAATTAATTGACCAATGATTGCGATCCATCTAAGATTTATATAGGTTTTTCTATTTAATGAATAATTTTTAGAATTATTTAAAAACTCCATTTAAATATCTAAATTTGATACATTTATTGCATTATCAACAATAAAATCCTTTCTTAAAGAAACATCATTGCCCATCAATTTATAAATTAATTCCTGATCTATTTTAATATTTTTTGAGTATTCTACTTGAAGTAAATTTCTTGTTTCTGGGTTTAATGTAGTATTCCATAATTCTACAGGATTCATTTCTCCTAGACCCTTAAACCTTTGAATACTAAGTTTAGATTTTTCTTCATTTAAGATATTTGCAAATTCTTTACTTTTTTTGTTCAATTTTTTTAAACTTTGTGAATTATTTATTATATATTTTTCTAATCCAACCTCATCTTTTATGTAAACACTTTTTGATCCTTTATTGATTTTAAATAAAGGGGGTTGGGCCAAATAAACATTTCCATTTTCAATAAGTTTGTTAAATGGTTTATTATTAAAAAATGTTAATAGTAGTGCACGTATGTGAGAACCATCAACATCAGCATCTGTCATAATGATTATTTTTCCGTATCTCAAATCTTTAATAATATCTTCACCTTCTGATTTTGGATCAAGACCTAATGCATTAATTAATGTTACTATTTCATTTGAAGACATCATTTTAGATAAAGATTTAGTCTTGTAATCTTCTGCTTTACCATTTTTTCCATTTTCATCTGTATAAGTGTTTAGTATTTTGCCCCTGAGAGGAAGAACAGCTTGATACTCTCTATTTCGACCTTGTTTTGCTGAACCTCCAGCTGAGTCTCCCTCTACAATAAACAATTCTGTTCCCTCTTGTTTTGAATTTTGACAATCGGCAAGTTTTCCTGGAAGACCAGTTAATTCAAGAGCACCTTTTCTTCTAACACTTTCTCTAGCTTTTCTAGCAACATCTCTTGCAACAGCTGCTTGAATTATTTTAGCAATTATAGTTTTTGCTATTGAAGGATTTTGATCAAACCAAATTGAGAGTTTTTCATTAATGAAGTTTTCTATAATATTTCTAACTTCAGAAGATACTAATTTATCTTTAGTTTGAGATGAAAATTTTGGATCGGGTATTTTTATTGAAAGAACGCAAGTTAAGCCCTCTTTTACATCGTCTCCAGAAAGATTAACTTTATTTTTTTTTAACAAGTTTTGATCATTTGCATACTTATTTATTACTCTTGTAAGAGCACTCCTAAAACCCAAAAGGTGGGTTCCACCGTCTTTTTGATATATATTGTTTGTAAAAGGATAAACATCTTCAGCATAGCCAGAATTCCATTTTAAAGAACATTGAATATCTAAATTATTTTTAGATCCTTCCATATAAATAGGTTTTTTAAAAAGCTCATTACCATTTTTATTTTTTAAGCTTTCTCTCTTACTATCTAAAAACTCAACAAATTCTAAAATTCCTCCATCGTATTTAAATTCTAAAGATTTTGTTTTTTTTAAAGATAGGTCAGTAAGTACAATTTTTATTCCTTTATTTAAAAAGGCCAATTCTCTTAATCTTTTTTCTAGTATTGAAAAACTAAATTTTATTGAAGAAAAAATTTCATTTGATGGTAAGAAATTTATTTCCGTTCCATCTTTATCTTTGGATTTACCAACATGTTTGAGTGGTGATTTTGCTTTGCCATCTTTGAATTCAATAAAATATTTTTTTCCATCTCTGTTAATACTTAACTTTAATGTTTTCGATAATGCATTAACGACTGATACTCCGACACCATGTAGTCCTCCGGAAACTTTATAAGAGTCGTGATCAAATTTTCCTCCTGCGTGTAATTGGGTCATAATAACTTCAGCCGCAGATTTTTTTTCCCCTTTATGCATGTCAACTGGAATACCTCTTCCGTCATCTTTAACAGTAACAGAACCATCTGAATTAATTTTTACTTCTATGTTTTGACAGTATCCAGCTAATGCCTCATCAATAGAATTATCAACAACTTCGTAGACCATATGGTGAAGTCCGGTTCCATCATCTGTATCTCCAATGTACATACCGGGTCTTTTTCTTACAGCCTCAAGACCTTTCAGAACTTTGATTGAATCTGCTTGATAACTTTTATTATTTTGTGATGTCATTGATATATGTAAATTTTTATAGCATCTTTTAAATTTTTGACAAATTCATCCATATAAATTGGCTGAATTAATGTTGATATTCAATGCTAATTTGATGAAAAAAAAAAAATTAACATACTTTTTGATTACAACCTTTAAACTTGAATTTTTTGGCGGAGAGAGTGGGATTCGAACCCACGATAGAGTTGCCCCTATACACGCTCTCCAAGCGTGCGCCTTAAACCGCTCGGCCATCTCTCCTAATTACATTCAAATGTTTTAAAGCTTTAATTATAAAGCATTTATATTCTTATTAATATATATAATATAAAGATATTATCTCAAAAAAGTTATGACTAAAAAAATTTTAAATAATTCTTTTTTTTTAAGAAAATTATTAAATTTTTTATATTATATTTTCTACCTTTTTATATTATTAATTTTTTTTGAAGTACTTATTCGAATTTTAGTTTTTTTTCCGACTAATTCTGATGTTTTTAAATATGGATTTAAAAAATCTGTCATATTCGATGTTGTAGACTTGTCGAAATTACAAATAGTAGTATTTGATAAACAAAAGGACATAAAAAAAAATAAATTAATAAATATTAAAGATGAAAATGTATGGGTTTTTGGTGGATCAACTACTGAAGGATCGGGTTGTGAAGGATCATATTCATCATCTTGGCCAACAGAACTATCAAAAATAAATAGAAGTTTTAAATTTAGAAATTTTGCCTTCGGTGGTGCATTTACAGATAATCAAATTAATTTGTTATATCAAAATATCGATGGAAATGTACCTGATGTAATAATGTGGGCAAATAAATTTAATGCTATTCGAATAACAGGATCTAAAGATTATAGAAATAAAAGTATATTAAAATATGACTTTGCTCACTCAACTAAAACTAAATTTATTATGGATATTAAAACTTTAGATAAAACATTAAAGTCATATTTCTTGTCTTATGCATTTCTTGATAAAATTGTTACAAGAATGAGAATAATATTGCAAAAATCTAAAGCGAATAGCCAATTACAATTAATCAAAGTATATAAAATAGAACCCTCAAAAAAGGATATTACATACGCTCTTGAAAACTTTAAATTGAACACAATCGAGGCAATAGAACTTTCTAAGAAATTTGGTGTTAAAGAATTTTATATTGTTTCACTCTTAAGCAGCTATGATTTCATAGGTGATAAATTAGAAATCAAACTTTATTATGATAAAATTAACGAAATTGAAAAAATTTATTATCCATTTGTAAAAATAATTAATTCGAATTTAGATACAGATAATTATAATATGAATGAACTATTTTGTGACCCAATTCACCAAACTAGGAAAATGAACATCTTACAAGCTGAAATGATTAATAGACAATTATTAAATTTCTCAAAACTACTTATAGAATAAAATTAGAATAATACCCTTTATTATCTAATAAATATTTTGGGAATGATTGGTCTAATTCAACTTTTTCGTATTTATAACCTCTATTAAATAAGTCTTCTTTTCCCAGTATTTTTTTATCTATAATATCTGGGGAAGAAAATTCTTCACCACTGTATTCTGAATGAGCGAATGTTTTAAGTTTTTTTGAGATATCTAAAGATGACATAATATTATTAAAATGCCATCCACCATCAAAAAATAATTCAATATTTCTCTCTTTATCGATTCTGTAAAATCTATATTTTAAGTTTTTTGCCCAGACTTTTTGCCTCATATAATCAATTGATTTTAAATTTTTCTTTTTACACACACGTGGACCATCCCAAGGTGTTTCAAATTTATTATAAAGATTAAACTTATAATTAAAATTTTTTTGTAGGAAAATCCCATATTTTTTTTTTAACTGAAAGTTTTTTAATAAATTTGGGTTTGGTATCTCATCTGGATCAGAGAAGAAAATATAATCTTCATTCTCTACGAAAGTAAGTTTCTCTAATAAAAATTCTCTTTGGATTGCTTGATTTGTCCAAGGGTTGTTATTTTTTGGAAATGGCTCCTCTAGAACAAAATATTTTAATTTTTCATCATTTGAATATTTATTGAAGTTAAAATTTAATTCTTTTTTGTTACCCTTATGATCATATAATGATTCACAAACAACTAAAAAATCTACATCATTTTTAATAATATTATATCTTAAATCAAATATGTAGTTCTCGTTAAAAAATGTAATACAATCAACAATTTTACTTTTCATATATTAATACTAATCCTTGTTTATTTTTAAAACGCCTATGAAAGCTTCCTGAGGAATTTCGACTTTTCCGAATTGTTTTGCTCTAGCCTTTCCTTTTTTTTGCTTTTCTAATAATTTTCTTTTTCTGTCTAATGCTCCACCACCATGAATCTTTGTTAATACGTCTTTTTTGAAACCTTTTATTGTTTCTCTAGCTATTATCTTGCCACCAATAGCAGCTTGGATTGGTATCATGAAATTATGTCTTGGTATTAAATCTTTAAGCTTTTCACAAACTTCTCTTCCAATAATTTGTGCAAAATCTTTATGAACCATCATAGCTAAAGCATCTACGGGCTCGGAATTAACAAGTATAGACAGCTTAACTAAATCTCCTTCTCTATGAGCAATTATCTCGTAATCAAAACTCGCGTATCCACTAGTCATTGATTTCAATCTATCATTAAAATCAAATACGACTTCGTTTAAAGGTATTTCGTAATTTAATACCGCTCTATTTCCCGAATAACTCAAATTTGTTTGAATGCCCCTCTTATTTTGGCACAATTTTATTATAGAACCTAAATATTCATCGGGCGTAATTATTGTAGCTTTAATCCATGGCTCTTCTATAATTTTTATTAATGATGGGTCAGGTAGGCTTGACGGATTCTGTAAATCTAGAATTTTGTTATTATTAAGATGTACTTTATAAACAACCCCTGGTGTGGTTGTAATTAGGTTTATATCAAATTCTCTCTCTAATCTTTCTGTGATTATTTCTAAATGCAATAAACCTAGAAAACCACATCTAAAACCTAATCCTAATGCAGAAGAAGACTCTGCCTCATATGAAAAACTTGCGTCATTTAATTGTAATTTAGCTAGACCATCTTTTAACTTTTGATAGTCTGAACTATCAACTGGAAATAAGCCACAAAATACAACTGGTTTACTTGGTTTAAAACCTGGCAATGCATTTTGTAATGGCTTGTTAGCGTCACATATTGTATCTCCAACTTTAGTGTCTGAAAGATTTTTTATACCAGTTATAATAAATCCGATTTCACCTGTATTAAGCTCATTAATATCTTTTGGTTTTGGAGTGAAAACACCTACTTTCTCAATTGTGTACTCTTGATTAGTTGACATCATTTTTATTTTCATGTTTTTAGTGAGTTTGCCATCAATTACTCTTACTAGTATTACTACTCCAAGATAAGTATCGTACCAGCTATCTACTAATAAACATTTTAAATTATTATCTCTATTTCCTTTTGGGGATGGTAAATAATTTACAATACTTTCCAATATTTCATCTATTCCCTCACCTGTTTTTCCAGAACAAGGTATTGCATTATTTGTCTCTATACCAATTACATCCTCGATTTGTTTTGATGTTCTATCTAAGTCTGAAGCTGGAAGATCAATTTTATTAAGTATTGGAATTATTTCATGATTCATATCTAAAGCTTGATAAACATTAGCTAGTGTTTGTGCCTCAACACCTTGTGTACTATCTACAATAAGAATAGAACCTTCACATGCATAAAGAGATCTACTTACCTCATAACTAAAGTCTACGTGTCCAGGAGTATCGATTATGTTTAGAATATACTCTTTGCCATTTTTAGATTTATAATTTAATTTTACAGTCTGGGCTTTTATTGTAATACCTCTTTCACGTTCTATATCCATTGAGTCAAGCACCTGAGCCTTCATTTCTCTATCAGTCAAACCACCACACTTATGAATAATTCTGTCGGCAATTGTAGATTTGCCGTGATCTATATGTGCAATTATTGCAAAATTTCTAATATTATCGATATTGTCCATTAGGATCTTAGTTTAGAACCAGTTTTATCTTCTACTATTTTAACTATTTTATTTGAGACTGCATTTATATCACTTTCAGTAAGCGCTTTATCATTTGATTGAATAACAACTTTAAAAGCTAATGATTTCTTATCATTAGGAATATTTTCACCTTCATAAAGATCAAAAACCGAGATATCTTTTACAAGGTAAGTATCAACGTTTTTTATCAAATTTATTACTTCTTGAGCTTGAATATTTTTATCAATAATAAAAGCAAAATCTCTCTCAGATTTTTGATATTCGGAAATTTCATAATTAACTTTATATTTTTTATTATTTTGTTTAAGTTTAACATACTTATCTAAATTTATTTCAAATCCAATTAATGAATTTGTTTTGATATCTAGTTGATTAATAATATTAGGGTGAAGTTCTCCAAATGAAGCGAAGTAATTATTTTTATTATTTATAAAAGAAATATTGCCGCTTTTTCCAGGATGATAGTAATTTGGCAAATTAGTTGTTTCAATTACAATCTGATTTTTTTCTGTTCCTAACTCGTAAAGTGTATGTAATAGGTCCTTTTTAACATCAAAAAGATCAATGTATCTTCCTTTCTCATTCCAGTTTGGATTTGAAGCATATCCAGATGAAATTGCACATACATTTATTATTTGATCTCCAGGATTTTTTCCTTCAAAAATTGGTCCTATTTCGAATAACGAAATATTCTCCTCACCTCTATCAATATTTTCTTTAACCTTTTGAACTAAATTTGAAAAAATTGATGATCTTAAAACGCTTAAATCGGAGCTAATTGGATTAATTAATTTATTTATTTTTCTATTATTCAGAAAATGATTATTAATTTTTTCATTTGTAAATGACCATGTTATAGCTTCTAGGTATCCCCTCGCCGCCACAGATCTTTGCGCTAAATGGAAATGTTTTTGTTCATAATTTAAAGTTTGATGTATTCTTTTTTTTTCAGGTTCAATTGACTTAATTGAATCCAGACCTTTTATTCTAATTATTTCTTCTACCAGATCTATTTTACTTAAAATATCTGGTCGCCAACTCGGTACCTCTACATTTATATTATTTTTTTTATTTTGACATTTAAAGCCTAAACTTTCTAATATATTGATTATTTCATTTGAATTAATTTTTATACCTAAAACTTTTGATGGGAATTTGTTGTCTATTATTATTTTTTTTTTAGAAAATTTTTTTGTTTTTGTGATTTGAAAGTTGCTTACTTCACCACCACAAATTTCTACAATCATATCAGCTGCTTTTTGCAAACCAATCTCAACTGAATTTGGGTCAATTCCTCTTTCGAATCTATATTTTGCATCACTATTCAAATTTAGAATACTTGAAGTTTTTCTAGTTATCGATGGATCGAAATAGGCTGACTCAACAAGAATATTTTTTGTACCTAATTCGGTTGAGGAACTGGTTCCACCAATAATACCACCTAAACCTAGTGGACCACTTTCGTCGGCAATTACACACATACCATCTGATAAATTATATTTTTTATTGTCTAATGCATTTAATGACTCATTCTTATTTGACTCCCTAACAATAATTTTGTTATTTATTTTATCTAAATCGTAAGCATGTAGTGGTCTGTTCAAATCTAACATAATAAAATTAGTAACATCAACAACTGCAGAAATGGGTCTAGATCCGACCGAGATTAATCTATCTTTAAGCCATTTTGGACTTTCTTGATTTTTTATATTTGTAATCAAACAGCTCCCAAAAATTGAACAAGATTGATTTTTCGATTTTTTAATTACAACATTTATTTTTTTTTTATTTTTTTTTATTTTTTTGCTTTTTATTTGCTTCATTTTACCAACTCCTGCGGCTGCTAAGTCACGAGCTATCCCACGTACACCTAGACAATCTGGCCTATTCGGGGTTATTGATAATTCAATTGTATTTTCTTTTTTTGAGTCAAAATAACCTTTTCCAACTTTATTTTTATATTTATTACCTAAAGATATGATGCCCTGACTTTCACCAGATATATTTAATTCTGATTCTGAACAAAGCATACCATACGATGTTATACCTCTGATTTTTGATACCTCTAATTTCATTTTATTTTTTGGTATAACTGATCCTGGTGGTGCATATACAGTTAACAAACCATCTTTTGCGTTTGGAGCGCCACAAACTACTTTTAAAATATTTTTATCACCAATATCAACATCGCAAAGTTTCAAACGATCTGCATTTGGATGTTTTTCTGCTTTTATAATTTTTGCAACTATAAAATCTGATAATTCATTTTTAATTGGATTAATAGACTCAACCTCTAATCCAATTCTATTTAAAGTATTTACGATTTGTTGTTCATTTTTATTAGTGTTCAGATGATCTTTTAACCATTTAGTGGTGAACTTCATCGACTTAAACCCCTATAATTCGTTGGAACATCGACTGGATCAAAGCCATAATGATTTAACCATTTATAATTACTCTCAAAAAAAGATCTTAGATCTTTAATTCCATACTTTAACATTGCCAAGCGATCTATTCCTATGCCAAAAGCAAATCCTTGATATTTTGACGGATCAACTTTTGAGTTTATTAAGACATTTGGATGAACCATTCCACATCCTAAAATTTCTAACCATTTATTTCCTTCACCAATTACGATTTTACCATCTTTAAGATCATATCCAATATCAACTTCCGCGGAAGGTTCTGTAAAGGGGAAATGACTTGGTCTAAATCTCATTTTTAATTTTTTTACTTCAAAAAATTCTTTAATAAAATAGTTAAGGCAACCTTTTAAATGGCCCATATTAATATCTTTATCTATATGCAGGCCCTCAAGTTGATGAAACATTGGCGTATGAGTTTGATCACTGTCACATCTATAAGTTCTTCCTGGTGCAATTATTTTAAAAGGAGGTTTTCCTTTGAGCATTGTTCTAATTTGTACTGGAGACGTATGGGTTCTCAATAATAAATTTTTGTCTTCGCTTAAATAAAAAGTATCATGCATATCTCGCGCAGGATGATTTTGAGGAGTATTAAGTGCAGTGAAATTATTATATTCATTTTCCACATCAGGACCTTCTGCAACACTGAAGCCAATTTCAGAAAAAATTGAAGATATTTCGTCAATTACCTGTGATACTGGATGTATTTTACCCTGCTTGAAAGAACGCTCTGGTAGAGTAACATCTATTTTTTCTTTTGATAACTTTTTATTTATTTCTTCAATTTCTATTTGTTTAATTACTAGATTAAGTTTTTCTTGAAGTATAATTTTAATCTCATTAAGTTTTATAGCAAAACTTTTTTTCTCATTTTCAGTTTTTGTGGCAATAAATTTAAACTGATTAGTAATTAAACCATTTTTTCCAAATAATTCGTTTTTAATTATATTCAAATCGTCTGTTGAACTACATTTGTCTAGTTTATCTAAATATTGTGATTTTATTTTTTCTATTTCAGACATTTTAATAGAATATTTGTTAAGATTAGAAAAACAATAAAAAGATTAGTTCAACGCAGCCTGAGCTTTTTTGACTATGGTTTTGAAAGCTTGTGGATTTTCATAGGCAATTTCTGCTAAAATCTTTCTATCTAGCTTAATTCCTGATTTGCTTAATCCATTAATGAATTTAGAGTAAGTAATACCCTCATTTCTCACTCCAGCGTTGATTCTTTGAATCCATAAAGATTTAAAATCTCTTTTTTTATTTCTTCTATCTCTATAAGCATATTGCAAAGCTTTTTCATATGCTTGCTTTGCTATTCTAATTGTATTTTTTCTTCTCCCGTATTGACCTTTTACAGCCTTTAATATTTTTTTATGTTTCGCTTTACTAGTAACTCCTCTTTTTACTCTAGCCATTTTATCCTCTTAAGTTGTAAGGCATATATGATTTTACAATTTTACTATCTTGCTTTGACATTATAGTAGTGCCTCTTTGTTTTCTTATTTGCGAATTAGTTCTTTTGATCATACCATGTCTTTTTCCTGCTTGAGGCATTACTACTTTACCTTTAGATGTAATCTTAAACCTTTTTTTTGCAGAGCTTTTAGTTTTTAATTTTGGCATAATTTCAAGGGTTATACAAAATACAATCTTTTTTACAACATGAATAATTAAATTGGTTGGACCACCATAATCATTTGTTTTCCGTCAAATTTGGGTTGTAATTCAATTTTTCCAATGTTTTCCATGTCTACTTTAATTTTTTCCATTAATTCATTTCCTATGTTTACATGTTGAAGCTCTCTACCTTTAAATCTAATGGTAAATTTTACTTTATCCCCTTTTGATAAAAACTTTTGAGCATTTTTAATTTTAAAAGTATAATCATGAACTTCTGTTACAGGCCTTAATTTTATTTCTTTCAACTCAACTTTTTTTTGATTTTTTTTTGCTTTACTAGCTTTTTTTTGTTGATCATATTTATATTTACCAATATCCATGATTTTACAAACTGGCGGGCGGACATTAGGTGCAATTTCAATTAAATCCAAACCTTCATTTTTAGCTTTGCTTATTGCTTGTTGAAGATTTAAAATGCCTAAGTTTTGACCATCACTATCGATTACTTGTACTTCTGAAGAATTAATTCTATTATTATATCTCGGTCCATAAGATTTATTTTTTTTTTGAAAATAGTTATTTTTGAAATCAGGCACTAAATTGAAGGAGCTTTATTTTGATCAGCGTATTTTTTAATAAATTCTTTTATTAACATGTTTTCTTGTTTGTCAGAATCCAATCTTCTAATAGTTACTGCGTTAGAGTCAACTTCTTTTTTTCCACAAATTAATAGCATTGGTACCTTTGCATTGGAATGTTCACGAATTTTATAATTTAAATTATGGCTTTTTAGATCTACATCGCACGATATGCCCGCATTTTTAATTTGTTTTTGGATTGATTTTGCATAATCGTTAAAATCATCTGATATTGGAATCACAACTGTTTGAAGTGGTGATAGCCAGAAAGGTAATTTGCCAGCATAATTTTCAATTAATATTCCTATAAATCTTTCAAGTGAACCAAATAATGCTCTGTGAAGCATGACAGGTATTTTTTTTGATCCATCTCTATCTACATAACTTGCTCCTAATCTTCCTGGTAAGTTTAAATCAACTTGTAAAGTTCCACACTGCCAATCTCTTCCAATTGCATCTCTCAAAACAAATTCTATTTTGGGACCATAAAAAGCTCCTTCTCCTTTGTTAATTGAATATTCCAATTTCGAAGCCTCCACAGCTTTAATTAAGGCAGCTTCTGACTTATCCCAAACATCATCATCACCGACTCTTAAGTCAGGTCTATCTGAATATTTTAAAATTATATTTTCAAATCCTAAATCTTTATAAATTTCTAAAATTAAGTTTGTAACTGACAAGCATTCCTGAGTAATTTGGTCTTCAGTACAAAAAATATGAGCGTCATCCTGTGTAAACGCTCTCACTCTCAAAAGACCATGTAAAGCACCTGATGGTTCATATCTATGAACTTTTCCAAATTCTGACATTTTAAATGGAAGGTCTCTATAACTTTTTAATCCTTGATTGAAGACTTGGACGCATCCTGGACAGTTCATTGGCTTAATCGCAAATATTTTTTGATCAGGGGTTTCGGATGTATACATATTTGCTCCAAATTTTTCCCAATGACCTGATTTTTCCCAAAGTGATCTATCTAAAATTTCAGGGGTATTTATTTCTTTATATCCTGCCTGATCTTGTTTTAATCTCATATAGGAAACAAGTTTTTGAAATAAGGCCCATCCCTTTTCGTGCCAAAAAACAGCTCCTGGACTTTCTTCCCTGAAGTGAAAAAGATCCATTACCTTTCCTAACTTTCTATGATCGCGTTTTTCAGCTTCTTCAATTCTTTTCAGATAATTGTCTAAATCTTTTTGAGTAGACCAACTCGTACCATAAACTCTCTGCAACATCTCATTTTTTGAATTTCCTCTCCAGTACGCTCCTGACACTTTTGTAAGCTTAAAATACTTACCAATTTTTCCTGTTGACGATAAATGTGGTCCTCTGCAAAGATCATGCCATTTCCCATGAAAATAAATTGATACCTCTTCCCCCTCTGGGATGCTTTTTATAATTTCAGCTTTGTAAAGCTCACCGATTTTTTTAAAATGATCAATTGCTTTTTTTCTAGGCCACACTTCCCTGGTTGTTTTTTCATCTCTTTCTACAATTTCTTTCATTTTATTTTCAATTTTTTTTAAGTCTTCATCTGTGAATGGTTCTTTTCTCGCGAAATCATAATAAAAACCATCCTCTATTACAGGGCCAATTGTAACTTGAGTTCCTGGAAATAATTCTTGGACAGCCATCGCTAAAACATGTGCAGTATCGTGCCTTATTGTTTCAAGTCCCTCTTTATCTTTTGAAGTAAATATTTTAACTGAGCAATCTTTATCGATAATCGTATTAAGATCCTTCAGTTTACCATCAATACTTATTAATAAAGCATGTTTTGAAAGAGATTTACTTATCTTTTCAGCAATTTCTAATCCTGTAACTTTTTTTTCAAAGTTAAGTTTATTTCCATCTGGTAGAGTTATATTTAACATTAATTAATTAGCTTTTTATACTCTGAATAAGTAGAAAAACACATTTTTTCAACATTAAATTTTTTTATTACGTTTTTTCTACCCTCTTCGCCTATACTTTTTAATAAATTATCGTCCATGCTTAACACCCTCATTATTTTTTTACTTAAAGATTTTGCGTCTCCAGCATCAAATAAAAAGCCAGTTTTCTCATCAATAATAGTTTCATTTGAACCTCCAATATTACTAGCAATAATTGTTTTTTGCATCGATTGGGCCTCTACAGCAACTCTACCAAATGCCTCTGGTTCAATTGAAGCAGAAATTATTATATCTGATATCTTATAAGCTAAAGCCATATTTTTACAGTTGTCTATAAATTTTAATTGTTTATTCATACGATATTGTTCACTTAGACGTATGAGTTTTTTTTTATACAAATCCCTTCCTTGCTCACTTCCCAATATTACTGCATAAAAAGCTTCATAGCCAAGTTCTATATTTACTAAATTTATTGCTTCAATAAATAACTCCTGTCCTTTCCAAGATGTAAGTCTGCCAGGCAATAAAATTATTTTCTTGTTTTCATCAATTTCCCAATTTTTTTTTAGCTTAATTTCGTCGCTCTCGACAATGGAAGTTTGATCAAAATAATCAACATTAATACCTCTAAAAATAACTAATAATCTTTTTTTTAAATCAATAAACTCCGAATAATTTTCTTTAATATGCGCGAAGATAAAATTTGATCCAGCTATGATTAATTTTGATCTAACCATAATTGAATTGTAGAATTTTTTTAGTTTATTATTAAAATTATATGTGCCATGAAAAGTTGTTACAAAACTTCTTCTAGTAATCTTTGTTGCTATAAAACAAGACCAAGCTGGTGCTCTACTCCTTGCATGAACTATATCTATGTTAAAAATTATTATGATTAATGCCAAAACAATAGCATTAAAAAATATTAATATTGGGTTTTTGGTTTGTACTGGAAGTCTTATTACTTTAACTTTTTTTTTGTCGACAAATTTGAGTAAATCACCCCCGCTAGTTACTATATAAGATACACAGTCTTTTTCGTATAAGTAGTGTGCAATATCATAACATCCAGTCTCAGCACCTCCATATCCAAGCTTAGGTATAACTTGCAAAACTTTTATTTTTGATGGCATTTATATGCCTATAATAATATCATAAGTTACCAGTAAAACTTATGGCAAAATTTAAATTTGTTAAAATTTCTAAAAAAAAAAAAATTAGATATTTATTCAATTCTTCATATAGTGATATTTATCTAGTTTTTTTGCATGGCTTTAAATCAGATTTAGAGGGTGATAAACCTAAGACTTTATATAAATTTTGCAAAAAAAATAATATTGGATTTTTAGCATTCGAATATTCTGGTCATGGGAAGTCATATGGAAAATTTGAAGATGGCACAATCACAAGTTGGACTAAAGACGCATATAAAATAATAAAAAAAAAAATTTATGGTAAAAAGATAATTTTGGTTGGATCAAGCATGGGGGGTTGGATAGGTCTAAATCTTTTTAAATTTTTTGATAAAAATATACTTGCCTTTATTGGCATTGCTCCTGCACCAGAATTTTTAGATAAGCTAATGTGGAAAAAATTTACAAATAAAGTTAGGAAGCAATTAATTAAAGATCAATTCTATATTTTTAATCATGGTGGATTTGAATATAACATTACCTATAATTTGATTAAGGATGGAAAGAAGAACAAGATTTTTAACAAAATTTTTAATAATAAAATTTACCTAACAATTCTTCATGGTGAAAAAGATGATGTGGTTCCAATTTCTATCTCGAGAAAGATTATAAAAATATTTAAAAAAGCTAAAAAAAAATTAATTATCGTCAAAAATGGAGATCATAGCTTGTCTAAAAAAAATAATTTAAAAAGGGTTATGAGAGAGATTAAATATATACATAATAATTTAACTAGCTAGATTTCTCTGTTTATTTGTAATTGGATTTTCAAGCTTATCTAACATTTCTTTAGGGCATACTTGGTAAAAATTAATAATTTCACTTTCAAAATTTTCTAGAATTTTTTTTGAGATTTTTGAATTTGTCTCGTTGTAATGTTTTTGTACTAAATCTTTTAATTCATTTATCCAATAATTTGTTTCTAATTTCTGCCAAACTATTGACTCTGGATTTGCTTTATTTTGAAATTCATTTTCTGGATCATACACAAAACCCATACCTCCTGTCATGCCTGCTCCAAAATTATCTCCTACATCGCCTAATACAACAATTTTACCTCCTGTCATATATTCACAACCGTTAGAGCCGCAACCTTCTACGACAGCTACAGCTCCAGAATTTCTTACTGCAAATCTCTCACCTGCCTGACCTGCAGCGAACAAATAGCCAGATGTTGCTCCGTATAGAACTGTATTTCCAATTATTGTATTTTCTTTTGATAAAATATTACTCTCATCTTGTAGTTTAATTGAAATTGTTGCCCCGGATAATCCTTTGGCAACGTAATCATTAGCATCGCCTTTCAGTATAAGTTTTAAACCGTTTATTGCAAAAGCACCGAATGACTGTCCCGCAGACCCTTTAAAATTTAGCTTTATACTCTCGGATTGAATTTTATCTTCTCCATATTTTTTATAAAGGTTATAAGAAATTCTTGTACCCACTGCTCTATTTGTGTTTTGAATCATAAATTCTTTTTCAATTTCTTGTTTTTTTTCTATGGCATGTTCAATCTCTGGCCAAATTTTTTGATCTAAAGTATCAGGAACACTATTTATTATTTGTTTTTCGCAATATCTAGTATTCTTTCCAGGATCAGCTTGGACAAAAAGTGGATTTAGATCTAGATCATCTAAATTAGGCGAGCCTTTGCTTACTTGTCTTAGTAAGTCAGTACGTCCAATGATTTCATTTAGATTTTTAAAACCAAGATCTGCCAAAATTTCTCTTACTTCTGAAGCAATAAATTTAAATAAATTAACCACTTTATCAGGCGTTCCAACAAATTTTGCTCTTAATTTTTCATCTTGGGTACATACTCCTACCGGACAAGTATTTGAGTGACATTGTCTAACCATTATACATCCCATTGCAACTAGTGCAGTTGTTGCAACACCAAACTCTTCGGCTCCCATCATGGCAGCTATAACTACATCTCTACCTGTCTTAATACCCCCATCGGTTCTTAGTGTAACTTTATGTCTTAAATTATTCAAAGTTAATACTTGGTTAGCTTCTGTAAGACCCATTTCCCAAGGGATGCCCACATATTTAACACTAGTTTGTGGTGTAGCTCCAGTTCCTCCTGAATGACCTGAAATTAAAATAATATCTGCTTTAGCTTTTGCAACACCAGCTGCAATAGTACCAATACCTGAAGAGGCAACTAATTTAACACCTACCCTTGCGTTGGGATTTATTTGTTTTAGGTCATATATTAACTGAGCAAGGTCCTCAATTGAGTAAATATCATGATGTGGGGGAGGGGAAATTAATGTTACTCCTGGAGTTGAGTGTCTAAGTTTTGCAATCTCATCAGTTACTTTAAAGCCAGGTAATTGCCCTCCTTCACCAGGCTTTGCTCCTTGTGCTATTTTAATTTCTATTTCATTGCAGTTATTTAAGTAATCTATTGTTACTCCAAATCTTGCAGATGCAATTTGTTTAACTCTTGAGTTTGCTGAGTCACCATTATCTAAAATTCTAAACCTTGATTTATCTTCACCACCTTCACCACTGCATGAAGCACCCTTAATTCTATTCATGCCAATTGCTAAAGTTTCGTGAGCTTCCTTTGACAATGCACCATGAGACATGCTCCCACTACCAAATCTTTTTAAAATTTCTTCTACTGGCTCAACTTCATCTAGACTAATAGATTTTTTCTCATTAAATCCGATTAGATCTCTTAAACTTATCGGTGGCAAATCATAAATACCTTTGGCATATTTTTTATAAATATCATATGAGCCCTTAGTTACAGCGGTTTGTAACATATGTATTAATCGTCCTTGATATTGGTGAGTTTCACCACTTTTTCTATATCTATAAATACCGCCAATTGGTAAAACATTATTTGTGTTCGAAAAAGCTTTGAGATGGATTCTTCTCACTTTTTTTTCTATACCAGTAAGCCCTATTCCAGAAATCTTAGAGAGCACTCCAGGAAAAAAATTATTTACAATTGTTCTGCTCAATCCTACTGTTTCAAAATTACATCCACCTCTATAGGAACTAATTACAGAAATTCCCATTTTCGACATTATTTTAAGTAGGCCCAGATTAACTGACTTGATATACCTTCTTACACATTCATCAAATTCGAAATTTCCAAATAACTTTTTATTGAAACGTTGATATAAACTATCAAAAGCAAGATATGGATTTACCGTAGTTGCTCCCACTCCTATTATAGTTGCAAATGAATGAGTATCCATAGCATCTCCTGTTTGTACATTTATAGATGCGTATCCTCTCAATTTAAGTTTTACTAAATAAGTATTTATCGCTCCTACAGCAAGCAATATTGGAATAGGAAGTCTTTTATTTGAAACATTTTTATCAGTTAAAACAATTTGGGTACAACCTTGTCTTACCGCAATCTCTGCTTCCTTTTTGATTGTATCTAAAGCCTCTTCTAAATTTTTTTCCGTTGAGAAAGTACAATCAATTATCTTAAGACTTTCTTTAAAATAATTAGTAAATTTATCAAACTGTGTATTAGAGAGTATTGGGCTTTCTAAAACATAAATATTTTCCTCTGTTAAATTATTAAAATCTAAAATATTTCCAAGATTTCCAAATCTAGTCTTAAGACTCATTACTTTATTTTCTCTTAATGAATCAATTGGAGGATTTGTAACCTGACTAAAATTTTGTCTAAAGTAGTGATAAAGTGGTCTATATTTATCTGACAGAACTGCGAGAGGAGTATCGTCTCCCATAGATCCTGTCGCCTCTTTTGCATCTTCAGCCATTGGATGCAATATTAATTCTAGATCCTCCAGACTATAACCAAATAAATATTGTCTTTCTTTAAGATTATTACCTTCAAAAAGGCTTCTTTCATTCTGTATTGGAAATTTTTTGTCTAGGTCTATTATTTGATTATTAAAATGTTTATACTCTTTTGCTAAATAGTTTTTAATTTCTGTATTTCTAAAAATCTTGCCCTTTTCGATTCTTACACCTAGAATTTCGCCAGGTCCTAGTCTACCTTTTTCAATTATTTTTTTTTCATTAATTTTGATCATCCCTGTTTCTGATCCTGCAAATAAAAGTTTATCATTTGTTACGGTATATCTCATTGGCCTTAATCCATTACGATCAGAGGCTACAATTGCCCATTCATTGTCTGTTCCAGCAATAGCTGCTGGTCCATCCCATGGTTCCATAGAACTATTTAAAAAATTAAACAATTGTAAATGTTCTTTCGGGAGCACTTTGCTTTTTTTTGACCAAGCATCTGGTATTAACATTAATTTGGCTAATGGTGCTGAGTGACCTGATGTAGTTAGTAATTCAAATACATTATCTAAAGATGCTGAGTCTGAGTTTCCAGATGGTATAACTGGTTTTAAGTTTTCGATATTTTGAAAAAGTGGTGAATACATTTCTTGTTCGTGAACTTTCATCCAATTTATATTTCCTTTTAAAGTATTTATTTCTCCATTGTGAGCTAAAGATCTAAATGGTTGAGCTAGATCCCAACTTGGTGCAGTATTTGTAGAAAATCTTTGATGAAAAATTGAATATCTTGATACAAACCTACCATCTTTAAGGTCAGGATAAAAATCATCTATTGCTTCAGCTAGGAACATCCCCTTATAAATTATAGATTTGGAGCTGAAGGAACATATGTAAAAATCTTTTAACTGATTACTCAAAGCTTTTTTTTCTATTATTCTTCTTGTTTCATAGAGCGATCTATTCAGTTCTTTATCTTTAAGTTTGTTATTATTATGTTTAAAAAGTATTTGAGTTATTTCTGGTCTAGTTTGCTCTGCTTTTTCTCCAAGTACAGATGGGTTAACTGGTACTTGTCGCCAACCATATATATTAAAGTTATTTTTGGTTAATTCACTTTCTACAATAGTTCTACATGCCTCTTGAGCACCATAATCATTTCTTGGTAAAAAAATCATTCCTATACACAACTCTGAATTATCATGTGTATGACCTGTAACTTCTATTTTCTCTACAAAAAAGTCAGTGGGAATTTCTAAATGAATACCTGCGCCATCACCTGTTTTACCGTCAGCATCGATAGCTCCTCTATGCCAAACTGATTTTAAAGCCTCAATACCTGCCTCAACAACTTTCCTTGATTTTTTTCCTTCTGTCGAAACAACTAGCCCAACCCCACAAGCATCGTGCTCCATATTCTCATAATAAACATGATTTTCTGTTAATTTTTTTAAATTTTCTTCTCTTATAGTTTTCATGCAACTTTTTGTTTTAATTGAATTTTATTTTTTAAAAATTTATCAATATTGTCCGAGGCATCTCTTCCATCTTTTATTGCCCAAACAACTAATGAAGCCCCTCTTACAATGTCTCCAGCAGCAAATACGCCTGGTATCGAAGTTTCCATTGTATCAAAATCAGCTTTGATTGTTCCCCATCTAGATACCTGTAAATTATTCTCTCCAAATAATACAGGTAAATTTTCAGGATCAAAACCAAGAGCTTTAATAACTAGATCAGCTTTAATTTCAAATTCAGAATCTTTTTCTTCAATAGGTTTTCTTCTTCCACTTTCATCTGGTTCCCCTAGTTTCATTTTTGAAGCTTTAACTTTTTCAACTTTATTAGTACCTACAAATTCTTTTGGATTTGATAGCCAAATAAATTCCACTCCCTCCTCTTCAGCATTTAAAACTTCTCGGGCAGACCCGGGCATGTTTTCTTTATCTCTTCTATACAAACATTTAACTGAATTAGCTTTTTGTCTAACTGAAGTTCTAACACAGTCCATAGCTGTATCCCCTCCGCCGATTACAACTATATCTTTTCCTTCTGCATTTAAAATTCCTTTATCAAACAATTCGACTTTGTCGCCCAGGCCTTTTTTATTTGAGGCCATTAAAAATTCCATTGCAGGAAATATATTTGCTAAATCACTTCCTGGTAGATTAATTTCCCTTGCTTTATAAACGCCTGTAGCAATTAAAATAGCGTCATGTTTTTCTTTTAATTCTTTAAATGATTTATCTTTTCCCACCTCAAAATTGTTAACGAATTTAATTCCACTATCTTTTAAATATTTAATTCTTCTTAACACTACATGTTTTTCTAACTTAAAGTTGGGAATTCCATAAATTAGTAACCCGCCTGATCTATCGTACCTGTCATAAACAGTAACTTTATATTCTTTTTTTCTTAATTCTTCAGCACATGCAAGTCCAGCTGGCCCCGCTCCAATGATGCCGACGCTTTGGTTGCTTTCATTTTTTACATCGATAGGTTTAATCCAATTTTTTTCCCAAGCTGTTTCTGTTAAAAATTTTTCTACAGATCCTATTGTAACTGTTCCATGTCCTGATTGCTCAATTACACAATTTCCCTCACATAATCTATCCTGAGGACATATCCTCCCACAAACCTCTGGCATGTTATTAGTACTTTGAGATAATCTATAGGCTTCCTCTAGTCTTCCTTCTGCTGTTAGTTTTAACCAATCTGGAATATTGTTACTTAATGGGCAATGAACTTGACAAAAAGGTACTCCACATTGAGAACACCTACTTGATTGTGTCTTAGCTTTTTCGTCAATGAACTCTTTATAAATTTCATTAAAATCTTTATTTCTTTCATCGATCGACCTTTTAGGTGGGTTTTGCTGACCTATTTTTACAAATTTAAGCATTTTATCTGACATAGTGGCCAGCTTATATATCATAAGTTAACTTCAAAAAAGCATATAAGGGTAAGTATTATTTACCTTATTTTTAAAAAAAGCGGTTTTTTATGGGCCTTTTAAATAATATGCATACGTAATATGCATTAAACGAATTGCTTTAATTTCAAATTATATAGTTTACGAATGAAATTAGATGTCACTAATCTATCTTCAAACTTTAATATTATCTTTAATCCAGGGTTTGTCTGAATTTATACCAGTAAGCTCATCAGCTCATTTAGTATTATTTTCAGATATATTCCAAAACTATAAAAGTTCAGTATTGTTAGATGCAAGTCTTCACTTTGGTTCACTGATTGCAATTATTCACTATTTTTTTAGAGAATTAATTGATTTTTCTAATAACAAAAAAATATTAAATTTACTGGTTACTGGTTCTTTGCCTTTGATAATTGTAGGATATTTTTTTTATGAATTTCAATTATATGAAAATTTAAGGAACATTGAAATTATAGCATGGTCCACACTTATATTTGGAATTTTGTTATACTTTTCAGATAAATTTGCAGAATCTAAATCTTTTAGTGAAAATTTAAACACTAAAAAAATATTTTTGATAGGTTTATTTCAAATTTTAGCATTGATACCAGGTGCGAGCAGATCGGGAGTTGTGATTACTGGCTGTAGATTATTAGATTTTAATAGATATGACGCTGCCAAAATATCTTTTATTTTATCTATACCTGCCTTGTTAGGTGCAAGTACACTAACTTTAAAAGATGCATTTTTTAGGAATGAAATATTTGATTTAAATATTTTATTCGGAATAGTTTTTTCATATATTTTTTCTTATCTAACGATTAAATATTTTTTGGTTTATATAAAACGTTTCTCTCTAGATATTTTTGTTATTTATAGAATAGTTTTATCCTTAATTTTATTTTATTTTATTTATTTTTAACTCAGGTACTATTTGGGAAATTAGCACTCCAAGAATAATAAATACACATCCTGCAATATTATTTATATTTAGTATTTGACTCAATAAAAACCATGCAGCAATGGTCGCTATAACACCTTCTAAAGAAAAAATAATAGCTGCTGGTGTTGGTGTAATATTTTTTTGAGCATAGATCTGTAAAACAAAAGCAAAACCACCAGATAAAATACCAGCATAAAGTATTTGGTATGTATGTTTAAATACTCCATCAATATTAATTTCCTCGAAAGTTATTGCTCCTATTATTGAGAGAACTGAAACAACTAAAGTTTGAATTAAACCAATTAGTATTGGTAGGTTGAAATTTTTAATTACTTTTCCAACATAGATTATATGCAAGGCCCAAAATATAGCGCATAATATTACAAGAGTATCTCCTTTTCTAACGGTTGCATCATAAAAATTTGTAAGTAAGTAACCACCTATAAGACATAAAATTACTGAAGGCCAATTACTCCAGTGAATTTTCTCCCTAAAAAGAAAAAAAACTATTATTGGAACCATTGGAACATAAAAAATCGTAAAGAAAGCTGCATTTGCAATATCTGTATACTGAAGTGATATTTGCTGTAGAGCAGATCCTAAAAATAAAAATACTCCTATTAAAAAGGAGAATTTAAAAAATTCACTATTACCTTTAACAAATTCCTTTTTCACATTTTTTTTTTCAAAGTAAAAAAAAAAGGGTAATAGCACTAAGAAACCAACAAAAAATCTTACACCATTAAATAAATAAGGACCTATAAATTCCATTCCTGTATCTTGGGCTATAAATGTGGTTCCCCATATAAAAGTACACCCCAATGCACTTAAGATTGAAATTGATTTAGACATTTATATGGAAACTTATAATTATATGGCTAATTTAAAAGCAAAATTTTTTCCCAAATTATCTCGAATCTCATTACAAAATCTTGCTGCCTCAGCACCGTCAATAATCCTATGATCATAAGATAGAGAAATTGGTAATATAGTTCTTACTTTAAACTCATCTTTTATAAAGATTTGCTGTTTATTTGATTTGCTTACACCTAATATTGCCACCTCTGGATAATTGATAATAGGTGTAAAGAAACTTCCACCAATGCCTCCAAGACTAGATATTGTCATAGATCCTCCATAGAATTCCTTCTTATTAATCTTTAGATCCCTGCATTTTTGGGCAACGTCTCTTAATTCAGAGGATAAATATTGAATGTTCTTTTTATCAACTTCTCTTATTTTAGGAACCATCAACCCGTTAGAAGTGTCTACTGCTATTCCAATATGAAAGTATTTTTTGAAAGTAATTTTACCTGTATTCATATCTTCTATGGAGGAATTAAAAGTTGGAAACTTTTTGAGAGCCGCCACTAATGCTTTCATAATAAAGGCCAAAGGTGTAATTTTTAATTTTTCTCCTGTGTAATGATCAATCAATGAATTTCTAAATTCTTCCATTTCAGTTATATCAATTTGATCATGATGAGTTACGTGGGGTATTGTATTAAAAGACTTAACTAGATGTGGCGCTGCTAATTTTTTTATACGAGGGATATCTCTTATATCTATTTCACCAAATTCAGAATGTTCATATTCAATTTTTAATTTATGCTCTTTAATTTCTTGATTATTATTTACTGATTGTTTTTGTTGTAAACCAAAGTTTACAAAATTTTTTACATCTTCCTCTGTAACTCTTCCTAACTTTTCAGATCCGGAAATTTTACTAATATCAGCTCCAAGTTCTCTAGCGAATTTTCTTACTTTTGGACTAGCTAAAATTGATTTATTGCTTGTAGTAATGTTTTTTATATTAGAAATAGCCAGTGATTTTTCTACAATTTTTTTAGGAGCATTTTGAATTTCTTTTGAAATGGCGCTTTCAGTTGTTTCAATTTTAATAGTCTCGTTTTTATTAGACTCAATTTTGAGTATTAAATCTCCCTCAGAAACCTTATCACCAACTTTTACATATATTTGACTTACCTTACCTGAATTATTGCAAGGGACTTCAACGCTAGATTTATCACTTTCAAGTGTGATCATTGAGTCTCCTTTGTTTATGTTTTGGCCATTACTAACTAAAATTTCAATGATTTCTACGTCTTTAAAATCACCAATATTTGGTACTTTTATATCTATAAGAGCCATTAAACTTTTGTAGGCATAGGTTTTTCAGCATCTATTTTATATTTTTTAATTGCATCAACAGCATACTTTGAAGACAACAATTGTTCATTTGCTAAAACACTTAATGCATAAGTTGTTATATAATTCTTATCAACCTCGAAAAATTTCCTTAAATTTTTTCTAGTATCGCTTCTACCATAACCATCGGTACCCAGAGAGTAAAAACTTTTATCTATATAAGATCTGATCTGATCAGAATTTAGTCTCATATAATCAGAAGCAGCTAAAATGGGGCCTTCTGAATTCCCTAAACATTCCTCAATATAAGACTTTTTCTTTTTTTTATCTGGATGTAACAAATTATATCTTTCTACTTCCATTCCATTTTTTCTCAGTTCGCTAAAACTTGTAACACTCCAAACCTCGCTATCTATTTTATATTCTTTTTGCAGCATTTCTGCGGCATCTATCATTTCTCTCAAAATTGTTCCTGAACCTAGTAACTGAAGCTTTGTTTTTTTATATTTTGAAAATTCTTTTATTTTATACATTCCTTTTAGTATTCCTTGCTCTGCATCTTTTGGAATTTCAGGATGAGGGTAATTTTCATTCATTGTAGTAATATAATAAAAAATATTCTCTTTCTTTTCATGCATTCTTTTAAGTCCATCTCTAAATATAACGGCTAACTCATATGCAAAAGTTGGATCATAAGAAACGCAATTGGGTATCGTAGAAGACAAAAGGTGACTGTGGCCATCCTGATGTTGTAAACCCTCGCCTGCCAAGGTCGTTCGCCCAGATGTAGCTCCAATTAAAAACCCCCTTGCTTGACTATCACCTGCGGCCCAAGCAAAATCTCCAACTCTTTGAAATCCAAACATTGAATAAAATAGATAGATAGGTATCATTTCTATGTCATGGTTTGTATATGAGGTTCCTGCTGCAATCCAAGAAGACATTGAGCCAGCTTCTGTAATTCCTTCTTCTAAAACTTGTCCTTTTTTGTCCTCTCGATATGAACTTAATTGCTCAGAGTCGACTGGTTCATATTTTTGACCTTCGTGAGCGTATATACCAATTTTTTGAAAAAAACCTTCCATCCCAAAAGTTCTTGCTTCATCTGGAATGATAGGGACTAATCTTGATGCAACATTTTTTTCTCTCAAAAGATTAGTTAACATTCTTACAAGAGCCATTGTTGTTGACATCTCTTTATCTCCTGTTGACTTCATCATTACCTCAAATATATCATCAGGTGGTGCCTTTATTGGCTTAGCAAATGTAGATCTTTCTGGAAGATGGCCCCCTAATTTTAATCTTCTTTCTTTTAAGTATTTAATTTCCTCAGAATTTTCTTTAGGTCTGTAATATTCAATATTTTTAACTTGATCATTGGTCAACGGTACATCAAATCTATCTCTATAATACATTAAATCGTCAACATCTAATTTTTTTTGTTGATGAGTAGTGTTAATACTCTCGCCTGATTTACCCATACCATATCCTTTTATAGTTTTGGTTATAATCACTGTTGGACTACCTACATTTTCCATGGCTTTATGATATGCTGCATAAACTTTATGAGGATCGTGACCACCCCTATTAAGACGCCATATATCTTTATCACTATATGATGAAACTAATTTTAATAATTCTGGATATTTTCCAAAAAATTTTTCCCTTACATAAGCTCCTCCTTTTGCTTTAAATGCTTGGTACTCTCCATCTACTGCCTCATTCATCCTTTTTATAAGTAATCCAGTTTTATCATTTGCTAAAAGTGGATCCCAATAAGATCCCCAGATAACTTTTAATACATTCCAGCCAGCTCCTCTGAAACTTCCCTCTAACTCTTGTATTATTTTTCCATTTCCTCTAACTGGACCATCTAATCTTTGTAAATTGCAATTAATCACAAATATTAAATTGTCTAAATTTTCTCTAGAAGCTAAAGCTATAGCGCCCAAAGATTCAGGCTCATCCATTTCTCCATCTCCAAGAAAAGCCCAAACTTTTCTATTTTCATCTTTAATTAAACCGCGATTAATTAAGTATTTCATAAAACGTGCTTGATAAATTGCCAACATTGGACCAATGCCCATTGACACTGTTGGGAACTGCCAAAATTTATGCATTAACCACGGATGTGGATATGATGATAATCCATTAGGTCCAACTTCTTGTCTAAAATTATCTAATTGTTCTTTTGTCAATCTTCCCTCTAAGAAAGCTCTAGAATATACACCTGGTGCAGAGTGACCCTGAAAATAAATTAGATCACCACCAAATTGATGATTTTTTGCACGCCAAAAATGATTCATTCCGACATCATACAACGTAGCTGCAGAAGCAAATGTGCCTATATGTCCACCGAGTTCAGGAAATTTTTTATTTGCTCTAACAACCATAGCTGCAGCATTCCATCTTATTAAGGATCTAATTTTTCTTTCTATGTTTTGATCTCCTGGAGATTTCTCTTCCTCATCAGCAGGTATAGTATTTATGTAGGGTGTATTTTGTATAAAAGGAATTCTTGATCCTTTTCTATATGATTGATCAATCAATTGTCTTAAAAGAAAATGTGCTCTTTCATTTCCAACATTATCAACAACAGCATTTAATGATTCTATCCACTCCTTAGTTTCTAAGGGATCTATGTCATTATTATCAGTTACTATAATTCTACTATCTGTTTTTTTTGTTGTAGTATTTTTTAAATTATTAATTTTTGCTTTCTCTTCTTTTTTTATACTTATTTCAGCCTCTGATATTATTTTCTCGGTTACAGGAGGTATTTTAGCGTTGGACTCTACATTTGGAGAATTAATTGATAAAATTAAATCTCCTTTCGAAACTTTGTCTCCAACTTTGACCTTTAATTCTTCAATTACACCTTCATCAGTTGAAGGCACTTCAACACTCGATTTATCGCTCTCGAGGGTTATCAAAGGATCATTTTTTTTTACTGTGTCTCCTTTTTTCACAAGAACTTCAATAACTTCTACATTTTCAAAGTCACCGATGTCCGGAACATGTATTTCTTTAGTCATTGAATCAATATGCTTTTATTATACGCTCTTTTTTAAAAATAAGTATTTTTTTGGCCATATTTAATACAAATTTTAAACAATCTATATATTTTTAATGCAAAGTAGATATGCAAATTGGATATATTTTGATGGATATTTGGCTTAATTTAATAGTTAGGCGTAAAAAAAGATCAAAAAATGATCTTGATGGTAAATATTGGATACAAAATATTTTGATAAAAAACTATCTTAAATCTCTAAATAAGATTAATTGATAAAAAAAAATATTTCATTAAAAACTATAATTTAGGGCCATTAGCTCAATGGATAGAGCGCACCGCTACGGACGGTGAGGTTGAGAGTTCAAGTCTTTCATGGCCCGCCAAAAATTTAAATTTTTGTTTTAGTCTAATTCAAACTTATTTTTATATTCGGTGTTTATAGATTTATTTTGTTTATTTTTCTCTAAAATACAGTTTCCAATAACTAATACATCTAACTCGGTTCCCATAAAACATTCATAAGCTTCTTTTGGGTTACAAACGATTGGCTCACCTCTTATGTTGAAAGAAGTATTTACAAGAAGAGGGCAGCCTGTTTTTTTATAAAAGTTAGATATTAAATCATGATAATACTTGTTGGTTTCATAATGTACTGTTTGTATTCTAGCAGAATAATCCACGTGAGTTACTGCTGGAATTTTTGATCTTTGAATATTTAACTTATCTATACCAAATAATTTTTTTTGCTCTGTTGTCATTTCTATTTTTTTATCTGGATTAATGTTTGCAACTAATAACATATATGGACTGTCAACATTCAAATCAAACCAATCTAAAACACTCTCTCGAAGTATTGAAGGGGCAAAAGGTCTAAAGCTTTCTCTATATTTAACTTTTAAATTTAGGTTTTTTTGCATATTTTTTGATCTTGGGTCTGCTAAAATTGATCTTGCGCCCAATGCTCTAGGGCCAAATTCCATTCTACCTTGAAACCATCCTATTACTTTTTCATTGGTTAAAAATTCAGAAGTTTTTTCTATCAATTCCTCATAATTGTAAATTGTAAAATTTGCATTCATTAATCTTAATTCTTCTTGAATTTTTTCATCTGAATACTCTGGTCCCAAATACGAACCTTTCATACAATCTTTGTCAGAGACTTTTTTTTTGTTGTCATTATCAATATGCCATAAAGCCAAAGCTGCTCCTAAAGAACCTCCGGCATCACCTGCTGCAGGTTGGATCCATATATTTTCATATATATTTTCTTTGAGGATTTTACCATTTGCCACACAATTCAATGCCACGCCTCCGGCTAAACACAAATTTTTAATCTTATATTCCTCTTGAGTAGATTTTGATAATTTAATCATAATTTCTTCTATAACATTTTGAATAGACGCAGCTATATCCATATGGAATTGATTAATATTCTCATTTTTTGGATTCCTTGGATCTTTCCCAAACAAATCATGGAATTTTTTATTTGTCATAGTTAACCCAGTTGCGTAATTAAAATATCTTTGATCTAATCTAAATGTTCCATCATCTTTAATATCAATTAGCTGTTTGATTTTATCTACATAAATAGGATTGCCGTATGGTGCTAAGCCCATTAATTTGTATTCACCACTGTTTACTTTAAAGCCTGTATAGTAAGTAAAGGCCGAATATAGTAAACCAATAGAGTGTGGAAAATGAATTTCTTTTTTTATTTCTAACTTGTTACCTTTTGCAACAGCTACAGTTGTAGTTGCCCATTCTCCTACACCATCTGCGGTTAAAACCACCGCCTCTTCAAACGGAGAGGGAAAGTATGCGCTTGCAGCGTGGCTCAAATGATGATCAGAGAAAAAAATGTTTTTGTCTGATTTATAATTTTTATCGTGTTCTTTAAGTTTATTAAACAAAAGATTTTTTTGAAAAAGTTTTTCCTTAATCCATATTGGCATTGCTTTACTAAATGAAATAAAACCTCTTGGCGCAAAAGCAACGTATGTTTCTAATAGCCTCTCAAACTTGAGAAAAGGTTTTTCAAAAAAAACTATTTGATCAACTTCACTTAATTTTAAGTTAGAATAATTTAAAACAAATTCTATTGCATTATATGGATAACTTGAATCATGCTTTTTCCTAGTAAATCTTTCCTCTTGGGCGGCTGCTAAAATTTCTCCGTTTTTTAAAATGCAAGCTGCACTATCATGGTAGAAAGCAGAAATTCCTAAAATTGAAGTCACAATCTAATTTAAAATATTGTATATATAAAAGGAGCTACAGCTGAGCCCTGTGATAATATTATCAATCCACCAAACAAAACTAAAAAAATTATAATTGGGTAAAGCCAATATTTTTTTCTTACTCTTAAAAATTCCAGAAATTCTTTAATAAAGCTCATATTAAAATTGATTTTTAAATTTACTTTTTATCTCGTTTTTTTCTATCCAATAAGACTTTTTACTATTATATTTTAAATTCAACAAATCCTTTTTAAATAATCTCATTAAAATTCCAATTGGGGTGACCAATAAAAAGAAAATTATACTCATTACAAGCGGTGAAACAATCTTTCCTAAAAAAATTCCAAATTTAAACCAAATTTTATTTAAAGGAGTTAATAACTGAGAATTTGTTAATCCTAATAACAGAAATACAAAAGATATTATAATTAAAGGTATAATTATATTTCCATTATTTTTTAATGGATAAACTGCCAAAATTAAAAAAACAATAAAAAAAACTATTCCAAAACTTTTATTTGAACTCATGATTTAAAAATAAAATAATAAATAAATAATTAAATTTAAATATCAAGAAATTATCACTAAATTCTCTCTTTTTATTGAAAAGATTTACTTTATTGATATCTATATATAAATCTAATGTTATAAATACAATATTATTAATTAAATAATGAAAATATCGTTACAAAAATCAGTAATTTATTTTTTTGTGACTATTTTTTTGGTGTTAGTAGTTTTAACAGTTATTCTATAATGAAAAAGTTTATTCAAATAAGCACTAAACCAGGATTTTTAAAATACAATGGAGGTTTATTATTTCGAAAGATTAGTAAAAATAAATTTGAATTTAAAACAAAAATCAAGAAAATTCATTTAAATAGAGCAAAAAATGTTCATGGTGGATATATATGCTCAATTATAGATGCAGGTTCTGGAACTGCTGCACACTCGTGTATAAATGGGAAATCTTGTGTCACAATATCATTAGATGTTAAATTTATTTCTCCCTCAAAATTAAACGACGTAATTAATGGTTACGTTACGATTAGTAAAAAAACTAACTCTTTGGTATTTTTAAGCTGTATGCTTAAATCAAAAAAAAAAATTATTGCATCATCAACAGGAATTTGGAAAATACTAAACTATAAAGTCTCAGGTTCTGGATATGGAGGCTAAATAAAAAATTATTTAGCTTTGTTAATTTTAATGCTATGATCGTTGAAAAATTAATCAATGAGAACATTTGATAATGTGATTCGGACACCTTTTATCCTATGTTTGTTCTTTTGAAGATACTAGATGTAGTAACTATAATAAATTAGACACAAAAAGTTGAAATGGAAAAAAAAACTATTACTGCAGTTCTTGGCCCAACAAATACTGGTAAAACTTTTTTGGCCATAGAAACCATGCTTTCATTTGACTCTGGAATGATAGGTTTTCCTTTGAGGTTATTAGCAAGAGAAGTGTACGACAAAGTGATAAAGAAGTGCCATCCATCTAAAGTCGCATTAATCACAGGAGAGGAAAAAATAATACCTTCGCAAGCAAAATACTTTTTATGCACAGTTGAGTCCATGCCCATAGACAAGAAATTAGATTTTGTAGCAATAGATGAAATACAAATGTGTAATGATCACGAAAGAGGTCATATTTTTTCAGATAGACTTTTAAATCTTAGAGGTGAAAAACAAACAATGTTTATGGGATCACACTCTATGAAAAATATATTATCTAATTTAAATGAAAATATAGAATTCGTAAATAAAGAGAGATATTCCAAACTATCTTATGCTGGTCACAAAAAGATTTCTAGAATTGAGAGAAAGAGTGCAATTATTGCTTTTTCAACTGAAGAGGTGTACGCAATTGCTGAGCTGTTAAGAAGACAAAAAGGAGGATGTGCAATAGTAATGGGTTCGTTAAGTCCCAAAACACGAAATTCTCAAGTATCATTATATCAATCTGGTGACGTAGATTATTTAGTTGCAACTGACGCTATAGGAATGGGAATAAACATGGATTTAGACAACGTATACTTCTCTAATCTTAAGAAATTTGATGGAAAAAAATTAAGAAAATTGAATCTTTCTGAAATTGGTCAAATAGCTGGGAGAGCTGGAAGATATATGAATGATGGTAGTTTTGGTGTGACTGGTGAGGTGGAAAATATTAATCCTGAAGATATTGAACAAATCGAAAATCATAAATTTGAGGAAATAAATACAATTTTTTGGAGAAATTCAGATTTAAATTTTAATAATTCAAAAAGCTTGATGCTTTCTTTAGATGAAAAACCAAAAAAAGGTTGGTTAAGGAGAATTCACGAATGTGAAGATGAAAAGGTTTTAAAATTAATAATTAATCATGAAAATGAAAATTTAAAAAATGACAATGAAAAGACTTTAAAATTATTATGGGAATGTTGTCAAATACCAGATTTTGTAAAGAAAAGTTATGGAAAACATTTAGAAATAGTGAAAAAAGTTTTTGAATTTTTATCAAAGCAAAATGGAAGAATACCTAATAAATATTTTAAAGAACAATTGAAACCATTAGATAAAATTGAGGGAAATGTCGATTCTATATCTAATAGAATAGCAAATGTAAGGATATGGTCTTATGTTGCAAATAAATCTAATTGGGTAGAAAATAATGATTATTGGATTGAAAGGACAAAAAGTCTAGAAGATAAACTCTCAGATAGATTGCACGAAGAGTTAACAAAAACATTTATTGATAAGAGAGCAAGTGTTTTAGCAAAAGGGCTAAAACAAGACATTGAATTTAAAACCGAAATTATTAATAACAAAAAAGTTAAAATTAACGATCAGTTCATTGGTAATCTTAATGGTTTAAAATTGGAGTTAGATTTAAAAGTAGATACACTAGATGCAGATATAAAATCTCTGAAAAAAGCATCAAGACAATCAGTAATGCCAGAAATTCTAAGCAGAATAAATCAAATAATAGATTCTCAACTAATTGAAATTAAAGAGGATTTTAAAATTTATTGGAGTAATTTTCCTATAGCAATACTTTTAAAAGGAAAGGATTATTTATCTCCAGAAATTGATTTAATAATAGATGATATGATTGAAGTTAAAGATCGAATGAGATTAAAAGTATTTTTAGAAAAATGGATTAAAGATAAAATTGAATTAGAATTAGAAAGTTTGATTAAATTGAAAAATTTGAAAGATAAAAATTCTGAAGTTAGAGCTCTATCTTATAATTTGTATGAAAATAATGGAGTTGTAAAAAGAGATAAAGTAAAAATTATTTTAAGTAAACTTGGACAAGATGAGAGAAAAATTTTGAGAGATACAGGAGTGAAATTTGGAAGATATCATATATTTTTATATAAGCTTTTTAAGCCCAGCTCTGTTTCTTTAAGAATACTACTATGGAAAAATTTTTATCAAAAGTATTATGATTTAAGCCCACCAGTTTTTGGACTAAATTTTTTTGAGGGAGAAAGAAATACGAATAAAGAATTTATGCTTTTATGCGGATTTGAAAAATTTGATAAAATATTTATAAGAATTGATATTTTAGAAAGATTATTCATAATGATTTTTAACTCAAACAAAAAAAATATTGAAAATACAAAAGAAATAAAGCTAGTACCTGAAATGTTAAATTTATTGGGTTGTAATAAAGAAAACTTTATTAAACTTTTAAAATTAATGAGCTATAAAACTTATGAAAAAGATAAAGATATATTTTTTAAGTATATACCTGCAAAAAAAACTACAAAAAAAAATAAAAACAATATAAATTTTTCTGATAGCCCTTTTAGAAAATTAGTTCAGTTTAATATAAAATAATGTTTAGTTTATTCAAAAATGAAAGTAATGCAGATAACAAGATTTCAATTATATCTATTGCTTGTTTATTAATTCACGCAGCAAAAATTGATGAAAATTATTCTGAAAAAGAAAGAAAGATTATAAGAGATTCATTAATTAAATTAGGAGCTGAAACGAAGGAAATAGATGAAATAATTAAAAAAGCAGAGGAAAATGAAAAAAATGCAAACCAAATCATAGAATACACAAAAGAAGCGAAAAATTTATCTAATGACCAAAAAATATTACTTATCGAAGCATTATGGGAGATAATTTATTCAGATAAAAATGCCGACATGTATGAGACAAATTTAATTAGAAGACTATGTGGTTTACTGTATCTAGACAAAAAAGTAGTTGGTGATATTAAGGAAAAAGTCAAAAATAAAAAACTATAAACAAATGACATATCTCGTAAATGATAAATGTATTAAATGTAAATTGATGGATTGTGTAGAAGTCTGTCCAGTTGACTGTTTTTACGAAGGTAAAAATATGCTTGTAATTAAACCAGATGAGTGTATAGATTGTGGCGTTTGTGAACCGGAATGTCCTGTAGATGCGATAGTACCGGATACAGAAACCGGAAACGAAAAATGGCTAGAGATAAACAAAAAATATTCGGAAATATGGCCAAATATTTCTCAAAAGAAAGATCCACCTTTAGATAACGAAAAGTATAAAAATGAAAAAGATAAATTTGAAAAGTATTTTAAAGAAAACCTTTAAAAAAAAAAAGAAAGCTCCAACAAAAAACATAACTAAGAAAAAAACTAAATTACTTAAAGCTAAAAAAAATAGTAATAAAAAAATTTCAACTATTAAAATAAAAAGTAAAAAAAATAAAATATTAAAAAAACAGACTCCAGGAAATAAGAAAGAAAAAGGAGAAAGTCAAAAAAGTGAACCTCTTAGAATAACAAAATTAAATGAACAAAAACCTGAAATTAAGAAAATTAAAAAGCAGGAAACAGAAAAAAAAATATATAAAATTAAAGAATATGTTGTTTATCCAAAACATGGTGTTGGCCAGATCACTGAGTTTAAAAAAATTAATATTGGAGGAATAGATGTGGAAACATATTTATTAAAATTCGAAAAAGATAAAGCAATTGGCATGGTTCCTGTAAATAAACAAAACCATCTAAGACCTTTAGCTACAATAAACCAGATTAATAAATGTATTAGTATTTTAAAAGGAAAGCCTAAAATTAAAAGATCCATGTGGAGCAGGAGAGCTCAAGAATACGAAGCAAAAATTTCTTCAGGTAAGATATATGAATTAGCTGAAGTCGTAAGAGATTTAAATAAGGGAGATGATCTCATGATTGACCAGTCTTACAGTGAAAGACAATTGTTTGAAAAAGCATATGAAAGACTTTTATCTGAGTTCAATATAGTTTTAGGCACACCAATAGATGAAACTCAAAAAAAATTAGATAAAGCTTTAAAAAGAAATTTGGAAGCTCAAAAAGCTAGAATTGAAAAAAAATCTAATACCGAGAGTGCTGATATCGAACCTCATGAAATAGAGGAAAATCCTATTGAAACGGAGCAATTAGAGTAAAAAAAAACGCTTCCCACGCATACGCCATGAGAAGCGTTATCAGTTAAAAAGAATACTAAACTATCTTCTTCTTCTTCTAGCTTTTTTCTTAGCTTTTTTCTTAGTTTTCTTTTTAGCAGCTTTTTTTCTTCTTTTAGCCATTTTTAGCTCCCTTTAATTAACGAATCTTTATTGATTCGTTTGATAATACTTTTTTATTTTTTTTGATAAGTGATGTCAAACATTAATTTTTTTTAAAAAATTTAAAAATTTTTTTTATTTTTAAATTTTTATCTCATTTGAAAAAAAGTTAAGTAATTAGCGATTAATTTAAGATTTTTTTTTAATATAAATTTTCAAATTCTTTTTTGTACTTGTTAATAATTTTAAATCTTTTTAACTTTAAAGTTGGTGTCATCAATCCATTTTCAATTGTAAAATTTTCTTCAATTACGAAATATTTTTTAATTTTTTCTACTTTAGTAAGGTTTTTATTTATTTTTTGTAATTCTATTTCTAGATTTTCTTTTTTACTTAAAAATTCTTTGTTTATAATTATTAAAGCAACCAAATATGGTTTGTAATCTCCATAGACAATTGCTTGATCTATCATTTCCGAACTCGTTAACATATTTTCTATTTTTAAAGGTGAAATATTATCTCCACCTGGAGTAATTAGAATATCTTTTTTTCTGTCTGTTATTATTAAATAATTATTTTCAAATTTACCTATATCACCTGTATAGAGCCATCCGTCTTTTAAAACCTTGTTAGTTTCCTCTTTATTATTCCAATATCCTAACATAACATTTTCTCCTTTAACTAATATTTCTCCATCGTTAGCTATCTTTACTTCATTACAATCAAAAGGAATTCCTACAGTTTCGATTCTTATATCATCAATAGGATTACAACTAACTACTGGCGATGTTTCTGTTAAGCCATATCCTTGTAGCGTTGGCAATCCAATTGCATTTAAAAATGTTCCTATTTCAGAATCAAGTGCACCCCCACCTGAAACAAATGTCTTTAAGCTACCTCCAAATTGTTTCTTAATTTTGCTTCTCACCAACTTTTCAACAACAAAATTCATAAATTTTTCTAGTATCGTCATTTTTTCTCTCCTCAATTTCATTGCTCCTATTTTTACAGTATTGTTTACCAAAATCTTTTTAAATCCTTTTGCTTTATTAAATGTAGAATTAATTTTTTGGTAAAGATTTTGATAAAATCTTGGAACTGCCGTCATGATATGTGGGGAACAATCTGACATATTTTTAATTAATTTGTCAATGCTTTCTGCATAGAAAACCTTTGCACCTACTGCAATTTGAATAAATTGAACAGCATGTTCGTATGAGTGAGATAATGGCAACCAAGTTAAAAATCTTGTTTCCTTTTCTAAAATTGGATCTAGTAACTTGTAGCCTCCTTCACAATTGCTTAATATCCCTCCATGGGTTAAAATTACACCTTTTGGATTTCCTTGGGTACCAGATGTATAAATTATACATGCAGGATCTGATCTTTGAGCCTTGCACTCTAATTTAATATCTAGATTAGTTTTTTTGTCTTGGATTAAATTTTCAATGTTAAAATATGAATTATTCTCTATTTCAGATAATTTTTCAAATGAAAAAATTTTTTTAATAGAAGTATTATTTTGGCAAATTTTCTTTATTTTATTGAATTGCTCATCATTAGAAACAATCACTATACTTGGAGAACAATCATTAATTATGTATTCATAATCTCTTGATAAATAGGTTGTGTATGCAGGAACTGTAATTCCCTCTGCCAACATTATTGATAAATCAGAAATCATCCATTCAGGTCTGTTCTCTGAGATTAATAAACATCTGTCACCCTTTTTAATTACCTTAGAAATTTCATTGGATAGTTGTAATGTAAATGTTTTAACATCACCCCAGGAAAAGGTTAATTTGGGATCCTTTAAGCTATTTAAAAATATTTTTTCTTTTGGTAACCTTGCGCATTGCCCAAAAAATAATTCAATTAAATTATTATATTTTTTAAAATCCATAAGTTGCTGGTGGGCAAAGAGAGACTCGAACTCTCACAGTATTACTACCATTGGATTTTGAGTCCAACGCGTCTACCAGTTCCGCCATTCGCCCACAAAAACATTTATTAATTATTAATAGTATAAAAATTATTTATATATTAAAAGTAAATATGTTTAATAAACTTTATAATAAAACTATTGAACTTGCAGGAAATAAAAACTCAAAATTCTTTTTAGGAGCTATTTCTTTTATTGAGAGTTTTATTTTTCCTATTCCTCCAGACGTAATTATTGTGCCTATGACAATTGCCAAGCCAAAAAAATGGTTTAGAATTGCATTTATAGCTACAATAGGTTCAGTTCTTGGAGCAATTTTAGGTTATTTTATTGGATATATATTTTTTAATGAAATTGGAATAAAAATTTTTGAACTTTATGGGGTAGATAACGCATCTTTTTTAAAAGATAAAGTTTCTTCAGATGGTGGTGTAATTGCTTGGATGACACTTCTTGCAATAGCTGGCTTTACCCCTGTGCCTTTCAAACTCTTAACAATAACTAGTGGCTTTGTAAATTTTAACATATTTTATTTTATAATTATTTCAATTTTAACAAGAGGATCTAGATTTTTTATAATTGCTTTTCTTATCGGAAATTTTGGACAAGCAATGAAAAAGATTATTGAAAAAAAATTGGTCACTCTCTCAATAATTTTTTCTATAATAATTATAATTGTGGCATATCTAGTCTATAATTTTTTAGTAAATTTTGTGGGATAAAATAATGCACAAAAATCAAAATCTTTTTTATTCAATTATTTTATTTATAAGTATTTTTTCAATTTCTTCAGCTTTGTATATTGAACATGTAATGTCTATACCAGCATGTAAATTGTGTCTGTATCAAAGAGTTCCTTATATTATATCTATAATATTGTGTTTTTTTGGATATTTTTTTTCGAAAAATAATATGTGGATATATCTGCTTGTTTTAACATTTTTGAGTAGTTTTATTATTTCTGGATATCACGTAGGTATAGAGAATAATATTTTTATGGAATTTCCAGGTTGTAAAAACGAAAATATTAATACAACAGATAAAGCTGAGTTGTTACAAAGTCTGAATAACTTTTTACCTAGTTGTAAAGAAGTAAATTTTAAGATTTTTGGCTTATCACTTGCGACTATAAATTTCATTTTATCAATTGCTTTGACATTAATAACTATTAAATACCTTTATAATGAAAAAAACAAATAAAAAAAAATTAGAAGAATATATTCGAGTTGATCATGCAGGTGAGAGAGGTGCAATAAAAATATATGAAGGTCAACTTTTAGCTTTAAATACTTTTAATAAAGACGAAAAATTAAAAAAACTAGTTGAAGAAATGAAAGTACATGAAGAAGAACATTCAGATTTTTTTGAAAAGGAAATCAATAAAAGAAGAATTAAACCAACAAGATTTTTAAAATTATGGGATTTGCTAGGTATTGGTCTTGGATTTGGTTCAACTATATTGGGTAAAAAAGCAGCTATGCTTTGTACTGCTTCTGTAGAGGAAGTTATAGATAAGCACTATCAAAATCAAATAGATAATATAGGTGATGATGAAATTGAGCTTAAAAAAAAAATAATTAAGTTTAGAGAAGATGAATTGCATCATAAAGATATAGCTTTTGAAGAAGGTGCCTCAAAAGATGGTTTTTATAGAGTTCTTGATGGAATAATTAAAACTGGATCCAAAATTGCGATAAAAATTTCTGAAAAATATTAATTTAATTTTCTAACTCAACGTCCCAATATAGATAGTCCATCCAGCTTTCATGTAGAAAATTTGGAGGAAAGTTTTTGCCGTTTCTATGAAGATCTTCTGTTGTTGGGGCAAAAGGTAAAGAAGAAAGTTTCATTCCTGACCTTTCTAATAATCTTCCACCTTTTTGAACATTACAGCTAGAACAGGCTGTTACTACATTTTCCCAATTTGTTTTGCCACCTTTAGACCTTGGCAGCAAATGATCAAATGTAAGTTCATTTTTACTACCGCAATACTGACAAGAAAATTTATCTCTTAGAAAAACATTAAATCTTGTGAAATTTGGATTTCTTAAAGGCTTTATATAATCTTTTAGAGCAATCACACTTGGCAGCTTCATGCTAAACGAAGGGCTTCTTACTATTCTGTCATAGTGGCTAACTATAGAAACTCTATTTAAAAAAACAGATTTAATAGAATCTTGCCAACTCCATAGTGATAATGGATAATAGCTTAAAGGCCTATAGTCAGCATTTAATACAAGTGCAGGACATTTTTCTAAGGATACATTTTCATTAAACATATTAAAGTTTAACTTATATATTTTTTAAAATCAATATATCAAATTAATTACTATCAATTTATAAAAATTCCAAATTTTTTTTTATAAAATTTAGAGCTATACTAGATGCGTCAATAGGTATATGATGTCCACAATTCTTTATTAAATTTGTTTGAATATCAAATTTATTTCTTTTAAAAAAATCTTTTGCTTCTAGAAGAAAAGTTGAGCTAACGATCTCATCTTGATCACCGTGAATTAGAAGAATTTTGCTTTTATTTTTTAATTTTGACTGTAAATTATCTCTATTAATTATTTTTCCTGAAAATCCAACTATACAATTATATTCCTGCTCAGATGTAACCCCTGCATTAATTGCCATCATGCAACCTTGGCTAAAACCACAAAGTACAATATTTTTATTTAATACTTCATATTTATTTTTAACTTCTTGTATAAACTTATTAATTATTTTTTCGGCCTCTATTGATTTCTCCAATATATATTTTTCGTCGTTTTTTGAAAGGTCGAACCATTGGAAACCCATGGGATTAATTTCACATTTTTCATGTCCATTTGGACATAAAAAAAGTGTATTTTTAAGAAATCTTTTCCAGTTTAATGTCAACATGCTAATATCTTTTCCATCTCCACCATACCCATGTAATAGTATAATTACATTTTTAATTGGTTCATCATTATTTGGGGGTATTACTTCTGTGTCTAGGCAAAATGTCATAATATTACTTATTTATAATTTATTCTTTTAATGTATATATCACATTATGTTATCTGGAACTTTAATCAAAATCGTCTCTATAGTTTTGCTTCTTTTAGTTGCTATAGTTTTGCTGCTTGGAATAGCTAATTTATTTAAAGGTGGCTCAAAAAAAGCTTCAAATAAATTGATGCAATTAAGAGTTATTTTACAGTTTATAGCAATAATTGCCCTTGTTGCATTTGCATATTTTTTTAAGAATTAAAACTTAATCAATTGATAAAAATAAGTTAAATCAAATATATACAAACAATTTTATGAATAAAAAAAATAAAACAATTTGGGAAACGAGAATTAAAGGAAAAACTGCTAAAACTTTCCAGAAAGTTTCAAGTTCTATTAATATCGATAAAAGACTTTTTCGAGAAGATATTCAAGCATCTATTGCTCATGTGGAAATGCTAAATAAGCAAAAAATAATTAATTTCAAAGTTAAAAATAAAATTATTTGGGGATTAAAAAAAATTCAAAATCAAATTATAAAAAAAAAATACTCATTTAATTATGCTGACGAAGATATTCATATGAGTATTGAAAAAAAACTATTTGAAATTATTGGTGAAGATGCAGGCTATATACATACAGCAAGATCTAGAAATGATCAGGTGTTAGTCGACTTTAAAATTTGGATGAATCATTCAAATGGTAAATTAATCAAATTGTTGAACTTGACAATTAATAATATCTTAAAAATTGCAGAAAAAAATATTTACACAATTATGCCTGGTTTTACTCATTTAAAAAACGCTCAACCAATTTCTTTTGCACATTACATTCTAGCTTATGTTGAAATGTTTAGAAGAGATAAAAAAAGATTAGAAAATAATTATAGTAGTCTTAAAGAAAATCCTTTAGGCTCAGGTGCTTTATCTGGCACTTCTTTTAATATAGATAGAAATTTTACAACTAAAAAACTAGGATTTAAAATACCAACAGCTAATTCTATTGACACAGTTTCTGACAGAGATTTTGTTTTAGACTTCCTGTATGCTTCTTCAGTTTGTGCAATGCACATTTCTAGATTAGCTGAAGATTTCATAATTTGGAATTCTGATGGTTTTAAACTTATTAAGTTAAACGATAATATTGTTACTGGCTCTTCAATTATGCCTCAAAAGAAAAATCCAGATCCCTTAGAGTATTTAAGAGGAAAAGTATCTAGCTCGTATGGTAATTTATTTTCTATGATGACAATACTAAAAGGACTTCCTTTATCTTATTTTAAAGATCTGCAGGAAGACAAGAAAATTGTTTTTGAAACATTTGATAATCTAATAGACTCAATAAAAGTTTTGAATGAGGTACTGAAAAATTTTTCTGTTAACAAAAACACAATGATGGCTTTGGCTGAAGAAGGTTATATTACTGCTACCGACTTAGCTGACTATATTGTAAAAAATTTAAATTATCCTTTTAGAAAGTCTTATCAAGTTACAGCAAGAATAGTTAATTATTGTGAAAAAAACAAAAAAAGACTTTCTGAATTATCTCATGAAGAACTAAAAAAAATTGATCCAAATATAAAAGAGGACGTAATTAAAGTTTTTAATCTAAAAAATTCAGTAAATTCTAAAAAATCTTATGGCGGAACATCTTTTGAAAACATCAAGAAAATGATAAAAAAATACAAAAATGCTTAGAAAAATAATTATTATTTTAATTCTTTTAATTCCGATTTTTTCATGTGGAAAAAAAAGTGATCCTGTTTATGATAAAAAATCAGGGTTGATTAAAATGAAAGTCTATGGAACAAGTGATAGTTAATATTTAACTATTTATAATTTATAACTCTTGATGTTTTACAGAAAAAAAAAATTAATAATTGAAAAAGTACCAGTGCATAAAATTGCTAGACAGTTTGGTACTCCAATTTATTGTTATTCATTTAATCAATTAAAAAGAAATATTTTAAATTTTAAAAGAAATTTTACAAAAATAAGACCTCTTATTTGTTTTGCGGTTAAAGCAAATAATAATTATAGAATATTAAGTGAAATTGGTAGATTAGGCCTTGGTGCAGATGTTGTATCAAGAGGTGAATTAATAGTCGCTTTAAAATCTAAAATACATCCCAAAAAAATAGTTTTTTCAGGAGTAGGCAAAACGTATGATGAAATTGAATTCGCAGCGAGAAAAAAAATTTTTCTAATTAATGCAGAATCTCAAAGTGAAATTGAAACAATTTCTAAAGTAGCAAAAAAAATTAAAAGAAGTATTGATATCGGTATAAGACTAAATCCTAATGTTGATGCTAAAACAATTAAAGAAATTACAACTGGCAAGTATTCTAATAAATTTGGACTCATAGAAAAAGACGTTTTCAAGTTAATTAAACAATTTAAAAATTCAAAGTATTTAAATATTAAATGTTTAAGTGTTCATATAGGTAGTCAAATAACTAGTCATATTCCTTATATAAAAATGCTGAGATCTTTACAAAAAATAATTAGTAAATCAAAATATAGATTTGAGTACGTAGATCTTGGAGGGGGTATGGGGATAAATTACGGAAAAAATACTAAATTATTAGACTATAAAAAATATTCTAAAGAAATAGAGAAATTTGTAAAAAAAAATAATGTTAAAATAATTTTTGAACCCGGGAGATCTTTGATTGGAAACGCTGGATATTTGTTATCAAAAATAATTTATATTAAAAAAACTAACAAGATAAATTTTATAATCCTAGATACAGGTATGAATGATCTTATGAGGCCAGCACTTTACAAAGCTTATCATAATATTATTCCTGTAAAAAAGAATTCTAGTAAAATTTCAAAAAGACATGAATTTGTAGGTCCAATTTGCGAAAGCACAGATAAATTTTTATCTTTAAAATCTTATCAAAAGTTATCCGAAGGGGACAATATTGTAATTTGTGATGTTGGGGCTTATGGTAAAGTTCTTAGTTCTAATTATAATTTAAGAAAAAATGCAAATGAAATTCTTATAAAAAGTTCAAAAGTATTTAAAATAGGGAGAAAAGATCACCTTCAAAACATTTTTTAATCAATGATAAGAGGATTAATATTTAAATTTTTTTTTTATACTGGTACTTTTTTGATTTGTATAATTTTTATACCAGCATTAATTCTACCAACAAAAATCATGTTGATAGGTGGTAAAATATTAGGCTATTGGATAAAATTTTGTTTATTTTTTTTCTTATCTGTAAACATTAAGATAACTGGAAAAGAAAATATCCCAACAAATAAGAGTTTTTTTATTGCATCTCTTCATCAATCTTTATTTGAAACGTTTTTTTTACAAACAGTTTTTAATTCTCCAGTTTTTATTTTAAAAAAAGAATTATTGCAGATACCTGTTTTTGGCTGGCATTTAAAAAAAATAGGGTCAATATCTATAAATAGAGATAAAATTAGTAAAGATAACTATGGTTTTTATGAAAAAATTGCCAATATAACTAATAACACAAAAAGACCTGTGATTATTTTTCCTCAAGCGACTAGAACCTCTCCTGACGATAAGATTCCTTTTAAAAAAGGAGTTTCAAAGATTTACGAAAAACTTAATTTTATTTGTGTTCCTGTTGCTTTAAACTCAGGAGATGTGTGGCCCAAAAATGGTAGTTTAAAATCAAATAAGACTATAAGGGTTAGTATAATTAATAGTATACCTTCAGGTTTAAAAACAGAGGATTTTCTAAAGAAGATCCAAGAAAATTTATATAATGAATTAGATAAAATTCGTTAACCTTTCATTGGCATTATTACATAAATGCTATCAAAATCAGACGGATCTTTTATTAATGCTGGAGAACCAGACTCTTTTAAATAAAATTCAATTTTGTTACCGTCCATATTTGATGCCACATCAAGAAGATATCTTGGATTAAAACTTATATCTAATTCATGATCAAATTTTACAGACAAACTTTCTTTTCCATCACCACTATTGCTGTTATTTACTGACAAGTTTAAATTATTATTTATTAAATTCATTTTTAGACCATCTTTTTTATCCAAAGATACCGATGCAACTCTATCTACTGATGTCAAAAAAGGTTTTAAATCTATCTCTAATTTTTTTTGGTTATCTTTAGGTATAACCTGAAAATAATTTGGAAACTTCCCGTCAATTAGCTTTGACATTAGAATAGTATTGTTAAATTCAAATTTAATTTTAGATTTAAGGTTCGAAATTTTTATATCACCATCATAATGATCTAATAGTGAACATAACTGAAAAATTGTCTTTTTTGGAAGAATTATAGGATCAAAATTTATCTCTTCTGATAAAAGTGTTTTTGATATTGCCATTCTATGACTATCAGTTGAGGCTGCTGTGAGAAATTTTTTTCCATCATTATCTGTTACGTGAAAGAATATACCACTTAGATAATGTCTTGTTTCGTCGCTTGAAACGGAAAACTTGCATTTATTAAGTAATTTAAGAAGTTTTTTTGAATTTAAAATAAATTCATTTTCTTTAAAATTTGACTCAGTAATTGGAAAGTCAGTTGCTTTTAAACAGTTTAAGTTAAATGATGAGTTATCAGATTCTAAGTTTATTTTATTTTCAGAAGCTAAATAAAAATTTATTTTTTCATTATTAAATTTTCTAACAATATCATACAAAGTTGAACAAGAAGTTGTTGTTTGTCCTTCCTCTTCTATGTCAACATTTTTGATATTTTGTATAAATATTAAATCTAAATCAGTGGCAGTAATTTTAAGATTTTCATTTTTTGCCTCTAACAGAACATTTGATAATATTGGTAATGTGCTTCTCTTTTCAATTACACCTTGACAGTAATTTAATGAGTTTTGCAAATCCTTTTGATTTACACTAAATTTCATCTTCTTTGTTATATAAAATTTTATTCTTTAATGAATCAATTTTAATATTTAACTCGTTATCCTCTTTTTTTAGCTTTTCTATTGTTTTTACAGAATGTATCACTGTAGTGTGGTCTCTATTTGAAAAATTTCTTCCTATTTCTGGTAAAGATTTAGAGGTAAGCATTTTTGCTAAATAAATGGCTGTTTGTCTTGGTCTAACTAAGTATCTAGACCTTCTAGATGATAGCATTTCGTTTTTACTAATCTTAAAGTATTTGCAAACTATAGTCTGAATATTATCAATTGTCACTTTGTTCTCGTGAATGTTTAATAAATCTTTCAATATAATTCTAGTTTCCGACAAATTAGGAATTCTGTTATAAATCCTCGAAAAAGATACCACTCTATTTAGAGCACCCACTAACTCTCTCACACTTGTTTTAATTTCTGAACAGATGAATTTTTGTATCTCTTCAGAAATACCTACTTGATTGTTATTCCTAAGGTTTAACTCGGACATTTTATTTTTAATTATTTCAAATCTTAAATTAAAATCAGGATTCTGAATATCCACAACAAGTCCTCCTGAAAATCTAGATCTTATTCTTTCTTGAATTCTAGTTAATTTACTTGGTGGTCTGTCTGCTGTTAAAACAATTTGCGAGCCTTTTTCTAATAATGCACTAAAAGTGTGAAAGAATTCTTCTTGGAGTGCTTCTTTTCCATTCATGAATTGAATATCGTCAATTAATAAGACATCGGTGTTTCTAAAATAATCTTTAAACTTTATCATTTCATTTGATTTAATTGATTTCACAAAATGATACATAAATCTCTCTGCAGATATAAACATTACTTTTTTATTTGCTTTTAAATTTATACCTATTGCATTTAATAAATGAGTTTTACCCATACCAACACCTGAATACAAATATAGAGGATTATAACTAGAGATATTATCAGTTATTTTCTTTGACGCCTCATAAGCTAAACTATTGCTTGGTCCTACTACAAAGTTTTCAAAATTTTTGTTTGGGTCTATTCTATTATATTGAATAAAAGAGTCTTTAATAAAAGTAACATTGGATTCTTCTTTATCTAATGATTGTTCACTCTTATCAATTTCATTCGACAAAGTATTAATTTTAAATTCTATTCTATTAATGTTTTTATTATGAGATTTAATAACTTCTATAACTGTATCTAAATATCTGGAAGTAATCCAATCTCTAATAAACCTTGTAGGAACAGATATTAACAAAAAATTTGTATTTGTTTCTATAAGATCCATTTTTTTTAACCAACTTTCAAATACCTCTTTTCCAAATTTTATTTTAAAGTCTTCTTGAATTTGTTCCCAGTTTAAAGTTTTCTGATTATTTTGATTAAAATTTTGATTTAATGAATTTTTCATCTTTACTTGTTTAATCTGAAATGAATAATTTATGCAATATCTTATTTTTTTTTTGCAAAAAAAAATGTAATCCTTAATTGAAAATTTTATTTTTTTAAAAAAATGAAATCTAAGATTGAATTGTGTTAAAACTTTACTTTTAAATATTGTTACTAATAATTATATAAAATTTGTTTACTAAATCTGTTTATAGATTTAGTAATAAAAATGTTTAATGAATACAATTAGTTGATTCAATTATAGAGAGTTAATTTTTTTTGTAATTCTAGAAACATTTCTTGACGCATTTTGTTTCTTGATCACTCCAGTTTTTGCTATCTTCATCAACTCAGAATTTAATTTTGGTAAGTATCCAAGTGCGGCTTTTTTATCTTTTTTTTCAATTAAAAGGTTAATTTTTTTAATAGCGTTTCTATATTTACTTTTTCTAGATTTATTAACTAGAGTTTGCCTTTGAATACGTCTTATTGTTTTAATTGCTGATTTAGTATTTGCCATGTGCGCGATTGTATAGCTCGCTTATTTTATGTGGTCAATTAAATTTTTAATTATTTTTGGCAATTATTGCACATGTAAGTTGATCTATTTGACAAATTTATCTTTATAATAGTGCCAAAACATAATTTATTTTTACACTTTTTATCTTTTCTATCATAAACCCTGAATTCTTTTTGGTATGAGCCCTGGCTACCCTTAATTGATCTAAAATTATTTATTGTTGTTCCTCCAATATTAATTGATCGTTTTAATACTTTTTTTGTAAAAAAAATAATTTTTTTTATTTCATGATCATTTAATTTACCTGATGCTTTTTTAGGATCAACTTTAGAAAAATTCAAAATTTCACTTACATATATATTACCAATACCAGATACAAATTTTTGATCAATTAAAGTATTTTTAATATTTTTAATTTTTTTTTGCAAATATTGCTTTACATATTGAAAGTTAAAATTTTTTTCAAAAGGGTCTGGTCCAAGTTTATGAAAGTAAAAATTTAAATTTTTTTTTCCTTTTATTAATTTTATAAAACCAAATCTTCTAGGATCATTAAAAAATATGCAAAAATTTTTAAATTTGAAGATAATATGATTGTGTTTTTTAGGTAAATCTTTCATATGATAAAAGCTTAAATTTGTATTAATATGTTTTTTGTTTTTTACTAAATGTAATGTTCCAGACATACCTAGATGAATAATTAGAAATAATTTATCTTCAAATTCAATTATCACATATTTGGATTTTCTTTTTACATTTAAAATTTTAATATTTATTAATATCTTTGATATATCACTTGGTACTGGAAATCTTAATTTTTTATTTTTAACTATAATTCTAAGTAAATTTTTATTTGTTATATATTTTTCAAGTGACTGTTTTACTACTTCTACTTCTGGTAATTCTGGCATATGAGACTATATTATCAATTAGTAAAAAAATAAAAATGCAACAAAAGTTACAAAATACTAAAAATCTTGTTTCAGACGTTTTTGATAAAGTCTATGATAAATATGACTTAATGAACAATCTTATGTCATTAGGAATTCATAAATCATGGAAAAAAAAGTTAATATATTCTATGAAGCCAAAGCCATACAAAACATTAATTGATGTAGCATGTGGAACAGGTGATATTGCTAAGCTTTTTACAGATGTAACTAAAAATAAATCTTCGGTTGAATGTATTGACCCCAATAAAAACATGATTTCTTTCGGTAAAAGAAAACTTAAAAATTACAAAAATATTTCTTGGAAAATAGCATCTGCTGAAAACCTACCTTTCAAGGACTCACAATTTGATTATTATGTAATTAGTTTTGGATTAAGAAATACAAAAAATATAAATAAATCTTTATCTGAGGCATACAGGGTTTTAAAAAAGGGTGGGAAGTTTTTCTGCCTTGAATTTTCCAAAATTAATAATGAAAATTTAGAATTTATTTATAAAAATTA
>CACIKJ010000001.1 GCA_902587215.1 uncultured Pelagibacteraceae bacterium | reverse complement strand
CGCTAAATAATTTTTTTTTTACTTTTTTAGAAATGATCTTTTCTAATTTATCACCAGTCATAACTGGTACCGTAGATTTGTTAATTATTATTTTAAATGATTTAATATTTATACTAATTTCTTTTGCCACAGAAATAACCTGGGATAAATCTGCTTCATATTTATTTTTAATAGTTGGCGTTCCAACACAAATAAAAATTATTTCTGATTTTTGAACAGACTCTGCTAAATTTGTTGAAAATTTTAATCTTCCAGCTTTATAATTTTTTTTAACCAATTCATCTAAACCTGGTTCATAGATAGGGATAATTGATTTTTTTAGTTGATTTATTTTAGATATATTTTTATCTACACATATAACATCATTACCCAAGTCAGCAAAACAAACACCACTGACAAGACCAACGTAGCCTGTACCAATCATACATAATTTCATAATTTAGAAATTTCTAATGAAGAATTTATATAACCTTTCATAGTTCCACAGTCTAAATATTTACCGGCAAAATTATGGCCTATAAAATTATAATCGGATTTAATTAATTCTCTTATTGAGTCTGTAATGTGTATTTCGCCACCAACACCTTTTTTTTGTATTTCAAGTTTCTTAAAAATATCTTTTGGTAAAATATATCTTCCTATAACAGCATTATTGGAAGGAGCATTTTTTTGGCTAGGTTTTTCTATCACATCATTAATAATAAAGTTTCTTCTATTTAATTTTTTTTTTATAGAAAATACACCCCATCTGCTTACATCTTGTCTCTTAACTTTAATAGATGCCATAATTGAGCATTTAAATTTTTTATGCAGTGAAATCATTTCTTTTGAACAATTTTTTTTGATAATCAAATCATCAGGAAATAAAATTAAAAAATGTGAACCGCTAATAAGATTTTTAGTTTTTAAAACTGCATCACCGGTGCCAAGTGGTTTATTTTGGTAAACAAATTTAATCTTTTTTTTATATTTTAATATTTTATTATATTCAAATTTTAATCGTTTATCTTTTTTTTTCTTAATTATATTTTTATAAAATTTATCATTATAAAAATATTTCTTTATAATTTTTTTTTTATTTGAGATAATAAAAATTATTTCTTTAATTCCTGCATTTATACATTCATCTAAAATATATTCTAATCCAGGTTTGCCATTTATAGGCAAAAGTTCTTTTGGCAATATACTAGTTAAAGGTAACAATCTTGTACCTAATCCAGCAAGTGGTATAATTGCTTGTTTAATCATAATGTAATATTTATTCAAGTATCATATATGAAAATTTTTAAAAGCTTTAATATTTTAAATAAAAAAATTAACTTTAATGAGAGTGTTGGCTTTGTTCCAACTATGGGGTCATTGCACAAAGGTCATTTATCATTAATTAAATTTGCTAAGTCTAAAACTAAAAAAACATTAGTAAGTATCTTTGTCAATCCATCTCAGTTTAATGATAAAAAAGATTTTGCACAATACCCTAGAAATTTTAAAAATGATATTTCTATTCTTAAAAAATTAAAAGTTGACTACGTTTTTTTACCAAGCAATGAAGAAATTTATAAAAGAGGTATTAATAAAAAAATCAAGATCCTTAAAAAAGATATAGTTTTATGTGCAAAATATAGAAAAGGACATTTTCAGGGAGTTTTAGCAGTCATGAATAGATTTATGAATAACATAAATGCTTCACATGTATTTTTAGGAGAAAAAGATTTTCAACAAATATATTTAATTAAGAAATATTTACAAAATAAATCTAAATCAAAAATTGTTTCTTTTAAAACAATCAGAAATTCAAATAAATTACCTTTATCTTCAAGAAATATTTTGCTGTCAAGTAAATTTATTAATAAGTCTGAAAAAATTTCAAAACTATTATTTAGTTTTAAAAAAAAATTATCTTCAAATTTTGTAAATATAAAATTATTAAAATCATATAAATCTCAAATTAGAAAATTTTGTGATAAAATCGAATACCTTGAAATAAGAAACAATAAAAATCTATCAAAAAATATTTCAGGTAAAAATTTTAGAATATTTATTGCTTATTGGCAAAGTGGTACAAGATTAATTGATAATATTTAATCAATAAAAAAAATAAGCACCTATTCCAAGAAATGACAAAAATCCTATAACATCTGTTATTGTTGTAACAAAAACACTTGATGCAATTGCAGGATCCACTTTAAATTTTTTTAAACTTATTGGTATAAGTATTCCAAATAGTCCAGCAACTATCATATTTAAAACCATTGAAATTGAAATTATTAACGACAAAATTGAGTCCTGAAACCAAAGTTGGACAATCACAGCACTGATAAATGCAAAAATTATCCCATTTAAAATACCTATAGAGAATTCTTTAATAATGTTCTGTGAAAAATTATTTTCGGTTAAATCGTTTGTTGCAATGGCTCTTACTGTAACTGCAAGAGTTTGCATACCAGCATTTCCTCCCATTGAAGCTACAATTGGCATTAAAAAAGCTAAAGCTACCATTTGTTCAATAGTTGCTCCAAATAGACTTATCACCCATGTTGCCAAAAAAGCAGTAAATAAATTTAGTAATAACCAATTGAATCTTCTTTTTGTTTTAGTCATTATTCCGTCAGTTATTTCTTCATCACCAACTCCTGCTAATCTTAAAGCATCTTCTTCAGCCTCTTCAGCTAATACCGTTAGTACATCGTCATTTGTTATCATGCCAACAAGTTTATCATTTTTATCAACTACACATGCGGAATTAAGATTATAATTTTCAAACATACGGCCCACTTCTTCTCTATCCATATCTACAGGTATTAAAATTTGCGTTTCATTTGTAATTGAAATCATTTTTGTATCTCGTGGTGTCCTTAATACTTTTGATGATGGAACAGTTCCAATAGGTTTAAATTCATTATCAACTATAAAAATTTCTAAAAACTCCTCAGGCAAATCTCTATTTTCTCTTAAATAATCAATAGTTTGGCCAACTGACCAATTACTTGGAATCGCTGTAAATTGTCTTTGCATTAATCTTGCAGCGCTATCTTCTGGATAACTTAAACTTTCTAGTAAAACAAATCTATCTTTTGGTGGTAAAGAGCTTAAAACATCATTTTTATTTTTTTCGTCTAAATTTTCTAAAATTTTAATTGCATCATCTGAGTCAAGATTCTTTAAAATAAAAACTATACTTTCATTTGATAAATATTTGGTTATCTCAGTTTGAATAGCTTCATTTAATTCAATAAAAATAGATGGATCAATTTTAAAATTTGTTAGTTTAATTAATTTTTCTCTATCATCTTGAGATAAATGCTCGATGATATCGGCCGCATCCGCAGGGTGCATTTCTTTAAAAGAATTATTTATAAAAGAGGCATCGCTACTAGAAATTTTTTCAGTAATTACCTTTATATATTCCTTATTAAATTCAAAATTAACAATTCTATCCTTATTTTTTTTTATCAAACTCATGATCGATATTCCTAGTTTTTTTGAGCGATATCCTTATATTACAAATTTAATATGAGTATAGAGATAAAAAGATCAGTAAAACCTGTAGAATATAATGATGCAATTAGATTGCTTGAAAAAAGGTTGGAAAAAATAATAAATAATCAAGGAAAAGAATTAATTTGGTTTCTAGAACATAAACTGATCTATACGGCGGGGACCAGCTTTAATAAATCAGAAGTTTTAGATAAATCAATTAAAGTGATTAAAACTAATAGAGGAGGGAAAATTACATGCCATGCGCCAGGTCAACTTGTATGCTATCTTGTTATAGATCTAAACAAAAGAAACAAGGATATAAGAAAATTTATAATTAGCTTAGAAAATTCTATAATTAATAGTCTAAATGAATTTAAAATTTTAAGTAAGAGTGATCGAAAAAATATTGGAATTTGGATTACACAAAATAACGAGAGTAAGAAAATTGGAGCAATAGGAATTAAAGTTAAAAAGTGGGTCGCCTACCATGGATTTTCATTGAATATCAATAATGACTTAAATTACTTTAAAAAAATTATTCCTTGTGGATTAGATAATAGAAAAGTAGCAAGACTTAAAGACTTATCAAATGTCAAATATTCTGATTTTATTAAAGTATTACAGGAAAATCTAATTAAAAATCTTTCTGTTTTAAATTATTCTTAATTAAAAAGGATCTAAAATAATCGGGAATGCTTGCTTTAAAAGTATATCTTTTATTATTAAGAATAAATTTCAATTCATAGGCATGTAACATTAAATTATTATTTTTATTTTGTTTCTTTATAAAATATTTTTTATCACCTACAATTGGACATTTAAGATCTGTAAGATGTTTTCTAATTTGATGTTTACGTCCAGTTATAGGTTTTAATTTAAAAAGCGTGAAATTTTTATTACTATCTATTTTTTGATAATGAGTTATTGCTCTTTCAAGTATTTTTTTATTTCCTTCAAATCTAACTAGATTATTATCTATTTTATCTTTATTTTTATCTATATGTCCAAATGAAAGTGCTAAATATGTTTTGTGTATTTTTCTTATTCTAAATAATGATGTAAGTTGTTGTGCTGTATTTCTATTTTTTGCGATTATTAAAACTCCAGATGTATCTTTGTCTAATCTATGGACTATATATGGTTGGGCATTTTCAAAATATTGACTATTTGATAGAACATTAATTATATTTTCTTTTATTTTTGTGCCACCCTGAACAGGTAATCCACTTTTTTTATTTATTACAATAAAATCTGTATTATTTTCGATTATATTTTTTTCTGCCTCTTTAATTATTGTATCTTTTGGAACAAAAACTTTTTTTGATTTTATAAAATTTTTATAAGAAAAATTAAAAAGATATATTTTATCTAATTTATTTAATTTATAAGAGCTTTTAACCTTTCTGTTGTTTACTTTGATTCTTCCTTTTCTAAGATCTTTTTCAATTAAGCTCTGTGGTATTTTTATTAAATTAATCTTAATCCATTTATCAATTCTAAGTCCAACCGAGGAATTATCTATTTTGATCACCTCGGGCATTTTGTTTAAGATTTAATTTTATGATTTTTTTGTTATAGGAGCTTGTTCTTTATTTTTATCTTCTGTTTTGTTCTTTTTATCTATTCTTTTTGCATTTAGATCTCTATCAACAAATTCTATTATAGCCATTGGAGCATTATCTCCATATCTATATCCAGCCTTAATTATTCTTGTATAACCGCCTTTTCTTGTTTCATACCTTTTTGATAAATTTTTTCTAATTTTGTTAACCATTTGGATATTTTGTAATTTAGATACTAATCGCTTTGTGTTAGCCAAAGTGTCAGTTTTACCAATCGTTATTAGTTTTTCAGCTTGTGGTCTTAAAACTTTAGCTTTTGGTAAGGTTGTAGTTATTTGCTCATATTTTACCAAAGAGTTAAGCATATTTTTAATCAAAGCTTTTCTATGCTCAGAGGTTCTATTTAGTTTTTTATGGCCAAGCTTGTGTCTCATTGATTAAATTGCGTCCTCTAATTTTTTAGATAATTCAGCAATATTGTCTGGAGGCCAATTTGGTATCTCCATTCCTAAATATAAAGACATTCCACTTAAGACCTCTTTGATTTCATTTAAAGATTTTCTTCCAAAATTAGGAGTTCTTAACATTTCACCTTCCGACTTTTGAACAAGGTCTCCGATATAAATGATATTATCATTTTTAAGGCAATTCATTGATCTTACTGACAATTCTAATTCGTCAACTTTCCTTAGAAGATTCTGATTAAATTCAGGCTCTTTAGGTTGATCTTGAATTTTAATTTCTTGTGGCTCATCAAAATTAACAAACATGCCAAGTTGATCTTGAAAAATTCTTGCTGAATAAGCTAAAGCATCTTCCGCTGTTATTGATCCATTAGTTTCAATTTCCATTGTTAATTTATCATAGTCAAGTGCCTTTCCTTCTCTTGCAGTGCTTACAGAATAAGAAACTTTTTTCACTGGACTAAATAATGAGTCAATTGGTATTAAGCCTAGAGGTGGTTCTTCTGGCTTATTTAGCTCAGCAGATACATAACCTTTACCATTTCCAACAAATAGCTCCATATGGAAATTTGTATTTTCATCTAAATTACAAATAACCAAATCTGGATTCAGTATTTCAATATCAGGCACAGGTGTAATTTGTGAAGCTTTAATTTCTCCTGGGCCTTTGGCATCTAAAATAAGTTTTTTATTTCCTTCAGAGTTACTTTTTAAAGCAAGAGACTTAATATTTAAAACTATGTCTGTAACATCCTCTCTAACACCTTTTATAGAACTATATTCATGTTGAACTCCATCAATTTGTATTGCTGTGACAGCAGTACCACGAATCGAAGAAAGTAAAATTCGTCTTAATGAGTTACCTATTGTTAATCCGTAACCTTTTTCAAGTGGTTCAGCAATTACCTTAGCGAAAGTTTTTTCCTCATTCTGATCAACATCAATCTTTGAAGGTTTTATTAATGATTTCCAATTTTTTAAATTTACGTTACTAGTTTCCATATCTTAAACTCTCCTTTTTTTTGGTGGTCTAGTTCCATTATGTGGCATTGGGGTAGTATCTTTTATAGAAGTTATTTTAAAACCTCTAGCTTGTAATGCTCTCAATGCAGTTTCCCTTCCTGATCCTGGACCTTTTACTTCAACTGATAAAATTTTCATTCCACATTCTAAGGCTTTTACTGCAGCAGCATCTGCTGCTACTTGAGCAGCGTATGGAGTAGATTTTCTAGATCCTTTGAATCCCTTTTGACCAGCAGACGCCCAGGAAACAACGTTTCCATTTGTATCAGCTATTGAAATGATAGTATTGTTAAATGTTGATTGAACATAAGCCACTCCATTTAAGATATTTTTTTTGGCTTTTTTTTTAGAATAGCTTTTCTTTTTTGTTATCTCTTTTTCAGTTGTGACTTTTTTTTTCTCTTCTTTAGCCATAAATTATTATTTTTTTAGTGGTGTTAATTTTTTACCTGCAATAGCTATGGCTTTACCTTTTCTAGTTCTAGCATTACATCTTGTTCTTTGACCTCTGACAGGTAATTTTTTTTTATGTCTTGTTCCTCTATAACATGCTAGGTCAATTAATCTTTTTATACTTAAAGAGTTATCACGTCTTAAATCTCCCTCCACAACAAAATTTCCATCTATATATTCTCTAATTTTTAAAATTTCATCGTCTGTAAGTTCGTTTACTCTTTTACTTAAAGGTATGCTTAATGCTTTACAAATTTTTGAGGAAAACTTGTCACCAATTCCATATATATATGTAAGTCCGATGTGAACTAATTTATTTTGTGGGATATTAACACCTGCAATACGAGCCATAATTTTTGTGATAAATTGTGCCTTTTATATAAGAAGTTTTATCAAAGTCAATGTCTTAAACATTGATAAAAGTGTCGATTTTTCTAGTTATTTGATCAATTTCTAGAGCTCCATCAATCTCATGAAAATTTGCTTTTTTAGAGTAGAACTCTAGCACAGGTTTCGTTGTTTTCATGTATGTTTCATATCTTCTAAGAATAGTATTAAGTTCATCATCTGATCTATTTTCAATTATTTTTCTTTTTTCAATTCTCTTAACTATAGTATTTTTATCTACATTTAGAAAAAAAATGAAATCTATTTTTTGATTTGTGTCATTAAGCATAATATCTAAATTTTTAGCCTGAGTTAATGATCTTGGGTATCCATCGAAAATTAATTTATTTGTTTTTTTTGGATCAAATATAATGTTTTTAATTATTTTATTAATAATTTCATCATCTACAAATTTTCCATCATTCATATCGTTAATTATTATTTTACCAATTTCGGTTTCATTTTTAATTTCATCTCTAAGTAAATCTCCAGTAGAAACTTGAAAACCATTTGTTTTTTTTACTAAATATTTTGATTGTGTGCCTTTTCCAGCACCAGGAGGTCCAAATAAAATTATATTCACTTACTTTCCAAATTGTGTTTTTTTAATTAATTGCTCATATTGAGAGCTCATTAATCTTGTCTGAATTTGGGTAACGGTATCAATTGCAACGACAACTACAATCAATATTGAAGTTCCTCCTAAATAAAAAGGTATGGGGTAATTTGCAATTAAAAATTCAGGCATTAAACAAACCAAAGTTAGATAAAGAGCACCTATTGTTGTTAATTTGGTTAAAATATTTTCAATATATAATGCAGTACTTTCACCAGGTCTTATACCAGGAATAAAACCACCATATTTTCTTAAATTTTCTGCTGTCTCATTTGGATTAAATGTAATTGAGGTATAGAAAAATGTAAAAAATATAATACCTGATGCATATAATAACATGTAAAGCGGCTGACCTTGAGAAAAGAAAGATGCAATGTTCATAAAAGTTTCGTTTTGTGAAATATTAAAATTTGAAAATGTAATAGGCAATAATAATAATGCAGAAGCAAAAATAGCAGGTATTACTCCTGCTGAATTAATTTTTAGAGGTAAGTGAGAAGAATCACCTCCATAAATCTTATTTCCAACTTGTCTTTTTGGATAATTAATTGGTATTTTTCTTAATGCTCTTTCCATAAAAACAATAAACATGATAGTTAAAATTAATATTACAAAAATAGATATAATTACTATTGTAGACAAAGCGCCTGTTCTTCCTAATTCAAAAGTAGTAGCAAGAGCTCTTGGTATTTCTGCTACTATTCCTGAAAAAATTATTAAAGAAATTCCATTTCCAATACCTCTTTGAGTAATTTGTTCGCCAAGCCACATAAGAAACATGGTGCCTGCAACAATAGTTGTGACTGTTGATATTTTAAAAAAAATTCCAGGATTTATAACCAAATTTGCTGATGATTCTAAACCAACTGATAATCCATATCCTTGGACTGTGGCTAATAAAACTGTTCCATATCTTGTTATTTGAGTAATTTTTTGCCTACCCTTTTCTCCTTGTGATTTTAAGTTTTTGAAATAGTCAGATACGCCAGTCAATAATTGAACTATTATTGATGATGAAATATATGGCATTATACCAAGTGCAAATATTGCCATTCTACTTATAGCACCACCTGCAAAAACGTTAAACATGCCAAGTAAACCTTTTTGATTCCCCTCCATTAAAACTTGTAATTGATTAGGGTCTATTCCAGGTAAAGGTACAAAAGTTCCTAACCTATAAATTGCTAGAATAAAGATTGTAAATAAAATTCTATTTCTTAAATCGTTTTGATTACTTGCGCTCATTACACATTATCTTTAACAGCAGAAGTTGATCCTGATTTTGAAAGTTTATCTTTAGCAGATTTGGATAATAAATTTGTATCAATATTTACTTTTATATTAACATTTCCAGTACCAAGAACTTTAAAATATTTTACACTTTTTTTAACAATTTTTTTTGATCTCAGTAAATTTAAATCAATTTTATCTGATGAAGAAATAATTTTTTTATCTATTAAAGCTTGTATTTTTGATAAATTTATAATTGCAGTTAATTTTTTGCTTTTTAATGAATTAAAACCTCTTTTAGGTAACCTTCTATATAGTGGCATTTGGCCACCTTCAAAACTTTTAATTGCAACACCGCTTCTTGATTTTTGACCCTTAACACCTCGACCTGAAGTTTTTCCCTTACCGCTTCCGATGCCTCTTCCTAAACGTTTTTTTAATTCTTTTGTTTTTAGTTTTGAATTTAATTTCATTGTTAACCTCTTTTTTCTACAATTTCTGATATTTTTTTATTTCTAGAGTAAGAAATTGTTTTTGGTGAATGTTGTAATTTCAAGGCCTTAACACAAGCCCTAATTACGTTGTGAGGGTTACCAGTTCCTAACGATTTTGCCACTATGTCTTTTATACCTAAAACTTCGCAGATAGCTCTTATTGGTCCACCGGCAATTATACCTGTACCTTTAGGTGCAGATCTTAATAACACTTTTCCAGCTCCATCTTTGCTATAAACATCGTGATGAATAGTTCTTCCATCTCTTAAAGGTATTTTTACTAATTTTCGTCTTGCAAGTTCATTTGCCTTTTTAATTGCATCTGGAACTTGTTTTGCTTTAGCATGGGCTACCCCAATCTGTCCATTTTGATTACCGACTACTACTAGAGCGGAAAAACCAAATCTCCTTCCACCTTTTACTACTTTTGTTATTCTGTTTATATGAACTAATTTTTCTAAAAATTCATTGTTATTAATTTTTTCCATATTTAAAATTCCAATCCATTTTTTCTGAGTGTTTCAGCAAAAATTCTTACTCTACCGTGATATTTATATATACTTCTATCAAAATAAACCTTAGTAATTTTCTGTTCTTTTGCCTTTTCTGCTAATTTAGTTGCTACGATTTCTGATAATTCAGATTTTTTTTTCTTAGAGTCTTTTAAACTCTTTAAATTTGATGTTGCAGATATTAATGTTTTATTATTTTTATCATCTATTATTTGTGCCGAAATATTTTTAGATGATCTTGAAACAGTCAATCTCATCCTATTATTTGGATTATTTTTTTTAAGCCTATTTCTAATTCTAAATTTTTTTCTATCTGATGTATTTAGTTTCATTATTTTTTCTTACCTTCTTTTCTTAAAATATATTCACCTTGTTCCTTAATACCTTTACCTTTATAAGGTTCTGTTTTTTTAAATGATTTAATTTTAGCAGCAACAGATCCAACAAGTTGCTTGTTTGAGCCAATAATCTTGACTATTGTTTGTTTTTCAACTGTTATTTTAATACCTTCAGGTATTTGATAATTAACATCATGACTAAAACCTATTTGAAGATTTAATAAATTTCCTTTTACTGCAGCTCTAAAACCAACTCCTGTCAACTCAAGTGTTTTTGAATATCCTTGATTGATACCAATTATTGCATTATTTATTAAACTTCTATTTAATCCCCAAATTCTTTTTGTATGCTGATTTATGACCTTTGGTTTAATAGAAACTTCTTTACCCTCGTTTATGTTTAATTCAAATATATTTATATCCATGTTTAAATGATCTTTTCCCATTGGTCCTTCCATTTTTAAACTCGACCCATCTAAAGAAACTTTGACTTTTTCAGGAATTGCAATATTAATTTTTCCTATTTTAGACATTAAAACACCTTACAAATTATTTCACCACCAACCTGGTTTTTTCTAGCATCCTGATCGGTCATTACTCCTTTTGGAGTTGAAATTATAGCAATACCTAAGCCGTTACTTACTTTAGGCAAACTTTCTGCACTTGAAAATATTCTTCTTCCGGGTTTTGATATACGTTGAATAGTGTTAATGACAGGATTTCCTGAATTATATTTTAAATCAATTAATAATGAGTCCTTGCCATCAACATTATTAACTTTATAATCAATTATATAACCTTCATTTTTAAGAACATCTGCAATCTTAGTTTTAAATTTTGATGAAGGTATCTCAACTTTTTTATAATTTCTTAAGCTAGCATTTTTAATTCTAGCTATCATATCACCTATTGGATCACTTAAACTCATTTTTACTCCTTTACCAACTTGATTTTACCATACCTGGAATTTTTCCTTCCAAGGTTAATTTTCTTAGAGCGATCCTTGAAATTTTAAGCTTTCTATAAACTCCATGGGGTCTCCCTGTTATTTGACATCTGTTTACAACTCTTGTTTTTGCTGAATTTCTTGGCAATTTAGATAATTTTTGTTGTGCTTTAAATCTTTCCTCTAATGGAATTTTTTTATCCATTACTATTTTTTTTAACTTCATTCTTTTATTGTAAAATTTTTTTGAAAGCTTCATTCTTCTATTATTCTTGTTAACTGAGCTCATTTTGGCCATTAGTTAGTCTCCTTTTCTATGAATGGAAAATTAAATTGTTTTAATAATTCATAACTATGATCTTTATTTTGTGATTTAATTACAACAGTAATATCTAATCCTCGTATTTTTTCAACTTTATCAAAATTTACTTCTGGAAATATAATATGTTCTTTAATTCCAAATGTATAATTTCCACTTTTGTCAAAACCTTTTGGCGATAGACCTCTGAAATCCTTTATTCTTGGAAGAGCAATATTTACTAATCTATCTAAAAATTCATACATTCTGTCTTTTCTTAAAGACACTTTCAAACCAGCGCTTGTTCCTTTTCTTGTTTTAAAATTTGAAATCGATTTTTTAAATTTTGTTACAACAGGTTTTTGTCCTGTAAGCATAGATAGATCATTTTCACATGCTTTTATTATTTTTGAGTCATTTCCATCTAAACCTAATCCCATATTTATTACTATTTTTTCTATTTTTGGACTCATGTTAACATTTTTATATCCAAATTTAGATTTCAAACTTGGCACAATAGTTTTTTGATACATGTCTTTTAATCTAGGTGTCATGCTTTAGCTTTCTTTTCCTTTTTAGATGTCTTTGTTTTTTCAATAATCATAAGATTAGAAATATTGATGAAATTCTCTTTGGTTATTATTCCACCTTTTTTTTCTTTTGTAGTTTTCATATGTTTTTTAACAAGATTTAATCCTTTTATTTTTGCTCTATTATTAGATCTATCAATTTCAATTACTTCACCTTCTTTTTTTTTATCTTTACCGACTAAGACCTTTACCTTTGCTCCTTTTTTAATCATTTATAAAACCTCCGGTGCTAAAGATATGATTTTCATTTGTCCTCTTAACCTAAGTTCTCTTGTTACAGGCCCAAATATTCTTGTCCCAATTGGTTCACCTTTATCATCAGTAAGAACAGCAGCATTATTATCAAATTTCACTTTTGATCCATCATTTCTATAAATGCCCTTTTTAACTCTTACAACAACCGCATTATGCACTGATCCCTTTTTCACTTTACCCTTTGGTATAGCCTCTTTTACAGATACTTTAATAATATCACCAATACTTGCGTATCTTCTTTTCGAGCCACCTAAAACTTTTATACATTCAACTTTCTTGGCTCCTGTATTATCAGCTACTGTTAATTCTGTTTGAACTTGTATCATGACTTTTCCTCTAACACTGTAAATCGTTTTGTTTTTGATATTGGTCTTGTTTCAATAATTGACACTTTATCTCCCTCTTTAAATGAATTTTTCTCGTCGTGTACATGATATTTTTTCTTTGTCATAACAACTTTTTGTAAAGTTGGATGTTTAAATTTTCTCTCAACTACAACAGTAATTGATTTATTTCCTTTATCACTAACAACTACTCCATCTAAAATTTTCTTAGGCATGTTTCCCTTTCATAATCGTCTTTAATCGTGCTATATTCTTTCTAGTTTCTTTAAATTTTGCGGGATTCTTTAATTGTCCATTATTTTTTTGGAATCTTAAATTAAATAAGTCTTTTTTAAAATTTTCTAAATTTTTTAAAATTTCTGTTTTTGTTAACTTTTTAATATCACTTTTTTTCATTATATCCTCTTAATGAATTTGCATTTAATTGGTAATTTAGCTGAAGCTTTATATAAAGCTTCTTTTGCAATCTGTTCTGATACACCATCAACTTCAAATAAAATTCTTCCTGGTTTAACTCTACACGCCCAAAATTCAGGTGATCCTTTACCTTTACCCATTCTTACTTCAGTTGGTTTTTTAGAAACTGGAATGTTTGGAAAAACTCTTGTCCAAACTCTACCTTGTCTTTTCATATGCCTAGTTAATGCTACTCTTGCAGCTTCTATTTGCTTTGAAATTACTCTGTCAGGCTGTATTGCTTTTAATCCATAAGCTCCATAATTCATCAAATTACATCTCGAGGCTACTCCATGAATTCTTCCTTTATGAGCTTTTCTGAATTTTGATCTAGTTGGTTGTAACATAATTAATTTTTATTCGTCTCTTGACTAAACTCCCTTGTAAATATTTCACCTTTATATATCCATACCTTAACACCAATAATACCGTAAGTTGTTAAAGCTTCTGACTCTGCATAATCGATGTCAGCTCTTAAAGTATGTGAAGGAATAGCTCCATCTCTTAACCACTCAGTTCTTGCAATTTCATTTCCACCTAATCTGCCGCTTAATGCAACTTTAATACCTTTTGCACCTAATCTTATAGCTGATTGCATAGCTCTCTTCATAGCTTTTCTATAAGAGACTCTTTTGACTAGTTGTTGTGCAATATTTTCTGCAACTAAGTAGCTATTAGTTTCTGGTTTTTTCACTTCTTTAATATTTAAAACTACCTCATTTGAAGTTATGTCAGATAATTTCTTTTTTATTTTCTCAATATCACTTCCCTTTTTGCCTATAACAAAACCTGGCCTAGATGTGTAAATAGTTACAAAGCATTTTTTAGTTGTTCTCTCAATCATTACTTTCGATACACCTGAATTAACAACTGTTTTTTTTATATGTTCACGAATTTTAAAGTCTTCAATTAAATAATTTCCAAAATTCTTCTTGTTTGCATACCAGACTGAGTCCCAGCCTTTATTTATTCCTAACCTCAAACCTATTGGATTAACTTTTTGGCCCATCTTGTTTTAACTCCTGTGTTTTTTCTTTTAAAACTATTGTTACATTCGAATATGGTTTTTTTATTGGTGCGGCTCTTCCTTTAGCTCTTGCCCTAAACCTTTTCATAACTATTTGTTTACCGCAATATGCTTCTTTAACAATAAGTCTATCAATATCATATTGAAAATTATTTTCTGCATTAGCAACAGCAGAGGATATTGTTTTCTTAATATCTTGAGAAATTCTTTTTTCAGAAAAAGATAAATCTCTAATTGCTTCTTCAGCTCTTTTTCCAACAATTGATTTTAAAATTGGTGAAAGTTTTCTTGTACTAGATCTAATATTTTTGTTTATTGCTCTAACAATTTTAGTGTCAATATTTTTTTTGTTTTTTTTCATATAATTATTTTTTTGCCGTTGTATCTGTTGATTCTTTAGCTTTTTTATCCGCTGGTGTATGACCAAAAAATTGTCTTGTGGGTGCAAATTCTCCAAATTTGTGTCCAACCATATCCTCCGAAATTGTTATAGGAATGAATTTTTTTCCATTATAAATCAAAAAACTTATTCCAACAAAGTCAGGTAAAATTGTTGATTTTCTTGACCAGGTTTTAATTGGCTTTCTATTAGGATTATTTTTTTCCTTTTCAACCTTTTTTATTAAGCTTTCCTCAACAAATGGTCCTTTCCAAATTGATCTAGCCATAATTATCTTTTACTTTTTCTCCTTATAATAAATTTATCTGTTCTTTTATTATCTCTTGTTTTTAAACCTTTTGCAGAAACTCCTGATCGTGATACTGGGTGACGACCTCCAGCAGTTTTTCCTTCACCTCCACCATGTGGATGGTCAACTGGGTTCATCGCAACCCCTCTTGTATGTGGTCTTCTTCCAAGCCATCTAGATCTGCCAGCTTTACCAATACTTATGTTTTTTTGATCCGGATTTGATAAAACTCCAATTGTAGCCAGGCATCTTGAGTCTATCTTTCTTATTTCCCCTGATGTCATCTTTATTATAGAGTAATTTCCGTCAAATCCTGTTATTGTTACATTGGCTCCAGCAGCTCTTGCGATTTTACCTCCACCACCTGGATGTAGTTCTACATTATGAATATCAATACCAACTGGTATGTCTTTCAAGGGTAAAGCGTTTCCTACTTTTATTTCAGAATTTGGACCATTTTGCACAACATCTCCAACTTTAATCTTTTGAGGAGCTAGATAATAAGATTTTTCTCCATCTTCAAATTTTACTAACATTATATGGCATGACCTATTAGGATCGTATTCCAATCTTTCAATTGATCCTTTAACATCAAATTTCTTTCTATAAAAATCAACAATTCTATATTTTTGCTTATGACCTCCTCCATGGTTTCTAGAGGTAATTCTACCCTGATTATTTCTACCTTTTACTGATTTATTTGCAGCGGTAAGTGGTTTATACGGTTTGCCTTTCCAAAGACCGGACCTATCAATCAATATTGTTGATCTTGTAGATTTTGTATAAGGTTTATATTGTTTTAAAGCCATATTTTTAAATTCCTGTTGTTAAATCAATATTTTGACCCTTTTTAAGAGTTACAATCGCTTTTTTATAACCTGGTATTTTCACTTTTTTTCCTCTAGTTGATTTAATTCTGTTTTTTTTATTAACAATATTTATTTTTGTGACCTCAACTTTAAAAATTTTTTCTATATTTTTTTTTATAAGCGTTTTATTTAAATACTTATTAACTTTAAATACAATTTTATTTTGTTCTGAATGGTTAGTAGATTTTTCAGTAACAATTGGACTCAATATATAGTCGTACATGTTTGATTTAATCATAAAAACTTTTTCTCCAAATCTTTAATTGACGTTTCAGTAAAAACTATTTTTTTATATTTAATTAAATCATAGAGCGCTAAATTTGTAACATCGCAAACTTTAACGTTTGGAATATTTTTTAAAGATCTACTAATATTTTCATTTGATTTTTTATCTAAGATAAATACTGAATTAGTAGCATCAAATTTTTTTAGTAAAGAAAACATTTCTTTAGTTTTTTTAATTGTTTTACTAAAATCACTAAATATCAGTAAGTCCTTAAGATTATTTTTTTCTGAAATAATCGAAGATAAACCTAATTTTTTCTCTTTTTTATTTAATTTTCTGACTTTGTATGCGTTTTCTCCCTTAGGTCCGTGTGCTACACCACCACCCACAAATAACGGTGCTTTTCTACTAGCATGTCTTGCATTACCAGTACCTTTTTGAGCATAAATTTTAGATGTTGATCCAACAATTTCATTCTTTTGCTTTGTTTTAGCTTTTCTTCCTTTAAAATTTGCAATATTTTTATATAAAATCTCACTTATTAATTTTTTATTCACTTTATTAGTAAAGATTTTATCTGTTATCTCTAAACTATTTTTATTTCCATCTAATGATAATTTTTCTAGTTTCATATTTATTTTTTCTTTTTATCTAAAATATTCTTTGCTTTTTTTGCAGCTTCTAACTTTTCTGTAATTGTTGATTTATTTATATTTTTAATTGATTTAGTGACCGTAACTTCAGTATTTTTTGATCCAGGTATTGACCCTTTAATATATAAAAGTTGATGATCAGGATCTGCTTTTATTAATTCAAGATTTTGAACCGTTCTATATTTATCTCCCATATGACCGGCCATCTTTTTATTTTTAAATACTTTACCAGGGTCCTGCCTTTGACCTGTAGATCCATGTGATCTATGAGATATTGAAACTCCATGTGTAGCTCTCAAACCAGCAAAGTTATGTCTTTTCATTGCTCCCGCAAAACCTTTACCAATTGTTTTAGACTTTACATCAACAAATTTAACATTTTCAAAAATTTCAATTCCAAATTCATTTCCCTCTTTAAATTCTGCTAAATTATCAATTCTTATCTCTTTTAATTTTTTTCTCGGCTCGGTATTTTTTTTTGCAAAAAAACCTTTCATTTGCTTTGTAAGTTTTGAGCTTTTAATATTTCCAAATCCAATTTGTATGGCTGAATATCCTCTTTTTTCTTTATCAATTAATGCAATTACTCTTGCTTTTTCCATTTTTAAAACTGTGACAGGTACAGACAACCCAGAGCTATAAAATTCTCTCGTCATTCCAAGTTTTTTACCAATTAAGTGTAAATTGCTCATATTTTTATCTCCACATCAACACCTGACGCTAAGTCTAATTTCATTAATGCCTCAACAGTTTGAGGGGTAGGTTCAATTATATCGATTAATCTTTTATGAGTTCTAGTCTCAAATTGCTCTCTACTTTTTTTATCAATATGTGGTGACCTCAAAACTGTATATCTTTCAATTTTAGTAGGTAGTGGTATTGGACCTTTAATATTCGCTCCAGTTCTTTTAACGGTGTTAACAATTTCCTCAGTCGATTGATCTAGAATTTTATTATCATAAGCCCTTAATTTAATTCTAATATTTTGATTATCCATTTTATGTACCTGTTTTCTTTGTTACTTCGTCTTGAACATTTTGTGGAACTTTATCATAATGATTAAAGAACATTGAATATTGAGCTCTACCTTGAGACATTGATCTTAATGCATTAATATAACCAAACATGTTAGCTAATGGCACCATTGCGGTAATGACTGTAGCATTCCCTCTTTGTTCTTGAGTGCTTATTTGACCTCTTCTACTATTTAAGTCACCAATTACATCTCCCATATAATCCTCAGGTGTAACAACTTCAACTCTCATAACAGGTTCTAAAAGTTTTAAAGTAGCTTTTTGACATGCATCTTTAAAACATTGTCTTGAAGCTAATTCAAATGCAAGAACACTTGAGTCGACATCATGATGTAATCCATCAACTATAGTCACTTTATAATCAATTATTGGAAAACCAGCTAAAATTCCATTATCTGAAACACTTTCTATACCTTTTTCAACACCAGGAATAAACTCTTTTGGAATTGCGCCTCCTTTAATCTTATTCTCTACTTCTCTTCCTTTGCCTGGTTCCAAAGGTTCTAATTGTAATTTTACTCTAGCAAATTGACCCGCACCTCCACTTTGTTTCTTGTGTGTATAATCAGCTTCTGCTGAGCCTAATATAGTCTCTCTATAAGCCACTTGTGGGGCACCTACATTTGCCTCTACTTTAAATTCTCTTTTCATTCTGTCGACAATTATATCTAAGTGTAATTCCCCCATTCCTTTTATAATTGTTTGTCCCGATTCTTCGTCTGAAGTAACTCTAAAAGATGGGTCTTCTTTAGCTAATCTACCAAGAGCTTCTCCCATTTTTTCTTGATCTGCTTTACTTTTAGGTTCAACTGCAATCTCAATAACCGGATCTGGAAATTCCATTGGTTCTAATAAAACTGGGTTTTCTTTATTCGCTAACGTATGACCAGTAATAGTATGCTTTAGTCCAGCTAAGGCTACAATATCGCCTGCGTTGGCCTCTTTAATATCTTCTCTTGAGTTAGCATGCATTAAAAGCATTCTACCAACCCGTTCCTCTTTATCTTTAGATGTATTATAAATTCCAGTTCCAGATTTAACAGTTCCAGAATAAATTCTTATAAAAGTTAAACTTCCAACAAATGGATCATTTGCAACTTTAAAAGCCAAAGCTGAAAAGGGAGCACTATCTTCAAATTTCATTTCTATTTCATCTTCTGTATTTGGTTTTGTTCCCTTAATAGAACCTAAATCCTTTGGGCTTGGTAAAAAATCAACTACAGCATCTAAAAGAGGTTGAACTCCCTTATTTTTAAAAGCAGAACCTGTGATTACAGGTACAAAACTAAAGTTTAAACAACCTTTTCTAATACATTTAATTAAATCTTCTTCCTTAATTTCATCACCATTTAAATAGCTTTCCATCAGTTTTTCATCTTGCTCAACAGCACTTTCCACAAGTTCTTGTCTATATTTATCCGATATTTCTTTTAAATCTTGAGGAATATCTTGGTATTCAAATTCTGCGCCAAGTGACTCATCTTTCCAAATCACAGCTTTCATTTTGACTAAATCTACAACACCTTTCAAAGATGACTCCATTCCTACAGGAACTTGAAGAACTAAAGGCTTGGCACCCAATCTGTCTTTAATCATTTCTACACATCTGAAGAAATCAGCACCTGTTCTATCTAATTTATTTACAAAACATATTCTAGGGACTTTATATTTATCCGCTTGTCTCCATACTGTTTCTGATTGTGGTTCAACTCCAGCAACACCATCAAAAACTGCTACTGCACCATCTAAAACTTTTAAAGATCTTTCCACTTCAATTGTAAAATCAACGTGTCCGGGTGTGTCTATAATATTAATTCTATGATCTCTCCAAAAACAAGTTGTAGCTGCTGATGTTATTGTTATTCCTCTTTCCTGCTCTTGTTCCATCCAATCCATTGTTGCAGCACCATCATGTACCTCACCAATTTTGTGACTTTTTCCTGTATAGTATAATACTCTTTCAGTTGTAGTAGTTTTACCAGCATCTATGTGTGCCATGATGCCAATATTTCTATATTTATCTATATCGTGAGTTCTAGACATAAAAAATTACCACCTATAATGTGCGAATGCTTTATTAGACTCCGCCATTTTATGAGTATCTTCCTTTTTTTTAATTGATGAACCTTTATTATTATAAGCATCAAAAATTTCATTAAATAATTTATCTGACATAGTCTTGTCTTTTCTTTTTCTAGAAGCATCTATCAACCATCTTAAGGCTAATGCTTGTGATCTTTTCGGTCTAACTTCGACTGGTACTTGATATGTTGCACCACCAACTCTTCGTGATCTAACTTCAACAGTAGGTCTAATATTATTAATAGCTTCATTAAAAACATTAATTGGCTCATCTTTAGATTTAGATTTAATTTTGTTCAATGCATCGTAAACTATTTTTTCTGCTGTAGTTTTTTTTCCATCATACATTATTGAATTGACTAATTTTGGTATAATTGAGGATTTAAATTTAGGATCTACCACTGGGATTTTTTTCGGAGCTCTTTTTTTTCTAGACATATCTTTTATTTACCCTTTTTAGCTCCGTATTTTGATCTTTGTTGTTTTCTTGCAGTTACGCCTTGAGTATCTAGGTTACCTCTTAATATATGATATCTAACACCAGGAAGATCTTTAACTCTTCCTCCTCTGATCAAAACTACTGAATGTTCTTGTAGATTGTGACCTTCACCTGGAATATAAGAAATTACTTCATGACCATTTGATAATCTAACTCTGGCAACTTTTCTTAATGCAGAATTAGGTTTTTTTGGTGTTGTTGTATAAACTTTCAAACAGACACCTCTTTTTTGAGGTGACTTTTCTAAAGCGGGAACTTTATTCCTTGTTTTAGGTCTAACTCTTTTTTTTCTCAATAACTGGTTTACAGTTGGCATAATATTATTGTTTTTTTGGAATGAAACTTTTCAGCGGCTAGTTTGGCAGCGTTTAGTACTTAGTACTACATTCCAACCAAAAAACATCGCCAAAATACTTAAAAAATTGGATTTGTCAAACTAAAAGGGTGTAAAAAAGTATTGATTTTACTGGCTTGTAGGCTGATTTTCTAATGTTTCCTGTTTATCTTTTTCAGCTAAGAAATTCTTATCATCTTGAACAGCTTTTGAGTTCCAAGTAACTTTTACTGAGCCAGTTCCTGCAGGCACTAGTCTACCTACAATAACATTTTCTTTTAATCCTTTAAGTTTATCCGTTTTTCCTTTAATTGCAGCATCAGTTAATACTCTTGTAGTTTCTTGGAATGAAGCAGCTGAAATAAACGACTCTGTTTGTAAAGATGCTTTGGTTATTCCCATTAAAATTCTTTCTCCTACGGCTGGGGCTTTATTTTCAGCTTTTAATTTAGAATTTAATTCATCAAAATTTGTTTTTTCAATTATTTCTCCTGGTAAAAAATTTGAGTCCCCAGGAATTTTAATCTCAATTTTCTTAAGCATTTGTCTTAAGATAACCTCTATGTGCTTATCATTTATAATTACACCTTGTAGTCTATAAACTTCTTGGACTTGGTTTACAAAATACTCAGTCAGTTCTTTGATGCCTAAAATTCTTAAAATATCGTGTGGCAATGGTTGGCCGTCTAATAAATATTCACCTTTTTTAATTTTTTCACCTTGGTTAAAGTTTATGTGTTTGCCTTTAGGAATTAAATATGTAGAACTATCACCATTTTCCCCCTCTATAGTAATCCTCTGTTTTCCTCTTACTTCTTTCCCAAAAATTACTTTTCCATCGTTTTCTGCTATAATTGCACTGTCTTTTGCTTTTCGTGCTTCAAATAACTCAGCCACTCTAGGCAATCCTCCTGTAATATCTTTTGTTTTAGAAGTTTCTTTAGGTAATCTTGCTATTACATCTCCAGCATGTATTTTTTGACCATCCGAAACTGATAAAATTGAGTCAGGTACTAGATAATACCTGGCTTCATTATCATCAGCTTTTTTTATAACATTTCCTTTTTCATCTCTTAGAGTAATTCGTGGTTTTAAATCTGTATTTTTAGATTGTGTTTTCCAATCAATCACAGTTTTTGTAGATATGCCGGTTGCATCATCTGTTGTTTCAGCTATAGACACTCCGTCTATTAAATCTACAAAGTTTGCTATACCGCTTTTTTCAGCTATTACAGGTGTAGTGTATGGATCCCATTCACAAATTTTTGTATTTTGATTTATTTTATCTCCATTTTGATAGAAAAGTTTTGATCCATAGGGAACTTTATAAACAGCTATTTGCATTCCTTTATCATCCTCAATGGAAAGTTGAGTGTTTCTTCCCATAACGATTAGATTTTTTTTAGAGTCCTCTATTAAATTCGTATTAATTATTTTTAATGTTCCTTTAGACTTAGTAACAATTTGACTTTCTTGTTTAATCGATGCTGTTCCACCAACGTGAAATGTTCTCATAGTTAGCTGGGTACCAGGTTCTCCAATTGATTGTGCAGATATCATTCCAATTGCCTCACCTACGTTAACTAATATCCCACGAGATAGATCTCTGCCGTAACAAGTTGAGCAAACTCCCTCTGGTAAACTACATGTTATTACTGAATAAACATCAATATTTTTAACACCAGCTGCATCTATTTTTTCACAAGCTTCTTCATTAATCATTTGTTCTTTTTTAATTATTACATCTCCTGTAATAGGGTTTTTTATGTCTTTAGCTGAGACTCTTCCTAAGGCTCTTTCTGAAAGACTAACTATAACATTGCCACCTTCTATAATTTCACTTAGCTGAATAAATCCTGGATTATCACATTTTTTTTGACTTACAGTTAGATCCTGGGCCACATCACACAATCGTCTTGTTAAGTATCCTGAATTGGCAGTTTTTAAAGCTGTATCTGCCAGTCCTTTTCTTGCTCCGTGAGTAGAATTAAAATACTCAAGAGCTGTAAGCCCCTCTTTGAAATTTGATGTTATTGGACTTTCGATAATTTCACCTGATGGTTTTGCAATCAATCCTCTCATACCTGCAAGCTGTTTCATTTGTGCTGCAGATCCTCTAGCTCCACTATCTGCCATCATAAATACTGAATTAATTTTTAAGCCATCCTTTGTTACTTCTGTTGCAGAAATTCTTTTCATCATTTCAGATGCAACTTTATCTGTACATTTAGACCAAGCATCTACAACTTTATTATACTTTTCACCTCTAGTAATAAGCCCTTCAGAATATTGGTTTTCGTACTCCGATATTAATTTTTTTGTCTCTTCAATTAATTGCTCTTTGTTCTCTGGAATTACCAAATCATCTTTTCCAAAAGATATGCCAGCTTTGAATGCATATTTAAAACCTAAATCTTTTAATTTGTCACAAAATATAACTGTGCTTTTCTGTCCAGAAAATCTAAATATATGATCTATCACCTCTGAAACTGTTCTTTTTGGAAGCAATCTATCTACCAGAGAAAATTTATTATTAATATTTTTCGGAATTATTTCGGCAAGTAAAAATCTTCCTGCCGTACTAGTGTATTTTTGAAATTTTTTATTTCCCTTTTCATCAATTGTAGCAAATCTAGAAATTATTCTAGAGTGTATTTTTATACTTCCATTTTCTAATGCTTGAAGTATTTCATCAGTATTTACAAAATAACCTTCAACTTTTTCAGTTTGATAAGGTGGTTGGGATAAATAATATATTCCTAATATCATATCTTGGCTTGGTACAATAATAGGTTTGCCATTTGATGGACTCAAAATATTATTAGTTGACATCATCAACACTCTTGCTTCTAGTTGAGCCTCTAAACTTAATGGAACATGCACTGCCATCTGATCTCCATCAAAATCTGCGTTAAATGCTGCACATGTAAGTGGATGCAATTGTATTGCGTCTCCCTCTATTAATTTTGGCTCAAAAGCTTGTACACCCAATCTATGTAATGTTGGAGCTCTGTTAAGTAAGACTGGATGTTCTCTTACTATTATTTCTAAAGCGTCCCATACCTCATCTCTTTCTTTTTCTACAAGTTTTTTTGCCTGCTTAATTGTGGATGCTAAACCAAGTTTATTTAGTCTAGCGTACAAAAATGGTTTAAATAATTCTAATGCCATTTTTTTTGGCAATCCACATTCATGTAACTTTAAATCTGGTCCTACAACTATTACTGATCTTCCAGAATAATCGACTCTTTTACCTAATAAATTTTGTCTAAATCTACCTTGTTTACCTTTAAGCATTTCTGCCAATGATTTAAGAGGTCTTTTTCCTGTACCAGTAATAACTCGTCCTCTTCTACCATTATCAAACAATGCGTCTACTGACTCTTGCAACATTCTCTTTTCGTTTCTTATTATTATATCAGGTGCTTTAAGATCGATTAATCTCTTAAGTCTATTATTTCTATTTATTACTCTTCTATATAAATCATTAAGATCTGAGGTTGCAAATCTTCCACCATCTAGGGGCACCAATGGTCTTAATTCTGGTGGAATAACAGGTATAGTAGTTAAGATCATCCATTCAGGTTTGTTGCCAGTCTCTAAAAATGAGTCAATTAATTTTAATCGTTTTACATTTCTTTCTTCTGTTACCTTTGATTTTGTCTCTTTTATTGATTTAGATAGTTTTTCTCTCTCATTTTTAAGGTCTATTGATTTTAATATTTCTAAAATAGCCTCTGCTCCAATTCCTGCTGAAAAAGACTCCTCGCCGTATTGATCTTGATATTTGATCAACTCCTCTTCACTTAACAATTGATTTTTTTTAAGACCTGTAAGACCAGGCTCAATTACAATAAAAGTTTCAAAATATAAAACTTTTTCAACTTCTTTGAGTTTCATATCTATCACTAATGAAATTCTACTTGGTAGAGATTTTAAAAACCAAATATGTGCAACGGGAGTAGCTAGATTAATATGACCCATTCTTTCTCTTCTCACGTTTGATTTTGTTACTTCTACTCCACACTTTTCACAAATAATTCCTCTAAATTTCATTCTTTTGTATTTTCCACACAAGCATTCATAATCCTTTATTGGCCCAAATATTCTTGCACAAAACAAACCATCCTTCTCAGGTCTAAAGGTTCTATAATTAATTGTTTCAGGTTTTTTAATTTCACCGTATGTCCAAGATTTTATCTTTTCAGGACTTGCTAAGGTAATTTTAATGTTGCTAAAATTTTGCGTTTCTGAAATTGATTTGTCTTTAAATAAATCTGATAATTCTCTACTCATAGGTTAGTTTAATTTAACTCCACATTTAATGCTAAAGATTTTATTTCTTTTATTAAAACGTTAAAAGATTCTGGTATTCCTGATTCAAAATTTTCTTCACCTTTAACGATTGTCTCGTACACTTTAACTCTTCCAGCAACGTCATCTGATTTTACAGTAAGTATCTCTTGTAAAGTATAAGATGCGCCATAAGCTTCCAGAGCCCAAACTTCCATCTCTCCAAATCTTTGACCTCCATTTTGCGCTTTACCACCTAAAGGCTGCTGTGTAACCAAACTGTATGGTCCAGTAGACCTTGCATGAATTTTGTCCTCAACTAAATGATGTAATTTCAACATGTAAATAGTTCCAACAGTTACTGGTCTATCAAACTTTTCACCTGTTCTGCCATCCCAAAGATATGTCTGTCCACTTTCAGGTAACTCTGCAATTTTAAGCATTCTTGTTACATCTGCCTCTTTTGCTCCATCAAAAACTGGTGTTGCTATAGGAATTCCATTTTTCATATTTTCTAGGTAGTCACTAAATTCATTAACAGACAACTTTTCAATTGTTTTGTTGTATGCTTCTTCACCATAAACTGTGTTAAAGATTTTTTTAATATCTTGATTTTTTTCAATTTTTTTTGTCATTTTATTAATTAAATTTTTAAGTTTATTACCAAGCTCTGAGCATGCCCATCCGAGATGAGTTTCTAAAATTTGACCAACATTCATCCTGCTAGGAACACCCAAAGGGTTTAAAACAATATCTACTGGCTGACCACTTTCTAAATAAGGCATATCCTCAACAGGTACTATCTTACTAACAACACCTTTATTTCCATGTCTACCAGACATTTTATCTCCAGGTCTTAATCTTCTTTTCATTGCAACAAAGACTTTTACCATTTTCATTACACTTGGCAGTAAATCATCACCTTGTTGAATTTTTAAAACTTTATCTTCAAATCTATTTTGGATATCAAGGTTTGCATTATTATATTGATCTTTGAGTTTGCTCATACCTTCAACAGCATTTTTATCATTCACAGATATTTTAAATAGATCATTAATCGGTATTTCTTTGATTTTAGTCTCATCAAATATCTGACCAGCATCAAGATTTTTAATCTTTTTCTCATTTTTTTGGCCAGATAATATAGATGTAGCTCTTTGCTTGATACTTCTTTGTAATATTTCTTCCTCAACAAGCTTATCTTGTTGTACACTCTCTATCTCAGATCTTTCAATAATTATTGATCTCTCATCCTTTTCAATACCATGTCTGTTAAATACTCTGACATCAACAACAGTACCACCACTTCCACTTGGCATTCTTAATGAGGTATCTGTTACATCTATAGCTTTTTCACCAAAAATAGATCTAAGTAATTTTTCTTCAGGACCAGAGGCTGAATCACCTTTTGGAGTAACTTTTCCAACTAAAATATCTCCAGGTTTAACTTCAGCACCTATATAAATAATTCCTGACTCATCTAGATTCTTTAACGATTCTTCATTCACATTTGGAATATCTCTTGTAATATCTTCCTCTCCTAACTTTGTATCTCTTGCCATTACCTCGTATTCTTCTATATGAATTGAGGTAAAGACATCATCTGTGACACATCTTTCTGAAATTAAAATTGAATCTTCAAAATTATATCCTTGCCAAGGCATAAAGGCCACTGTCACGTTTTTTCCCAAAGCAAGTTCACCAACTTTAGTTGATGGTCCATCTGCTATAATATCTCCTGATTTTACTTTATCTCCTACACGAACAAGAGGTTTTTGATTAATACAAGTATTTTGATTTGATCTTTTAAACTTTTGTAAATTGTAAATATCAACACCAGATTTTGTGAAATCTTTTTCTTCAGAAGCTTTAATTACGATTCTCTTACCATCAATTTTATCAACAATCCCATCCCTTTTTGCAACAATAGTCACTCCAGAGTCTAAAGCAACATCACTTTCAATACCTGTTCCAACTAATGGAGCCTCTGGTTTCATTAATGGAACTGCTTGTCTCATCATGTTTGATCCCATTAGAGCTCTGTTCGCATCATCATTTTCTAAAAATGGAATTAAAGATGCGGCAACAGATACAAGTTGTTTTGGTGAAACGTCTATGTAGTCTACATTTTCAGGTTTAGCCAAAATAAAATTTAAATTTTGCCTACAAGAAACTAACTCTTCAGTAAATTTTCCATTTTTATCAAGTTTTGAATTAGCCTGAGCTATAGTGTACTTGGTCTCCTCCATTGCTGAGAGGTATTCTATATTCTCAATTACTTTACCATTCTCCACTTTTTTGTAAGGGCTCTCAATAAACCCATATTTATTTATTTTAGAGTAAGTTGATAAACTATTTATTAATCCTATATTCGGTCCTTCTGGAGTTTCTATCGGACATATTCTACCATAATGAGTTGGATGGACGTCTCTAACTTCGAAGCCTGCTCTTTCTCTTGTAAGACCACCGGGTCCAAGGGCAGAAACTCTTCTTTTATGAGTTATCTCAGATAAAGGATTTGTTTGATCCATAAATTGTGATAGCTGAGAAGTAGCGAAAAAGTCTTTTAATGAAACTGTTAAAGGTTTTGCATTAATTAAATCTTGCGGCATAGCTGACTCTACATCAATAGTTGTCATTTTTTCCTTAATCGCTCTCTCCATTCTGTAAACACCCATACGAGATTGATTTTCAACTAATTCACCAACAGACCTTATTCTTCTATTGCCTAAATGGTCTATATCGTCAATTTCATCTTTTCCATCTCTTAGCTCTAACATTTTCTTAATTATAAAAAGTATGTCTTCATTTCTTAATATGGTGATTTTGTCAGAACAATTTAAATTTAATCTTGAATTCATCTTAACTCTTCCAACATCTGACAAATCATATCTCTCAGAACTGAAAAAAAGATTATTGAAAATTTGAGTAGCAATTTCTATTGTAGGAGGTTCTCCAGGTCTTAATACTTTATAAATATCATTTATTGCATCATTCTTTGTTTCATTTTTATCATTAAGTAATGTAATTAAAAGATATGGGCCTTTATTAATTGGATTTGTTTTTGATATCTCTAAACTAAAAATATTATTTTCTATAAATTTCTCTAAAATTGTCTCATTTAGCTCTGTTCCAATATTAAAATTATTTGCTTCATCCAGTGAAATTTTTTTATGCAGAAACTTTCCAACAAGAGAGGCTGTTGTTATATAGATATATTTAAGACCGTCATTTTGTAGTTTTTTTGCATTAAGAAAATTAATTTTTTCACCAGCTTTGATAATTACTTTATTATTTCTTGCATCTATTACTTCCTCTGAAAAATTCTTAGATTTATAATTTTCTGGATCAAATTTTGTTTTCCATTTTTTACTTTTATCATCATATGTGTAAGTTTCTTTCTCATAAAACTCATTAACAATATCATTTTTTGAATATCCAAGCGCAAGTAGAAGTGTACTTACTAATATTTTCTTTTTTCTATCAATTCTGAAATATAATAAATCTTTTACATCAAATTCAAAATCTAACCATGAACCTCTATTAGGAATAACTCTACAATTAAATAACAATTTTCCACTTGCGTGGGATTTTCCTTTATCATGATCAAAAAATACACCTGGACTTCTGTGCATTTGATTAACAACTACTCTTTGAACTCCATTTATTATAAACGTACCACTATTAGTCATCATAGGTATTTCACCCATATAAACTTCTTGCTCTTTTGCAGATAATATTTCTTTAGTATTATTTAAGGCGTCAATTTCATAGACAACTAACCTAAGTGTACATTTTAATGCTGCAGAATATGTTAGTCCTCTAGAAATACATTCATCTACATCAAATTTTGGTTTATCAAACCTATATGAAACATATTCTAAAGTTGCTTTATCATTTATATCTTCGATAGGAAAAATTCCTTTGAACACTCTATCAAAGCCTTTAACCAGGTGCGCTTCTATATCTGGATTAAATTCAGTTAATTGCTTATAGGAATTTTTTTGTACTTCAATAAGATTAGGAATTGATAAACTTTCTTTCAGTTTACCAAAATTTTTTCTTATATTTTTTTTACCTGTAAAAGATAAATCCATTAAATATTTTTAGCTTATTAACTTAATAAAATTATTTAAGTTAATTATTTGAGTTCTACTTTAGCGCCTGCAGCTTCTAGTTTATTCTTGATTTCTTCTGCTTCTTTTTTGTTTACGCCAGCTTTCACTTCCTTAGGTGCTCCTTCAACTAAATCTTTAGCTTCTTTTAAACCTAATGATGTTACTGCTCTGATTTCTTTAATTACGTTTATTTTTTTATCTCCACCAGAAGCAAGAACGACAGTGAATTCATCCTTTTCTTCTGCTGGTGCAGCTGCTCCAGCTGCTGCTGGTGCTGCCACTGCTGCTGCAGCTGTAACACCCCATTTTTCCTCTAGTTGTTTTGAAAGTTCAGCAGCTTCTACAACTGTTAAACTTGATAATTCGTCTATAATTTTATTTAAGTCAGCCATTTTTTTTTGTGTCCCTGGTTATTTTTTAGATTTTTCGCTCGCCAAAATAGCGATTTTTGTGGCAGGCGCAAGTAAAATAGTTGCTAATTTTTGCGCAGGAGACCTCAAAATACCTACAATTTTAGCTCTTGCCTCATCTAAAGTTGGTAAAGTTGCTACATTTTGAACTGCTGCTACGTCAAGAATCTCATCTCCCATGATTCCACCTAAAATTTTTAATTTGGAGTTTTCTTTAGAGAATTTGGTAAGAATTTTTGCTGAAGTAATTGCATCATCAGATAATGCTACAGCAGTTGGTCCTTCGAATAATTTACTTAATTCTTTTGCTCTTGTTTTTTCAAGTGCAATTTTGGTAATTCTGTTTTTTGTAATTCTAAATATAATACCATGTTCTCGCATCTGTTTTCTTAGTTGGTCAAGTTGTGGCATATTTAAACCTTGATAATGAGTAACAATTAGAGCCTGAGATTTATCTATATCGCTTGTCATTTTTTCAATATAGTTTTTTTTTTGATCTTTATTCATATTAAAAATTCTTGTCTAATTTAAGTTTATAAGAAATACCCATTGTAGATGTTAAATAAACAGTTTTAATCATTTCACCTTTAAAAGAGTTGTTTCCTTTTTCTTTTTCTAAAGTTTCTATTATTGCATTAAAATTGGATATAATTTTATCATCTGTAAATGATTTTTTTCCTAAGCTAAGTCCAATATTTCCATCTTTATCATTTTTAAGCTCTACTTGTCCTGCTTTGGCACTTTTAACTGCTTGTTCAATATCTTCTGTAACTGTTCCAAGTTTTGGATTTGGCATCAAGCCTTTAGGACCTAAAATCTTACCAAGTTTTGATAAACTTATCATCATTTTAGGCGTACATATCAGCTTTTCAAAGTTTAGCTCTCCATTTTTAATTTTTTCAATTAAATCATCGCCACCGACGAGATCCGCGCCAGCTTTTTCTGCAGAAGATTTTTTTGCCTCATCACAAATTACAGCGACTTTGATTTTTTTACCTATACCAGATGGCATATTTACAATTGTTCTTATATTCACTTCACCTTTTTTTTGTTTGTTATTAATTTGAACACTCAAATCGATTGACTCATCAAATTTAGCTGTACAATTTTTCTTAATATTTGGCAGTATTTCTTTTATAGATTTAGAGGAAACGTCTGCGTTATCGTTAAGTATATTTTTATATCTTTTAGACCTCATCACTCTTTAACCTCAATACCCATTGATCTTGCTGATCCTGCTATAATTTTTGCTGCTTGTTCTGTATCATGTGCATTTAGATCAGCCATTTTTTCTTTCGCTATTTCTTCTAATTGTTTTTTTGTAATTGATTTAACAATATTTCTACCCGGTTCTGATGATCCACTTTTTAATTTCAATTTTTCTTTGATATAGTAAGTTGCTGGTGGTGTTTTAATTATAAAATCAAATTTTTTATCTTTATAAACAGTTATTATTACTGGAACAGGTTTTCCCATTAAGCCTTTGGTTTTTTCATTAAATGCTTTACAAAAATCCATTATATTAATTCCTCTTTGTCCTAAAGCAGGGCCAACTGGAGGAGCTGGATTAGCTTGACCACCTTTGATCTGTAATTTTACATATCCCGCAATTTCTTTTTTTGCCATTAACTTACCTTCTCTACTTGGTTAAACTCAAGCTCAACAGGGGTTGGTCTACCAAATATTGATACAGAAACTTTAACTTTAGACTTGTCTTCATCAATTTCTTCTACCAAACCACTAAAGGATGCAAAAGGTCCATCTATTACCTGAACTTTTTCACCAATCGCGTAATCTATACCAGATTTTGGTTGAACTACACCATCTTTTATTTCACCTAAAATCTTCTCAATTTCTTTGTCTGATACAGGCACAGGAGAACCCTTTGACCCTAAAAAACCACTAACCTTTTTCAAAGATTTAATCATATGATATATGTCATCTGTCATTTCACATTTAATTAGTACATAACCAGGAAAATATTTCTTTTTTCTTTGTACTCTTTTTCCTCGTCTAACTTCTGTCACATCGTGAGTTGGAACTATTATTTCCTCAATTTTATCTGCAATTTTATTCTTATCAGCCTCATCTTTAATTTGTTGCGCAACTTTATTTTCAAAGCTTGAATGAGATTGTACTATAAACCAATTTGACATTAAAAACTCACTTGCAAGATTATTTCTAAGAAAAACTTTAAAATTTGATCTAAAAGAAGAAAAAATAAAGATGCGATAATTGCCATGGCTGCTACCATTAAAGATCCTTGAATGGTTTCTTTAGACGTGGGCCATGAAACTTTAAAAGCTTCATTTTTAACTTCTTGGAAAAATTTTAATGGGTTCTTCATAAAATCCTTATACTTAATGGCAGGAGCGGAGGGAATCGAACCCCCAACCTCCGGTTTTGGAGACCGGCGCTCTACCAATTGAGCTACACTCCTATGGAGTTTTACTCTATAATTTTAGTTACTACTCCAGCACCTACTGTTCTACCACCTTCTCTAATCGCAAAATTTAATTTTTCACTCATTGCAATAGGAGTAATTAGTTTAACAGTAAATTTAGCATCGTCACCTGGCATTACCATTTCAGTACCCGCTGGTAATTCAACTTCACCCGTAACATCTGTAGTTCTAAAATAAAACTGTGGTCTGTACTTAGTAAAGAATGGAGTATGTCTTCCGCCCTCTTCTTTTTTCAATACGTATGCTTGAGCTTCAAATTTAGTATGTGGTGTAACAGAGCCTGGTTTACATAATACTTGACCTCTTTCAACATCTTCTCTTTCAACTCCTCTTAAAAGAGCTCCTATGTTATCACCTGCTTCACCAGTATCTAAAATTTTTCTAAACATCTCAACACCAGTACATACAGATTTTTTTGTCTCTCTTATGCCAACAATTTCTATTTCTTCTCCAGTTTTTACAACACCTTGTTCAACTCTTCCTGTTACAACTGTACCTCTTCCAGAAATAGAGAAAACATCTTCAACTGGCATTAAAAAAGGTTTATCTTTTGGTCTATCAGGCTGTGGTATGAAATCATCAACTGCTTTCATTAATTCCATAATTGCATTCTTGCCAATAGCTTCATCTCTTCCTTCAACTGCTGCCAATGCTGAACCTTTAATTATTGGAGTTTTATCTCCTGGAAACTTATATGAAGTTAAAAGTTCTTTAATTTCCTCTTCAACTAAATCAATCATTTCTTTATCATCAACTTGATCAACTTTATTTAAAAATACTACAATTGCTGGAACTCCTACTTGTCTTGCTAAAAGTATATGTTCTTTTGTTTGTGGCATAGGACCATCAGCTGCATTTACAACCAATATTGCGCCGTCCATTTGCGCTGCACCTGTTATCATGTTTTTAACATAGTCAGCGTGACCTGGGCAATCTACGTGAGCATAATGTCTTTTATCAGTTTCATACTCAACGTGAGCCGTAGAAATAGTAATACCTCTTTCTTTCTCTTCAGGTGCTTTATCAATTTGATCATATGCAGTAAATTGCGCTCCACCAGACTCTGACAATACTTTTGTAATTGCAGCCGTAAGAGTTGTTTTACCGTGATCGACGTGGCCAATTGTTCCAATATTACAATGTGGCTTCGATCTATTAAACTTTTCTTTTGACATTATATTTTTTACCTCACTTATAATTTTTATTTCATTTGGAGCGGGTGATGGGAATCGAACCCACGCAACCAGCTTGGAAGGCTAGTGTTCTACCACTGAACTACACCCGCAAACCCAAGTGTTCGCTCCTGTTTAAACAATATTAAATGGTGGAGGGGGAAGGATTCGAACCTTCGAAGACCGAAGTCAACGGGTTTACAGCCCGCCCCATTTGACCGCTTTGGTACCCCTCCAGATTTTAAATGGAAGAGTGTCCACATGTTTAATAAAGCTTAAACAACAGGCGGTTTATATATTTTTATCTTATAATTGCAATATTAGAATTTATGGTAAAATCTATCAAAAAACGTGTAAAATAAGGTCAAAATGAATAAATCATCATATTTTATAGTTGGAAAACACCCCGTTATTGAAGCGCTTAAAAATAATGAGAGAAAAGTTCTTAAAATATTTTTAACTGAAGAAAGTAAAAAGACAATTCATCGAGAAAGTCCAAATAAAAATTTACTTACAAATTTAAAAGTATTTTTTAAAACTAAAAAAGAATTAGACAATTACTGCAGAAATGAAAATATTTTACACCAAGGTTTTGTTGCTGAGGTTGAAAAATTAGACAAAATTGAACTTAAAGAATATATAAAAAATAAAAATAATTTAAATTTTGTTTGTCTTGCAGGTGCAACAGATCCAAGAAATATTGGTTCAATTATAAGAAGTGCAAGTGCATTTAATATTGATGGACTAATAGTGAGAGAAAGAGATTATCCTGAAAAAAGCAAGCTAATGCATAAAGCGGCCAGCGGAGGTATTGAGCATTTAAATATATTTATAGTTTCTAATATAAATTCAACATTAAAATCATTAAAAGAAAAAAATTTTTGGATATATGGTTTTGATGGATCTGCTAATAAAAATTTAAATGAAATAAAATGGGAAGGAAATAATGTATTAGTTTTTGGTTCAGAAGGATATGGAATGAAAAAACATACAGAGAAATATCTAGACTTTACTGTTAAAATCGAAATCAGTAATAAAATTGAAAGTTTAAATCTTGCAAATAGTGCATCAATTGTATTTCATCATATAAATTCTATTAAAAAATAACTTGATCTTATTAAATTAAGTACTAAAAAACAAAACGTGCCCCTATAGCTCAGCTGGTAGAGCAACTGATTTGTAATCAGTAGGTCCGCGGTTCGAGTCCGTGTGGGGGCACCAGAAAATTAATAAAATCAAGAAATTCTTAAATTAAATATTCAATAAATAATTAGTAATTGATTTACTCATATATATACTTAGTTTCTATATTTGAATGTATGAAAAAATTATAAAATCTGTTTTTTTTAACAGTCATAATTTTTATTGGCCTATTTTCTATTTTTTTTAATTTATGGATCAACAGATACTTTGGAAATGTTAGTTTTGATTTAATATTAATAAATATAAATTTTGGATTTCAAGGGTTAGTTGATGCTGACGATTATGTAATAAATAAATTTATCGAATATTGTATATATGCACCAATTTTATTTTGTATTATTATTTTATTTACACAATATAAAATTTTCAAAAAAAAAATTCTTACATTAAAATTAATATTAATTAATTCAATTTTTTTTGTTGTCGTTACTATTTTTAATTTAGAAAGAATAAATTTTTTTGAAAGTATTAATATTGAAAATGATAATCAATTTTTGAAAAATAATTATATAGAGGCAAATTTAAATAAATCTTTTATTAAAGAAAACAAAAAAGACCTAATTTTAATATACATTGAGTCTTTTGAAGAAAATTATTTAGAAAATCCTGCGTTTGAAAATTCTATTATGGAAAAACTTAATTTTCCATCACAAAAAGTTCCATTTTTTTTAGAGACAAAATTTAATAACTTTACGATTGGGAGTATTGTTTCAACTCAATGTGGTATTCCCCAAAAACCAATAGGCATTTTTGATACTAGATTAATTTATAAAAAAGATAAATTAAAACATCAAAGAAATGTTTTTGGTATGAAGAGTTTTTTACCAAATGCTACTTGTTTAGGTGACATTTTAAAAATTAATAACTATAGTAATACGTTAATTTATTCAGGTGAGATATCATTTCATGCAATGGATATTTTTTTTTCTAATCATGGATATGATCAAATATTTGAAAAAAAATACTTTGATAAACAAAATAACATACCCAAAAATTCCTGGTCTAATGGTGTAAACGATAGTGTCATTTTCAAAAAGGCTTTTGATGAGATAAAAAAATATAAACAGCAAAATAAAAATTTTAATATCACAATTTTAACTACTGATAATCATTTTCCTGGTTATGTAGATCCAACATGTAAAAATAATGATCTAAGCAATGATGATTTGATTAATTCGATTCATTGTACGGCCACAAGTTTACATGAATTTATTGAAAATATTTTTGATAGTTACAAAGATAGTGTTTCTATTGTTTTACTAGGAGACCATTTGTATCCAATGGATGACATATACAATAATCATAAAAATACTTTGGCAATAAATAAAAATTTGGATAGATCAATTTATGGTAGAATTTTAACAGATAAAAAAATACAAAAAAGATCTCTGATGACACATTATGATTTTTTTCCAACAATTCTACAATCATTAAATTTAAATTATGGCGATAGACTCGGATTGGGTTATACAATTTTTGAAACAAGAGATTTTTTCGACTATGATAAATATTTTAAAAGCCTAGAAAATAATATTTATAAAATATCTAATTTTTATTATGATTTTTGGAAGTAAACATTTAATTAAAATTTTAACTGTTATTATAATATTGTTGTTATTAATTTTTATAGTTTTCAATAATATTAATAAGCAACCAATATATAATCTGGAGCTATTAGAAAAGTTAAATGAAAAACAATATAAATTTATTGCTCACGCTGGTGGTGGAATCGAAAATATCAAATATACTAATTCCCTAGAAGCAATAAATCAAAGTATTAGTTTAGGTTTTAAAATAATTGAAATAGATTTAAAAGAAACTCTAGATAACAAATTTGTTGGAGTTCATGATTGGATTTCTTTTAAAAACAATTCAAATTATATAAATACCAATGAAAACGCAATTCTATATGATGAATTTTTAAATTTAAGACTATTCAATAAATATAAACCTTTAGAAGTAGATCAAATAAATAAAATATTTGGTGAGAATAGTGATATTTATTTTTTAACCGATAAAACAAATAATTTTGAAAAAATATATAAAGATTTTAAATTCGATAAAAATAGAATTTTAATTGAGATATTTGGTAAAAAAAACTTTATTTATTCTGTTAAAAATAAAATAATAAATCCAGTTTATTCATTTAATTTCAAGGATTATGATTTTGTAATAGAAAACAATATTAAAATCGTAACCGCACATTCTGAAGATATAATAAAAAATAAAGAAATATATGCTAAACTAGTTAGAAAAGGTATTTTTGTCTTTGCTTATACAAGTAACAACAGTGATTTTATAAATAACAACATGGATAAATTTTTTACAAATATTTATACTGATTTTTGGGATTTTAATAATAATAGTTGTATATCGGTTATATGTGACACCTATTAATTTACTTTCCAATTTCTTTTCTAAGTTGTTCGATTTTAATTTTTTTTTCTATTGATTTATTTTTATTATACATAAGGTTAAACATAATTTTTTTATTCTCACTGATTTTTACTTCCACAACATTACGAACTTCTACGTTATCAGCTACAGCACTTATAGGTCTTTTCTTTGGGTTTAAATTTTTAATTATTATTTTTGACTTATTGCTTACAATTTTACCTTTCCATCTTCTTGGTCTAAATGGACTTACAGGTGAGATTGCTAATTTATTTGAATTTAGATTTAAAATTGGACCATGAACTGAGAGATTATAAGCAGTACTTCCTGCTGGAGTACAAACAAGCAAACCATCCCCCCTTAATTTCTTAATAACATAATTAGAGCCGTTTTTAATTGAAACTGACGCTGCCTGTCTGCTTTGTCGTAAGATTGATATTTCATTAATAGCTATTGATTTTTTTATTTTATTAAACTTATTTTTAACTATCATTTGCAGAGGTGATATTTTAATTAAATCAGATTTAGATATATTTTTTAAAAAATTTTTTTCGTAAAATTTATTCATTAAAAATCCATAATCTCCTGAATTTATTCCATAAAAAGGTTTTTTATATTTATAAAATTTCTTTAAAGTTTGAAGCATAAATCCATCTCCACCAATAACTATTATTAATTTTCTTTTTTTGAATTGTGTGTTTTGAACTTTTTTTAAAACTTTTAATTTGATATTTTCCGATTTTTTATTTTTGTCTGAAACTATTAACAAATTTTTCATTTTAGTGGTGCCCTCGGCCAGACTCGAACTGGCACTCCCAAATGGGCAAGGATTTTAAGTCCTTTGTGTCTACCAATTTCACCACGAGGGCATTAATGAATTTCATGAGTATTTATGCTAATATTTATAATTGAACAAGGGTAATAAGTAAAATTTTTTTATTTATGAGAATGTCACATCAGTTAATATTTTACAAGCTGTATCAACAGAGTTTGAGATGTTTGATAGGTATTCTTTTTTTATTTTGTCGATCTCATTTCTTTTTGAAAATGAATTTGAAATTGATTGTTCGCAAATTTGTCCTAAATTATCTATTTGATCATTAGAAATAGAAATCCCAATTTTGTTTTTAAAATCACCCTCGAAAGTAAAATTACTTATTTTCTCGTAATTTTTATTATGTATTTTATCTTTGTAATCAATAAAAATTACAGGTCTATAAAATACAAACGAGTATTCAACAGCAATTGAGGAGTTATCGGTAATCAAAAGTGAGGCTTTTTCCATCGAGTAAATATTAGAATGATGATTATCTATTTTAAAAGAATTATTATTTTTGAATTGATTAATTATTTTAATATATTCATTCTTATTTCTTTTGATAATTTCAGGGTGAGGTCTAAAAGTTAATTCAAAGTTACTTTTTAACAGTTTGTCTATAATATTATATCCATGATTGTTAAATAAATTATTTTGGTCATAATTCCAACTTGGAGCAAATAAAATATTTTTTTTATCGCTTATTTTTTTATTACAATTTTTTTCAAGGAAATCTAAATAAAAATAACCGGTTTCAAATATTTTCTTTTTATTGAGTTTATTAACATTTTCATTTTTGATTATTTCTTTTGTTTGAAACTGACCTATTGTAAAAATAACATTATAATTATCAAAAGCTTTTTCAGTATACATTTTATGAGTACTATGCATGCAATGAAAAAAATAAATGTATTTGTCACAAAATTTTGATTTATTTAGATTGTTACCTATATCCGTCATAGTCATTAAAAAATTATTGCAGTTAATAATATTAAATACTAAAATTCTAAAAAAACCCGTTCCTATGAAATAAACATTGAAATTATTATTTTTAAGATCCAAATATTCATTAATGTCTGAACTCAAAATTGACACTGATTTTTTTTTATTATTCAATTTATTTAATAAATCATAATAATAATTTTTATAAAATAAAGATTCTGAATAAAAAACAAAATCTTTTTTTTTGTTAATTTGAGAAAATAATAATGAAAAAAAGGATTTATATAACTCTTTTAAAATATATAATTTTTTAAATTGCATAGGTTTTATAATAATTTAATTATAAAAAAAATTTATAAAATGAAAACTAAATTAATTAATATTAACTATTTTTTTGGTATTGTTGTTGGATTGACCTATCCAGACTTTGACTTTTTTTTAATAGATTATATAGGTCATAGATCTATTTTGACCCATAGTGTAATAATTTTTTTATTATTTTTTATATTATTAAAAAATAGCAATGAATTTAAAAAATTATATTTTATATCCGGTATGTGTCTAGGCTTAATTATTCATTTATTTTCTGATATGGAATTGCCATCTCAATTTATTGGCTTAAAAACAATTAAATTTTTTTCTTATGATTTATTATATTTAAGTTTTTACTGGATGATACTAAATATATTAATTGCTTATTATTTTTTTGAAAAACTTGCCAATCTTTTAAAATTTAATAGAAAAAATTATTACATATTAAATTATCTAATTGGGGCTATATTTATATATATTAATTCAGAAAATTATTTTATTTTAACAACAATATTTATTATATTTTCTTTATTAATTCATTTGTTTTTCAAAAAGTTTAATACTGTTTTTTGAAATTTTTTAAATCCTCAATGTCATCAAATTCATACCAATTATAATTTTTAACTATACATTTTATTTTTTGTTTTTTGGTAACTAGATAATCTATAAAACTCGTTGTATGCATTTTTTTATTATTTTTATTTTGGTCAATATACTTCATAGTTTTTTTTATTTTTTTTTTTGGAATAAAAAAAATACCCATAAATTGACCTTTGGGTAAATTTTTAATTATTTTTTTTCCTATATCCGTAAGATAAAAGTTTCTATCAAAATTTAAACTTTCACAATCATCAATAATTTCTTTCTTTCTTATCTTCCACACTTTTTTCCAGTTTCTTAATACGGGTAATATATAATTCGTTTTTTTGTTTAAGTTGATGTCCTGAAAAACTCTTTTTGAGAAAATAATATCTGAATAAGTAACTAACGTATCATTTTTACAATTTTTAATACCTAACTTTAAAGAATGAAGCATTTCTTTTTTATTAAAATCTTTATTAAAAATAAAATGTACTTTATAATTTTTTAGTTTTTCTATAATTTTATTTTTCCTATAACCAGTAACAACATTTATTTTTGTAAATAATTTTAAGGAGACTGCATCATTAATAATTTTCTCGATAAGAGTTTGTTTATGAATTTTTATCAAACACTTATTTCTATTTATTGATTTAAATATTCTGCTTCCTTTACCAGCTGCTAAAATTACTAATTCCATTAAAAAAATGATTTTATGATATTTATATCAAAAAGATTGATTTTTTTATTTCTTTCTGGATGCCACATTAAACCCAAAATATTAAACTTTTTATGAGAAAAACATTCTATTACCTGATCCTTGCTAAATGCATTTACAATTAAGTTACGTCCAAGCATTTTTTTATCAAAACCTAAATCATGGTATGAATTTACTTTTATTTTTTTATTTTTAATTATGTTGCCAAATATTTGATGATTTTTTCTTACATGATTTTTAACTTTTTTTAATGTGCCTTTAAAATAAAGATTAATTATTTGAGCGCCTCTACATATTCCAAGTATTGGAATTTTTTTTTTAATACAATATTTAATGATTTTAAATTCATTTTTTTTTCTTATATCATTCTTTAATGGATTGCCTCCTGGTGAAAGTATAATTCCATCAAGAGACATTTTTGCAATAAATAATTCAATATTTTTAATACTTGTTGGAATTAAAATTGGTTCGAAATTAAGTTTTTGAAACAAATAAATAAATCTTGTATCGATATTATCTCTTGTTTCCTTATACTTTCCAAATTTATCTACTCTCAATAATAGTCCAATTTTTTTCATTTTATTAATTTTATATGTTTTTTTTCGCAATTAATAATTAATTGTTTTGATTTAATAATTTCTTGATATCTAATTTTACCGACTCCTATAACAGCAGGTATATTTTGTTCTAAGCATCTTATAGCCATATGTGAATTAGCTCCACCAAATTGTGTTACGAGCCCTTTTATTTCATGATTAAAAATAAAATCATAACCTGGGTCAGCATTTTTAATTAATACAATTTTATTTTTAATTTTATTTACGTTTCTTGATTTTACTTCACAAGTTTCCCCAATAACAGAATTTAATGTAATAAAGTTTGGTTTACTCAAATTCTCATAAAATTCATAAATATTTTTTTCATTTAAAATTACATCTGGCAACTTAATTAATTTTGCCATTTCAAATTCATATTTATTTTTTTTTATTTCATCCTGGAGAGTTTTTTTTAATTTAGCTGACTCAAGGTTTGAGTGAAAATTAAGTATTTTCTTAAACTCAATAAAACTTAATTCATTTCTTGATATTTTAATTTCTTTTCCTAGCTCTAGTAAGGTTTCCAAAATCATATTTACACCTTTGGTAAAAATTAATTTTGAATATTCCCTTAAATATATTGACTCAACTATAAAATTTTTAAATTGCTCATAATTAATTTTTAGGTCTTTTTTTAATAAGTTATTTATTATTCTATGTTTAGAAAATGATATTTTCTTACTCTTTTTTTTATTTTTTTTATTAAATTTTGAAAAATATTGAGCAAAACCTTCTCGATAATTGTACGAATTTATATCATATGTTGATGGCCTTAAATGTCCATATTTTTTAATAAACTTAGATTTAGTAATTTTTTTGTTTTTAAGATCAATATAATCATTATTAAATATATTGGTTACCGAGGGTATTGAAGAAAAGAAATTTTCAAACTCCTCATCACTAATAAGTTTATTTGATCTTAAGTCCAAAAGTAATCTTTGTGAAATAAACGCACATCTTGCCAGTCCTGCAAATGGAAGTGTTCCATAATTTTTTGTTATTTCAGATAAATAAAAGATTTTTTGAATAGGGTTTATTTTTTGTTTTGAAATTAAATTTAGTCGATTTTCAAAAAGATTTATTTTTTCTTTATCCTTTTTAAGTAAATTGTTTTTAAATATATTTTCAGTGAGTTTTTTTAGACTAGATAAATAATTTTTAAGTAATTTTCCATTAAATATTTTTTCTAATCTTTTTCTGGAGTTAAATGAGTAGCATGTTTCAATTAAATTAAATTCTATCTTATCATGTATTTCTGGATTTTTTTGGATTTTATCTAAATATTTATTTACAATAAAATTAGAATCAGAGTTACTTAAATTTTTAGGTAAAAAACTAATAAAATCTACTCTTAAATCTATGTAAGGAGAACCGGCAAATGTAAACATTAATGGATTAGGAAATACATCTTTATAACCATAAATTAGTCTTTGTTTTCTCCACACGTCATCAGTAATAAGCTCTTTGTAAATGCTTACAGATAAGGGATAGGGTTTGTCACCAATCATTTCTGCTGGGTTCCAATCAGACATGTTGCTAAAAACTGATTTATTTCCAATAAGCATTGGATTTTTTGATGTTAATTTTTTAATTTTTTTTTCTATATTTGTTAATGCTCCACTAAAATTATAGTTTAAATTTAATTTAGATTGAAATTTCTGTTTAGGCAGCTTTCTAATTTGAAATAAAAAAATTGTATTTTTTTTTTGAGCAAATTCAATATCTAACCTTTCTAATTTAATTTTTTTTTGGATTTTTTCCAAATATGAAATAAGTTTTTTAAATTTATTTTTTATTTTAATCTTATTTTTGTAAACTACTAATGACCTTATTCTTTGATTTTCTGCACCTGAAGTTATAAGATTTGTTTTTCCAGTATCATCATAGTTAATTACATAATATGGACTATTGTGGTTAATATCTCTTGTAAAAACTACTCCAGAGTAATCAACATTTGTAATCATTTTTTGAATAATGATTTTATCTTTATTAGATTTAAATTGCTTGATGAATGATCTTAAAATTTTTTTAATTTCATAATCTGGGGTGTTTTTATTTACTATTTTTGAATCGTATTTTCCTGCATTAGATAAATTTAATTTATCTTCATCTATAGATGCAGATCTTATAATTAATGTGTATTTTTTATTAAATAAATAAATTTTTTTTACAACCCTATCTTCATTTTTTTTTAGATCTTTTAAATTAAAATAAAAGTAAGATGGTATATTTATAGCTTTACTGTTTTGAAATATTTTCTTTAGTATATCTAAATTTTCTGCTTTATTTTTTAACTTATACATTTTTTTGTATTGAAATAAATATTTTTGAAAAACATATTAATGTAAAATTTATTTTATTTAATTTGCATGATTATTATCAAATCTGAACTTTTATGCCATTATAAATCTTTTGAAAAAAAGCTTTTTTACTATCAAGATTTACACTATAGTAAAATATGAAATTAGCTAAACTTTTAAGCAACTTTAACTTATTCTTACACAAAATAAGTTTTGATAAACATAAGCCTATAAGAGAAAGCGTTACAAATATTGTAAAAGAAAAAAGTAATGAATTTTATGATTATGGCGAAGGTTTTTTTTATCAAAGTATTCCAAGTATAAATCTCAAAGGTCTTAGAAATACTGAAAAGAGAATTAATAAGCTAAAACTAAGTGAATATTTAAATGGTAAATCTTTTTTAGATATTGGAACAAATATTGGTGCAATTCCGATATCAATTGAAAATAATTTTACAAATGGAGTGGGTATAGATCATAATCCAACATTAATTAAAGTTGCAAATAAAGTTAAAGATTATTTTGATATTAAAAATTTAAGATTTATAGCTGACGATTTTATTAAATATGAATTTAAATCAAATTTTGATGTTGTGTTATCTTTAGCAAATCACTCAACTTTTGACAAAGGTATTGAAGATAGCAACAAATATTTTATTAAAATTAATAATATATTAAATAAAAATGGAATTCTAATAGTGGAATCTCATAATCCTTTGTACGAAAAAAGGGAAAATTTTATAAAAATAATTGATCAACTTAAAAAAGACTATTTTATATTAGATAACAACTATTATGATTTTGGAAATTTTTACGATAAAGATAGATTATTTTATGTAATGCAAAAAAAAAATTAATTTAAAATGTCTAATTACGTAAAAGAAATTACTCTAATTTTTTCAGAAAATCCAATTGCAAGAGCATATTTATATTTATTAATTAAAAAAAAATTATTTGCAAATAAAGTTATTTATTTAAATAATAAAATTATTTTTAACGAAATTTTTTTAAAACTTCGTTATTACACAACTTTTAAAAATACTTTAGGATATCTAAAATCAAAGAATATTTTGTCACTTGTAAAAAAAATTGAAGAATACTTTAATTTAGATAAAGATTTTTTAATTGAAATGTACAAGTTTGAAAATATTTATAAATTAAAAAATATTGAATTTGCTAAACATCCAGATATCAACAATAAACTGAATATAAATTATTTTAAAAACTTGAAAGAAGAAAATTTTTTAAACACAAATAACAATATTTTAAAAAGTATTTTAGATACAAAAAAAAATTTTTATCACATACATCCTGGATATATGTATAAAGTAAGAGGAGCTGACGGAACCTTAAATAGTATAAAATATCACAATAACGTAGGTGCTACTTTTTTTTTAATGGATAAGAAAATTGATAATGGAAAAATTATTGAAAGATTTGAAAAAAACTTTAAAAAAATTTATTTTCCTGATAGCTTAAAATTAAAAACTTCTGACTTATACAATATCTGGTTCTCTTTTTTTGATCCTGCAATAAGAGTATTTCTATTAAATAAAATGTTAAGTGAAGATGTTTCGCTTGAAAACTATAAAAATATAAATTTAAGCATAGAAGAGAATAATTATTATAAGTTTATAAATAAAAGTGAGCTGAGAGATTTATTTATTAATAAAATTTTTTTTGATTAGTAAATTAATCTATAATTTAACTATTCTTTTTCAGATTTTTTTTCTTTTTTAAAAAGCTTTAAAATAAATAATTTTAATTTACCCCAGTAAAAAGATAATGTTGCAAAAATTGCAGCAATAAAACCAATTATCGCCTGCAAAATAACGCTCCCAGAGCCAGGGTCTAAATACGCAAAAGATGCATTTATTGTAGCGAGATAAAAAATTAATATTTTTAAAATAAATTTCATTCAAATATTTGATTATCAAATAAAATTTAATAAATCAATTAAGTATTTGACTTATAAATTTTAAGGCAATTTTTATATTTTATTTTAGTCTAATATTATTTTCAATTAGAGAGTCAATCAGAGGTACTTTATTTGAAATCGAATACTTTTTGTAACCTTTTGGATCTGCAAATGAATTTCCTCTTAATGGTAAAAAAATATCATAATTGAATTCTTTAAATAAGCTGTCATCTAAAGCAAGGTTATTTCTTTGATATTTCTTGCAATCTTCTTCTTCATAGAGAAAATTACAATAAGTTGAACTTAGATCATGTAAAAATACATGCTTTTCTGAAAAATTAATTTGATCTCTTTTGGTTTTTGCATCCTTGATCATTATAAATGGTTTGTATCTGCCATATCCCCAATAAAAAGATTTGTTTATTGTCAAATTATAAGGATAATCTTTATAAAATTTATCATATTTTTTTTCTTTAATTAGATCGAAGAAACTAGTTGAGTAAATTAATTGAACATAGTTTGGTTTGCCATGATCTGATTTAAAAACAATCATTGAATTATCATAAATATTTTTATCTATAAGTATTTTAATTACTTTATTAATTTTTTTTGCCAAACACTTAATAACCTCTGCTTCTTGCTCATAAGAAATTATATTGGTAAGAGAATTTACTTCTTCACAATTTCGGTTTACTTGTACTGGCCAATGACTAAATATAAAATGGTACATTCTAACTGTATTTTTCAAGTTTTTATCAATCACAATCTCATCAAATATTAAATCATACTCTAGTAAATCAATAAAAGCTGGCGTATTTATTTTTTCAAATGGATTAATTTGATTTTTATTGTCGAAAGCTATTAAATTAATAAATTTCTTATAAATCGGAATATAAAAAATAGGCTTTACTAAAGATACAGATAAATATGTTGCCCATCTACCAATTGAACCTAAAAAATAACTTTCGATATATTTTGATAATTCATAGGAGTTGGAATAATTCTTATAACTTCCTTTGAGCATTGTATTTTCCTTATTATAAACCATACGTTCATAGCTAGAGTAAACTGATACATCTAATTTTTTATCATTTAAAATATTATTATAATCTGGATTAGGAGACTCAAAATTTAAATTATTTCCAATTAATTCTGCATTAATTGAACCATTAGTAGCAGGCCACGACGATGTAACATTTTTATAATATGTAAAATCTTTAAGAGATTTTTTTAATTCGGGATTAGAAATTATTTCATCAAACATCTTAATATCGGATATTCCATCAAAACTTATAACTATAAGATTTTTTTCACCAAAATGATTAATTTTTGTTTCAATTTTTTTATCTTTTTTAAATGTAAAATCAATATTGGTTGAGATTATTAAAAGATTAATCAATAAGTAAATTAAAACAAATCTAAAAAAAATTTTGCTTAACTTAGTTTTTACTAAAATAAAAAATAGAAAAATAGTAACCAAAAATTTCAAAATAATTACAAATTTTCCACCCAAACTTATACTTAAATTTAGAAATGCATCGTGATCACCTGTTACTGGAAAAAACATTCCAGTTAAAAAAATCCATAATAAACTAAATTTAATAAAATTTTCAAAGTAATGAAAAATATTGATTTCATATTTAGATAGTATTTTTTTAATTATGTAAAAAAAAATAATCGAAAAGGTACTTGATATTATTACAATTAAAACAATAGATAAAAATATATTAAATTGAGCATTATAATTTTCAAGATTTGCTAAATTAAATGGAAAAATTATAAAAATTAATAAATTTATAAGGATTAAGTCTATTTTATATCCTTTATTTTTATCTGAAACTAACATGATGATTAACTATATTAGAATTCAAAAAATCACAAATAATAAAATCCAAAAACAAATTAGACCCGATAATATTGTAACAATTAAATTTTTTGTTATTAAGCCGGAAATAAAAGCAACTAATATTGATAATACTTTTGGATCATTAAGCCGCACTAGATTCTCGTTTAAATCTAAAAAAACTGCTGGGAAGATTATTGCAGGAAAAACAGCAGAAGGCACATAATTTAAAACCTGCTTTGTTTTTTCACTCATTCTTTTTGGATTTATGATTAAAACTGAACCTAGTCTAGTAAGATAATTAATTAATCCAGCTACAATTATTGAAATCCATAAGCTCATTTTTTTTTAAATCTTATTAAAATTGTTGCGACTAATAATGAAAAGATACTTGAGATTATAATGTATGATTTAAAGGGGGCGTCATAAAATAAAATTGATAGCAATCCTGAAATTAAAATAACTATTAAATGATCAATTTTTCTAAAATAATTTACCAATAAAGCTAAAAATGTGAGTGGTATTGTAAAAGTTAATCCTAGTTCATCGGGTACAATAGATCCTAAATATATACCAATAAGAGTAGTAAATTGCCAAATAAGCCATAATGTTAGACCCGAACCAATTAGATGATAATGTTTAAATTTGTTTTCTGTATTTTCCTTAAAATATTCATTAGAAACTGCAAAAGCTTGGTCGGTTAATAAATAAGACAACCCTAGTTTCCAGTATATCGAAAGATGATTTAAATATTGGTTAAACACTGCTCCGTATAAAAGATGTCTAGTACTAACAACTGATGATGAGGTGATAGCAACAATTGAAGAAGCTCCGGCTGACAAAAGTTGAATTATCACAATTTGACTTGCGCCACTAAAAATAATAATTGATGTTGCAAAAGTAATGTACGGTCCAAAACCTAATTCAATTCCGATAGCACCAAATATTATACCAAAGGGAACTACTGGTATCATTAGAGGTAAAACGTCACTAACTCCTCTTAAAAAAGAATTTTTTTTTGTGTACATTAATTATTTATTTGGATCTAGTGCTTTAATTAAATATGATTTATCTAATCCACAATCTATATATCCTTTTTTTACAACATTTAGATATCTTTCAGTAGGATAGCGAAATTCACTTTTATTATTCATAATATAAGTCATTACTTTTTTATTATAATATTTAAAATATAATTTTTTATATAATATTGGAAAATCCTCATATACATCTAGTTTTTTTTCGTCACTTTTTGATATTTCAAATAATGCACCAGGTACAATAGAATTTTTTTTTTTTTCAATATCGGCAGCTCTATATTTGCTTCTAAAATTTAGTTTGAATCCTTTTAATTCATATTTTTTTATAAATATCGAGTCTTTGCACCTTCGTTTCATTTGAAAATGGTTCAAATTACTTCCATAAGCAAAATAAAGCATTAGGTTTCCTCTATAATTTCAATATTTTTTGATTTTACAAACTCCAATATTTCTGCATTGCATAAATCTAATTTTTTTTTATTTGCTGATCTTAAAACTATTGATACACCTAATCTACCTGCTCTAAAGAAAGGATAACTTCCAATTTCAACATCATTATTTTTATTTTGAATGTTAGTAATAGATTTTGCTATTTCACTCTCAACTGTTCTTAAGCTTATAGTTAAATTTAAGATTGGGTCACCGCCTATTAATACATTATTTAAACCTCCAATCATTGATTGGAGAATGGATGGAACACCAGGTAAACAAAATACATTTTCAACATAAAACCCAGGAGCTCCGCTTGTTGGGTTTAATATTAAATTTGCTGATGTCGGCATTTTTGCCATTTTTTGTCTTCCATCATTAAATTCACCAGGTTTATAATATTTTTCTAAAATACTGTATGCTTGCTTGTGAAAACCATATTCTAAACTAAATGCTTTAGAAATGGACTCTGCTGTAATATCGTCATGCGTTGGTCCAATTCCACCTGTTGTAAAAATATAATCAAATTTTTTTCTTAAATTATTAACCGTTTCTATAATTATTGACTCTAAATCAGGAATCACTCTCGCCTCTTTCACCTCAATACCAAGTGAATTTAACCATTTTGCTAGTGTGCTTGTATTAATATCCTTTGTTCTTCCAGATAAAACCTCATTCCCAATAATGATAATACCAGCAGTTATTTCTTTTTTATTTGTCATTTCTTAATATAAATAAATTAAAATGAAATTTACCAACAGTTTAATTAAAGGCAAATTAATTAAAAGGTATAAAAGATTTTTTATTGATGTTGAAGTAAATAATAAAGTGATCACAGCACATTGTCCAAATACTGGATCTATGCTTGGTTTGTTGGATAAAGGTAATGAAGTTTGGATTTCAAGAGCAGATGATCCAAAAAGAAAGTTAAAATTTACACTCGAAATGATCAAGGTAAATCAAAAGATTGTAGGAGTAAATACTCATAGAGCCAACCGTATTGTTGAACATGCTTTAAACAATAAATTACTAAAAGAATTTTCATCAATTAAAAAAATAAAGTCAGAATTTAAGTATTCAGGTGACACGAGGTTTGATTTTTTATGCGATAATAAACTAATTGAAGTAAAAAACGTTACCCTTAATAGAAATAATGATATTGCAGAGTTTCCTGATGCTGTAACCTCTAGGGGTACAAAACACTTAAAAAAATTAACAGAATCTTTAAGCAAAGGTTACAAACCCCACGTCTTATTTTTAGTACAAATTCAAAATATTTCAAAATTTAGAATAGCAAAAGATATAGATTCAGATTATTATAACAATTTTATTAAAGCCAAAAAAAAAGGTTTAAAATTTATTGCATATAGATGCAAATTAAACTCAAAAGAAATTGTTATAGAAAAAAAAATTAAAATTGAGCATGACTAAATATAAAGAAAAATTTGAAAGAATGAGAACCGCAGGTAAACTTGCTTCAAGTACATTGGATATGTTAACTGATTATATTAAACCTGGCATCTCTACAGATAAAATCGATCAATTAGCTTATGAATTTATTAAAGATAACGGCGGGTATTCAGCTCCTCAGTTTTACAGAGGATTTAAAAAATCACTTTGCACATCTTTAAATCATGTTGTTTGCCATGGAATACCATCTGATCGAATTTTAGAAGATGGTGATGTGGTAAATGTAGATGTAACAGCAATTGTTAATGAATATTACGGTGATACAAGTAGAATGTTTACGATAGGAAACTCATCTGTTAAAGCAAATAATTTGATTGATGCTACCTATGAGTCAATGATGAGTGCAATAATGATATTAAAACCAGGTATTAAGTTGGGAGATATAGGTAATAAGATTCAGAATTTTGTTGAAAATAAAGGATATTCAGTTGTGAGAGATTTTTGTGGTCATGGAATTAGTAATACATTTCACGAGTCTCCTAATATTTTACACTACGGAAAAAAAAATACTGGTATGGAAATTTACCCAGGTATGACTTTTACAATTGAACCAATGATTAATGCCGGGAAATATGATGTTAAAATTTTAAATGATGGTTGGACAGCCGTAACTAAAGATAAGTCTTTATCAGCACAATTTGAACATACTGTTGGTATCACTGAAAATGGATATGAAATTTTTACAGAATCTGTTAAAGGATATAATAAACCCCCATATTAATAATGATTGATAGATATTCTAGAAAAGAACTTAAAGCCATTTGGTCTGAGGAAAACAAATATAGGATCTGGCTAGATATTGAGATTGCAGCAGCACAAGCAATGGAAAAATACAAATTTATACCTAAGGGTGTTTCTTCAGTAGTAAGAAAAAAAGCAAAAATAAAGGTGAAACGAATTCATAACATTGAGGCAAAGGTAAAACATGATGTTATAGCATTCCTTACATCAATTACAGAACAATCTGGTATTAAAGCAAGATATCTTCATCAAGGTATGACATCTTCAGATATTCTAGATACAGCTTTTAATATTCAATTAAAACAATCTGGTGAAATATTATTAAAAGATATTGATAAAATTCTTTCTGTACTGAAAAAAAAAGCAAAAAAATATAAATTTACACCCTGTATTGGTAGAAGCCATGGAATTCACGCAGAGCCAATAACATTTGGTTTAAAGCTAGCATCATTTTACGAAGAATTTAAAAGAAATAAAAAAAGACTTTCTAGTGCTATATTTGATATTTCTACATGTGCAATATCTGGGGCGGTAGGAACATTTGCAAATATTGATCCAAGGGTTGAAGCTTATGTAGCAAAAAAATTAAAATTATATCCAGAGCCAATTTCTACTCAGATAATACCTAGAGACAGACATGCGCATTATTTTTCTGTTTTGGGAATTATTGCTGGAAGTATTGAGAGAGTTGCAACTGAGATAAGGCATTTACAAAGATCAGAGGTATATGAAATGCAGGAATTTTTTTCAAAAGATCAAAAAGGATCTTCTGCAATGCCACATAAAAAAAATCCTATTTTAAGTGAAAATTTAACTGGTCTTGCAAGAATTATAAGAAGCCATACTATCCCAGCACTTGAAAATATTGCTTTGTGGCATGAGAGGGATATATCTCACTCAAGTGTAGAGAGAAATATTGGACCAGACTCAAATATTACATTAGATTTTGCTTTAGTAAGATTAGCAAATGTTTTGGATAAAATGATTATTTATCCGAAAAAAATGGTTAAAAATTTAAATTTAACAAAAGGATTAATTTTTTCTCAGGAGATTATGTTGGAGCTTACAAAAAAAGGTATATCAAGAGAAAAATCATATAAAATTGTGCAAACTTATGCAAAAAGATGTTTTGATGAAAATAAAAATTTATTTGATCTAATATCTAATGATAAAAAAATTATGAATATTATTGGTGAAAAGAAATTAAAATCAATTTTTAATTATTCTAAACACTTTAAAAATGTAAACTTTATTTTTAAAAGAGTTTTTAAATAATGAAAAAAGGAAAAAAATTATACGAAGGAAAAGCAAAGATCATATTTGCGTCAACTGATAAAAACCTGGTAATTCAACATTTTAAAGATGACGCAACTGCGTTTAACAATCAAAAAAAAGCCAATATTGAAGGTAAAGGAATTTTAAATAACAGGATTTCAGAACATATTTTATCTGCTTTAAAGGATATTGGCATTCAAAATCATTTAGTAAAACGTCTTAATATGAGAGAACAATTAATTGATTTTGTAGAAATAATTCCTATTGAATTTGTTGTGAGAAATATTGTAACAGGTTCTTTAACTAAAAGATTAAACATCGAAGATGGTACTATTTTAAATAAACCTTTAATTGAATATTACTATAAAAATGATGAGCTTGGTGATCCACTTATTACAAGAGAACATATAGATGCATTCGGCTGGGCAACATCGCATGAACTTGATTTAATTTCCAAACAATGTTTACGTGTAAATGACTTTTTACAAGGAATGTTTAGGAGTATTAATATTAAACTAATAGATTTTAAATTAGAATTTGGAAAAAGAAAATCAGATGGAAAAATTATTCTAGCTGATGAAATTAGCCCTGATACATGTAGATTGTGGGATGCAGATACCGACAAAAAATTAGATAAAGACAGATTTAGAAAAGATTTAGGAAATATAGTTGAGGCTTATCAAGAAGTTGCTAGAAGACTTGGAATTTTACATGAACAAGTTAACAATATTAGACCAATTAAATTTCTAAAACCTACTGCAGTAAAAATTAAGAAAAAATAATGAAAATAAAAGTTATAGTCACTTTAAAAAATGGTGTCTTAGATCCTCAAGGCAAAGCAATCCAACAAACATTAAATGGAATGAGTTTTAATAATGTTACAGAGGTAAGACAAGGGAAGTTTTTTGAAATAGACATAAGTGAAACAGATGAGGATAAAGCTAAGTTGCAGGTTGAAGAAATGTGTAAAAAACTGTTAGCTAATCTTGTGATAGAAGACTATAAAATTGTTTAATTATTGATGAAATCTTCGGTAATTATTTTTCCTGGTTCTAATTGTGATAGAGACATGAATGTTGCATTAAGCAAATATGGTTTCAAAAATCAAATGGTTTGGCATAATGACCAATCAATACCTAAAAGTGATTTAATAGTGCTCCCTGGTGGCTTTTCCTATGGTGATTATTTAAGATGTGGAAGTATTGCTTCAAAATCAAAAATAATTCGATCAGTTATTGATTTCGCAAATTCAGGAGGATTGGTACTTGGTATTTGTAATGGATTTCAAATATTAACTGAGACTGGTTTATTACCTGGTATTCTTCAACAAAACAAATATCTTAATTTTATTTGTAAAAATGTGTTTGTTAAGATTAAAGACAAAAAAAATAAGTATTTTCAAAACATAAAAAAAGATATTTTAGAACTTCATATTGCTCACAATGAGGGAAATTTCTTCTGTTCAGAACAAGAATTAAAGTCTTTAGAAGATAATAACCAAATTGCTGTCACTTACTGTGACTCTAAAGGATTAGAAAATGAGGAAAATAATCCAAATGGAGCAATAAAAAATATAGCAGGGATATTTAATAAAAATAAAAATGTTTTAGGAATGATGCCACATCCAGAAAGAATGATAGATAAATACCTATCTGGTGAGGATGGCTCCATATTTTTTGAAAATCTTTTGGGAAATCTTAAATGAGAGAAATTACTGAAGAAACAGCAATAGATCTTGGATTAAAAAAAGAAGAATATTCAAAAATTTGTGAATTATTAAATCGTATTCCAAACATTACAGAACTAGCAATATTTTCTGCAATGTGGAATGAGCATTGTTCTTATAAATCATCTAGGAGACATTTAAAAAAACTTCACACCAAAGGAAAGCAAGTAATCCAAGGTCCTGGAGAAAATGCGGGAGTAATAGACATAGGTGATGAAGACGCAATTGTTTTCAAAATAGAAAGTCATAACCACCCATCCTTTATTGAGCCCTATCAAGGTGCTGCTACTGGAGTTGGGGGAATTATGAGAGATGTCTTCACAATGGGCGCGAGACCTATAGCAAACCTAAATTCAATTCATTTTGGATCTCCACAACACAAAAAAACAAAAAATTTATTAAGAGGAGTTGTTAAAGGTATTGGAGGATATGGTAATTGTATCGGTGTTCCAACTATAGCAGGACAAACATTATTTGATGAGTCATATAATGGTAATATTTTAGTAAATGCAATGACGCTTGGTCTAGTAAATAAAAATAGAATATTTTATTCTAAGGCTGCTGGAATAAATAAACCAGTAATATACGTAGGATCTAAAACAGGAAGAGATGGGATTCATGGAGCAAGCATGGCTTCTGCTACATTTGACGATAAGATAGAGGAAAAAAAACCCACTGTACAAGTTGGTGATCCTTTTACTGAAAAACTTTTACTTGAAGCTTGTTTGGAGTTAATGGCAGACAATTCAATAATTGCAATTCAAGACATGGGTGCTGCAGGATTAACATCTTCTAGTGTCGAGATGGCATCTAAAGGTAATTTAGGAATTGAACTAAACTTAAATAAAGTTCCCTGTAGAGAAGAAAACATGTCTCCGTATGAAATAATGTTATCTGAGAGCCAAGAAAGAATGTTAATTGTTTTAGAGAGTGGCAAAGAAGATTACGCAAAGAAAATTTTTGATAAATGGAATTTAGATTTTTCTGTAATTGGAAAAACAACAGATTCTAAGCAAATAGAAATAATATTTAATAATCTTAAAGTTGCAGAAATCCCTATAGATCTATTAGCAGAAAATGCACCTGTTTATGATAGAAAATGGAAAAAAACTAAACTACCACAAAAATTAAAGTTCAATAAAGATAATTTCAAGTCATTAAGTTTGTCAAATTGTCTTAAAAAGATTTTAAATAATCCAAATATATCAGATAAAAAATGGATTTGGGATCAGTATGATCACACAGTAATGGGTGACACAATTCAAAAACCAGGTGGAGATTCTGGTGTTGTAAGAGTTCATGGTACAAAAAAAGCTATAGCAGCTAGTGTAGACTCATCAGCATCCTATTGTTTTTCACATCCAATTAGTGGAGGCAAACAAATAGTGTGTGAAAGTTGGAGAAATTTAATTTCCGTAGGGGCAAAACCGATTGCTATAACTAATTGTTTAAATTTTGGTAATCCAGAAAAAGAAAAAAATATGGGAGAATTTGTAGAATGTGTTGACGGAATAACTGAGGCAAGCAAATTTTTAGATTTTCCTGTCGTTTCAGGCAATGTGTCATTTTATAATGAAACAAAAGATAAAGGTATCAAGCCCACTCCCACAATAGGTGGGGTCGGTTTGATTAAAGATTATGAAAATATGATAACTATGGATTTTAAGAAAATAAACAATATTGTTTATGTAATTGGAAAAACTGAAGGTCATTTAGATCAAAGTATATTTGCAAGAGATGTTTTAAATGAAAAAAAAGGCCCTCCACCAAGTGTAAATTTATTTAATGAAAAAAATATTGGGACAACAATTTTAAAATTAATTGAAAATAAACTTATTGTTTCATGTCATGATGTTTCTCTAGGTGGAATTTTAACTGCAGTTTCTAAAATGTGTATTAGTGGCAAGAAAGGTCTTAAAATAAATAGTTTAAAAGGTTTGACAAACAAATATGAATATTTTTTTGGGGAGGACCAAGCACGTTATATAGTTGAAATACCAAAAGATAATATCCTGAAAGTTGTTGAAATGTTAAATAATAATTCAGTACATTATGATGATTTGGGGATTATACAGGAAAAAAACCTCACTTTTAAAGGTGATATAAATTTACCTATTGAAGAATTATCAGATGCACATAAATATTGGTTAAAGGAATATATGAGTAACTAATGGCAATGGATTTAAAAGAAATTGAAAATTTAATTAAAGAGGCTTTGCCTGATGCAACGATTGATATTCAAGACTTGGCTGGAGATGGAAATCATTACTCTGCAACAATAACTTCATCACAGTTTTCAGGTAAAACCAAAATAGAGCAGCATAAAATGGTTTATAACTCATTAAAAGGCAAAATGGGAAATGAACTTCATGCGTTAGCTATCAAAACAAAGGAGAATTAAATGGACCAACAAACAAATGATTTAATAAAAAATGAAATAGATAATAACGAAGTATGTTTATTCATGAAAGGAACACCAGATGCACCACAGTGCGGTTTCTCAATGGCAGTATCAAATATGTTGAAAATTTTAGATGTGAAATTTAAAGGTGTAAATGTTCTAGAAGACCAAAAACTGAGAGAAGGAATCAAAGTATTTAGTGACTGGCCAACAATACCACAACTTTATATTAAAAAGGAATTTATTGGAGGCTGTGATATCGTTAAAGAAATGTTTGAAAATGGTGAATTGAAAAATTATTTAGAATCTAAAGGAATTGAATATAAAAAATAATTATCTAGAATAATATTCAACAACCAGGCTAGGTTCCATAACAACTGGGTATGGTACTTCTTCAAACTTAGGTATTCTTACAAATTTTACTTTTTTATTTTTTTCATCTGCTTGAATATATTCAGGAATTTCTCTTTCTTTACTTGCCATTGCAACATCAATTATTGCCAATTGTTTAGATTTATCTCTTATTTCAATAGAATCCTCTTCTTTAACTTGGTAGCTAGAAATATTTACTTTTTTTCCATTAACTTTTACATGGCCGTGATTAATTAATTGTCTTGATGAAAATATTGTATTCGCAAACTTTGATCTATATACAACTGCATCCAATCTTCTCTCTAATAATCCAATAAGATTTTCAGCAGTATTACCTTTTGCCATAATTGCTTTTTTATATAAATTCCTAAATTGTCTCTCATTCATGTTGCCATAATAAGATTTTAATTTTTGTTTGGCCTGAAGTTGGACCCCAAAATCTGATGGTTTTGAAGACTTTGTTTGTCCGTGTTGCCCCGGAGGGTATGCTCGAGAATTGAATGGACTTTTAGGCCTTCCCCATAAGTTAACTTTCAACCTTCTATCTACTTTATGTTTAGAGTTTAATCTTTTTGTCATTGAATATTCGGCTTTATAAGCAGAAGATAAGTTTTGTCAATCAACCTTTTTTTTTGTTAAACCAGCAAATACACTTGATAATATGCGAGTTTCTTTTTGGGAAAGGTTTAATTTAAAAAATATACTTCTCAGATTTTCTAACATAATTGGTTTTTTTTCATGTGGATAAAAAAATTCTCTCTCCTCTAGATTTTTTATACACAGAGCTATCATATTATTAATATCTTTCTTTGATGCGTATTTAATTTTTTTTGACTTTTCAAATCTTTTTCTGTCGACTGAAAATAATCCACTCACAACCTGGGCAATAATAATAAGACTATGTGATAAATTTAAGGATTTAAAACTTTCATTACTAGGAATTTGTAAAGTATAATCAGCATAACTAACTTCGTTATTAGATAAACCTGACGCTTCGGAGCCAAATAAAAAACCAATTTTTTTTGAAAAATCGATTTTTTTTAGGTCGACGAGAGTTATATGTTTAATATTTTTATTTCTAAAACGTGCAGAAGTTGCGATTAAGATATCATATTTACCTAAAGATTCTTCAAGAGTTTTGAAAACCTTTGCTTTTTTTATAATATCTTTTGCTCCAACAGAGGTCGCTAAAATTTTATCGTTTGGAAAAATTGGTTTAGGATTAATCAAAAATAATTTGCTAAAATTAAAATTTTTAACTGCCCTTGCACATGCGCCTATGTTTTCTGATAATTGAGGCTTATGTAAGATAAATGAAATATTATTATGATACATTAGCTGCTTGCAGGAGCATTATCTTTAAATAATTTATAATCTAAACTATCTATTAAAGCTTTGAATGATGCATCAATTATGTTGGGTGAAACTCCTATTGTAAACCAATTTTTTCCTTTTGAGTCTGTGCTTTCAATAGACACTCTTGTTGTTGCTTCTGTCCCAGTATTGAGAATTCGTACTTTATAATCAACAAGTTTTAAATCTTTCAAATATTCAGAATATTTTGCCAGCTTATCAATATTATTTCTAATAGCATTATCTAATGCATGTACAGGTCCATTGCCCTCGCCTTCACATAAAATTGAATTATTATCAACTACTAATTTTGCTTTCGCATATGATACTATTTCATCTTTAGATTTTTTTTTTACAGTTACCTCATAATCATTAATTGAAATATATCTTGGAATTGTACCAATAATTCTCCTAGCTAATAATTCGAAAGATGCATCTGCACCATCATAACTATAGCCAATAAATTCCCTACCCTTTACTTCATCTAATAATTTTTTTATCTTAGGATCATTTTCTTCAAAATCGATACCAATCGAGTTTAGTCTAGAAATGATATTGGATTTTCCTGACTGATCTGAAACAATGATATTTCTTGAATTACCCACCAATTTTGGTTCTATATGTTCATAAGTTTTAGGATCTTTTTGAACTGCTGATACATGTAACCCTCCTTTGTGAGAGAATGCAGAGGCACCAACATATGGAAGATGTTGATTTGGTTTTCTATTAAGTATTTCATCTAACAACCTTGAGCATTGTGTAAGTTTTTTTATATTTTCCTCTTTAATATTAGTTACAAACTTTTCTTTAAATACTCTTTTTAGATGTAAAGTTGGAATAATAGACATTAAATTAGCATTTCCACATCTTTCTCCTAAACCATTTATTGTTCCTTGAATTTGTCTTGCACCTGCAAGAACAGCAGAAAGAGAATTTGAAACAGCATTTTCGGTATCATTATGTGCGTGAATTCCTAAATTTTTTCCAGGTATAATTTTTGTTACCTCTGAAACAATATCAAATACTTCATTCGGCAAGGTACCACCATTTGTATCACAAAGTACAATCCATCTAGCTCCATTTTCAAAGGCTGCTTTAATACAGGATAATGCGTAATCTTTATTATTTTTATATCCATCAAAAAAATGTTCTGCATCAAACATAAATTCTTTTTTTTGACTAACAAAATGTTTAGCACTTTCAGAAATATTTCCTAAATTTTCATCTTTGGATATTCCAAGTGCTATATCTACATGAAAATCCCAAGACTTACCTACTAAGCAAATTGCAGGTGTATTAGTATTCAATAACGCAGAAAGGCCAGGATCATTTTCAGCACTTCTGCCTGTTTTTTTTGTCATTCCAAAAGCAGTTAAAGTAGAATTATTCAGTTTTTCAATTTTTTGAAAAAATTCGGTGTCTGTTGGATTTGCACCAGGCCACCCTCCTTCAATATAATCAACACCCAAATCGTCCAAAGATTTAGCAATTTTTAATTTATCATCAATTGAGAAATCCACACCCTGTGTCTGCGCACCATCTCTCAAAGTCGTATCAAAAATATATAATTTCTCTTTGCTCATTTATATTTCCATAATGTTGTATCATTTTTGTCTTCAATTAGAATACCAGAATCGAACAGTTCATCTCTTATCTTATCTGCTAATTCAAAATTTTTGTTTTTTCTTGCAGAATTTCTTTCATTTATTTTGTTAAGTATTTCTTTTTCAGAAATTTTTATGTTTGTTTTCTTATAAGATCTCCATTTTTCATTATCTTCTAATAATAAACCAATAAAATTGCATGCTTTATTAAATAATTCCTTTTCTGCATGACCACCTTTAATTGCCAAAGAGTAAAGTTCATGTAATTTAGAAATATATCCAGGTGTATTAAGATCATCAAATAATGGTTCAAGAATTTCATCAGGTAATACATTTAAATTATTAACTTTAGTGTAAACTGAATACCATTTATCCAATGTATTCTGGCAATTTTTAATTAATTCATCATTCCAGTCTAAGGGCTGTCTATAATGTGCATTAATTAATGCAAATCTTAAAACTTGACCGCTCACTTTATGTTTAAAGTCTTTTATTTTTAAAATATTTCCCTGAGATTTTGCCATTTTTTCTTTAGACATTGTTATAAACCCGTTGTGTAACCAATATTTTGCGAAGGACTTTGTATTATTTGCACATCTAGATTGTGCAATTTCATTTTCATGGTGAGGAAAAATTAGATCTCTCCCGCCACCATGTATATCAAATTCATCGTTTAAATATTTTTTTGACATAACTGAACACTCTAAATGCCAACCCGGTCTTCCATTACCCCATGGTGATGGCCAATGAGGTTCATCATTATTTGAAGGTTTCCATAACACAAAATCTTCAGGACTTTTTTTATTTTCAGAAATTTCTACTCTAGAGCCTGCAATTAATTGGTCTAATTCCTTATTTGATAATTTTCCGTAATCTTCAAATTTTTTGACCTCAAAATATACATGCTTATTTTTTTGATAAGCAAAGCCTTTAGATATTAAATCAGATATCATTTTGATCATTAATTCAATATTTTCAGTTGCTTTTGGTTCTTGAGTTGGTTTTTCACAAAATAAATATTTACAATCTTGATGAAAATTATTTGTAATCTTATTTGTTAGTTCAGAAATTGATATTTTTTTTTCTTTTGATGATGTAATAATTTTATCATCTACATCTGTTATATTTCTTACATAAATTACTGAACTATCTTTATATTTTAATTTGAGAATTTTAAATAAAATATCAAAAATAACTAATGGTCTTGCATTACCAATATGTGGGTCATCATATACTGTTGGACCACATACATACATACCAATATTTTTAGGATCTAATGGAATAAATTTCTCTTTTTTATTTCCATAAGAATTAGTTAAAAATATATCTTTGCTCATTGTTTCTAGGAATATACTGAATTAAGTGTTTTGTGAATCCTAGATTATCTAGGAATTATACAGACTGGAATTGGCTCCATTTTGTGTAGATTTGTAAGCCTTATTTTTTCGTATTTTTCTCTATTTGGGGATTTTGGATCATTCATTGCAATTTCTATATCTTTATAACTCATTCCAAGTTGTCCCTCATCCGTTCTTCCATCATCCCATAAGCCATCTGTTGGTGGTGCATCAATTATTTCTTTTAAGATATTTAATTCTTTCCCAATCTCCCAAATTTCTGACTTATTACAGTCTGCTATTGGAGAAATATCTACTCCTCCATCACCATATTTTGTGTAAAACCCAACGCCAAAATCTTCAACTTTATTCCCTGTACCTACTACAATACCATTATTTGCTGCTGCCACTTGATATAGAGTTGTCATTCTAAGTCTTGCTCTAGAATTAGCGAAACCATGATCATTTTTAAAATTTGATAAATTATTTTCAAAAGATTTAAATAATCCATCTAGCTCAATTATATGACCTTCTACATTACTGAAATTTTTCATTAACCATTCTTTATGTTTAATGCTTAAATCATGTTGAAATTTATGTTGTTTAATTGGCATGCATAAAACTATTGTTTTTAAACCTGTCATTGCACTCAATGTGCTTGAGACAGAAGAGTCTATGCCTCCAGATACACCAATTACTAAAGATTTAGCGCTAACTGGCATTTCTTTTACATAGTTACCTATCCAATTAGAAATGAATTTTATTTTTTCCTTAGTATTCATAATGCTGATAATAATTGTTTTTTTTTAAGATACAGCTTGTATTTTTGTCCTGCTGTAAATTGTATTCTTTTTAATCTCGTCAGATATCAAAAATGCTAGTTCTAAGGCTTGATTTGAGTTAAGTCTAGGGTCACAATGAGTATGATATCTGCTAGATAAGTCCTGATCAGATATTTTTTGAGCACCACCTGTACATTCTGTCACATTTTGACCTGTCATCTCTATGTGTAATCCTCCTGCAAAAGTTCCTTCGGCTTGATGTACTGCAAATACGTTTTTTACCTCCTTTAAAACATTATTAAATGGTCTTGTTTTAAAACCCGTTGTAGATTTAATTGTATTTCCATGCATTGGATCGCATGACCAAACAACATGAATGCCTTCTTTTTTAATTTTTCTAATTAATTTAGGTAAAAACTTCTCAACTTTTTCGTGCCCAAATCGGGAAATTAGAGTGATTTTGCCTTTTTCATTTTTAGGATTTATTACATTGCAAATTTTAACTATTTCTTCTGGGTCTGATGTTGGTCCACATTTTATTCCAATCGGATTTTCTATACCCCTACAAAATTCGACATGACCACCATTAAGTTGTCTAGTTCTATCACCAATCCAAACAAAATGTGCTGATGTATCATGATACTCTCCAGTTGTTGAATCTATTCTTGTCATGCTTTCCTCAAAGGGAAGAAGTAAAGCTTCATGTGACGTCCAGAAGTTTACAGTTTTTAATCTTCTGTTAAACTCAGCAGTAATTCCGCATGCTTCCATAAATGCGAGTGCATCTGCAATTTTATCCTCAAGCTCTTTAAATTTAGCGGCTTGTGGACTATTTTTAATATAACCTAAATTCCATAAATGAACTTTTTTTAAATCTGCAAATCCTCCATGGCAAAAAGCTCTAATTAAATTAAGCGTGGATGCTGCTTGAGAATAAGCTTTAAATAATCTTTTTGGATCTGGCTTTCTGGCCCTCTCTGTAAATTCTATTCCATTAATATTATCTCCTAAATAACTGGGCAGCTCTATATCTCCTTGCTTTTCAGTAGGAGCGCTTCTCGGTTTTGAAAATTGCCCAGCAATTCTTCCAAGTTTCACTACTGGTAATGACGCAGAATAAGTTAAAACGAGAGACATTTGCAATATTGCTTTAAAATAATCTCTTATATTGTCTGGATTAAATTCGGCAAAACTTTCTGCACAATCTCCACCTTGTAATAAAAATGCCTTACCATCAACTACTTCAGCTAATTGCTGCTTAAGATGTCTTGTTTCACCTGCGAAAACTAAAGGAGGAAATGATTTCAATTTACCAAGAACAGAATTCAGTTCCTTCTCATCCTCATAAGTTGGGATGTGTTTAACAGGATAATTTCTCCAACTATTTAATTTCCATTTTTTCATATTCAACTTTAAATTGTTTTAACAGAGTTTATCAATTATTCAACAGTGACAGATTTTGCTAAATTTCTTGGCTTATCTATATCATATCCTTTGTTTAATGCAGAATGATAGGCAAGTTTTTGTAATGGAACAGTAATAAGAAAAGGCAATAAATCATCAATTGTATTTTCTACTTTTATAGATTGCCAAATGTTTTCATGAACTACTTCATCTTTGCTTTTGTTGGTAATTAAAAGTACTTTTGCTCCTCTAGCAATCACCTCTTGCATGTTTGAAATAGTTTTTTTAAAATATTCATCTCTAGGAGCTAAGACTACAACAGGCATTCCATTTTCAATTAGGGCCAAGGGTCCATGTTTCATTTCACCTGCGGGGTACCCTTCAGCATGCACATAAACTAATTCTTTTAACTTAAGTGCACCCTCCAGAGCTATAGGGTAGGAAAAACCTCTTCCTAAAAACATAGAGCCTTTTGCATCAGCAAAGCTTTTACAAACTAATTGAATTTGATCTTCAGTTAAAAGGGTTTTTTTAACATTTTTTGATAAATCTAATAATGATTTTATCTTTGAACTTAATATTTTTTTATCTATCTCTTTTCTATCTTTAGCCAATTTTAAACAAAGAATATATAGAACTAGCATTTGTCCCAAAAAAGCTTTGGTTGAAGCTACTCCTACCTCAGGACCGCAATGTATTGGCAGTACAAATTTTGAATCTCTTGCAATAGAACTTTCAACAACATTTACAATCGAACATGTTTTTACTTTATTTTTGTTACATAAATCTAAAGCAGCATAAGTATCAGCAGTTTCTCCAGATTGAGAAACAAATATATATAAACAATCTTTTTTAAACTTGTTTTTCCTATATCTAAATTCAGAAGCAACATCTACGTTTACATCTAGATTGGTCATCTGTTCAAACCAATATTTAGCCATTAAACACGAATGATAAGCTGTGCCACATCCTATTAATAATATTGATTTTAGATCATTTTTTTTCCATGGAAAATTATAAATATTAATGGAATTGCTAATCTTATCTATATATTCATTTACACAATTTTTAATTGTCATTGGCTGCTCATCAATTTCTTTTGCCATAAAATGTTTATAATCTCCTTTTTCATATTCTTTATCGTCTTTTGAGAGTTCTAATATTTTTTTATTAATTTTTTTTCCAGCCTCATCAAAAAATTCTACATTATCATTTTTAATTATACAAAACTCACTATCATCTAAGTAAGTAACTTTATTAGTCATAGATTTTAAAGCATAAGAGTCCGATCCAAGATAATTTTCATTTGGCCCATATCCTACAGCTAAAGGTGATCCTCTTCTTGCGCCAATTAATAAATCAGGTTGATCTTGAAAAATAATTCCCAATGCAAAGCTTCCGTGCAATCTTTTTAACATTTTGATTATTGCATTTTTTAAGTCATTTTTTTTTAAATAATCACTAATTAGATGCACTATAACTTCAGTATCTGTTTGTGATTTAAATATATAGCCTTTTTTAATTAATAATTTTTTTAACAATGTTGAATTTTCAATTATACCATTGTGTACAACAGAAACCCTATCTGAAGAATGAGGATGAGCATTGACGGTGCTGGGAACCCCATGTGTGGCCCATCTTACATGCCCTATTCCAACATTTCCGTCTAAATTTTGCTTTGCTAAATTTGTCTCTAAAGCATCTACCCTACCTTCACATTTAACTTCTTTGATTATTCCATTTTCTAAAGTTGCAATCCCAGCTGAATCATAGCCTCTGTATTCTAATTTTCTTAGAGAGTTTAATATTGAACTTGAAACATTTTTAGTACTTGTTATTCCAACTATTCCACACATTTATTTCTTCCTTTTGTAATTTTTCACCTCTATTTGTTTAGATCTTGTTAATGCTAGAGATCTTTTATTTACTTTACGTGTTATAACTGAACCAGCTCCTATTACACTTAGTTCATCGATAATTACAGGGGCTACTAAAGATGTGTTAGATCCAATAAAGACTTTATCTTTAATTATAGTTTTGCTTTTTTTAAATCCATCATAATTACAAGTAATTGTTCCAGCACCTATATTTACACTTTTTCCTATTCTAGTATCACCAACATAAGATAAATGATTTACTTTTGAGTTTTTTCCTATCCTGCTTTTTTTTATTTCAACAAAGTTTCCTATTTTTGTATTGTCTTCTAATATGGTTCCTGGTCTTAATCTGGTAAATGGACCAATTAAAACATTATTATTTATCCTTACATCCTCTAAATGCGAAAATGATTTAACAGTAACATTATTTTGTATTTCTACTTTTCCAATAAATACTACATATGGTTCTATAGAAACATTTTTGCCTATTTTTGTTTTACTTGAGAAAAAAACAGTTTCAGGAGACATCATTTTTACCCCTTGTTTAAGAAATTTTTCTCTCAATCTTTTTTGAATTAATTCTTGCTTCATTTAATTTTATATATATTTAAGTAATTAGTATAATTAAGTCACAAATTATTTCTTATTAATACTTTAAAATATGAGTCAAAAACTAACAATAATATTTGATGTAGACGGTACTTTAGCTGAAACTGCGCCAGATTTAATTAACGCACATAATCATGTCATGAAGAAATATGGATATCCCACTAAATATCCAGAGGATTTAAAAAAATTAGTTGGAAAAGGTGCAAGCTCATTAATTGGGAGATCTGTTTGGGGCAATGCTCAAAAAAATTTTAAGAGTATTAAAAATGACCATATAAAAAAAGAGATGGTTGACGAATTTTTGAAATTCTATTCAAAAAATATATGCGTAGAAAGTCAACTTTTGAACGGAACTGAAAATTTTTTAAAATGGTGTAAGAATAAAAAATTTGCTTTAGGTGTTTGTACTAATAAACAAGAACATTTAGCAATAAAATTGCTTAAACAATTAAAAATAAATGATTATTTTGAGTATGTTGCTGGAAGCAACACCTTTAATTATTGTAAGCCAGATCCGAGACACTTGATAAGTGTAATTGAAATCATGCAAGGAGATATTAATAATTCAATTATGATTGGAGATAGTGAGACAGATGCAGAAACTGCAAGAGGTGCGGGGGTTCCTTTTATTTTAATTGACAATGGATATACTGAAAAAAAATCATCTGAAATACATCATGACCATTTAATCAAAGATTTTGTTGGTATAGAAGAAATAGTTGTTAAATATATTAATCATTAATATTGATTAAATTTATAGCTGGATGTAAATAACTATCCTTAAGGAGTTAAATTGATATTACATAAAGTTAAAGTCTTTCCATCTAAAAAAAAACTTTTAAAGAATAAACAGTTGGCATGGAAGATTGCTGAGATTGCTAGTGATAATGCTAAGTTAAATGAAAATTCTATAGAAATGGTTATCAATAGAATTATTGATAATGCATCTGTTGCAATAGCTTCACTGAATAGAAAGCCGGTAATATCATCAAGAGAAATGGCTCTTTCTCACCCAAAAAAAAATGGGGCCACAATATTTGGTATTAATTCAAAAAAAAAATTTGATTGTGAGTGGGTAGCTTGGACTAACGGTACTGCTGTTAGAGAGCTTGATTTTCATGATACTTTTTTAGCTGAAGATTATAGTCATCCTGGTGATAACATTCCGCCTCTATTAGCAGTTGCACAACAATTAAAAAAAAATGGTATTGATTTATTAAGAGGAATCATCACAGCTTACGAGGTACAAGTTAATTTAGTAAAGGGAATTTGTTTACATAAACATAAAATTGATCATATTGCACACTTGGGGCCAAGCGTTGCTGCGGGAATTGGTTCAATGCTAAAATTAAATACGGAAACTATTTATCAGGCAATTCAACAATCTTTACATACCACTGTTTCAACAAGACAATCTAGAAAAGGTGAAATTTCAAGTTGGAAAGCGTTTGCGCCTGCACATGCTGGAAAATTAGGAATTGAAGCTGTAGATCGAGCAATGAGAGGTGAAGGTGGACCAAGCCCTATATATGAAGGTGAAGATAGCGTTATAGCAAGAATTCTGGATGGTAAAAAAGCAAATTACAAAGTTCCTTTACCAAAAAAAAATGAAGAAAAAAAAGCGATACTTGAAACATACACAAAAGAATATTCAGCTGAATACCAAGCTCAGGCACTTATAGATCTTGCTAAAAAACTTAAAAATAAAATTGTTAATCTTAAAGATATTAAAAAGGTAGATATTTTTACGAGTCATCACACGCACTACGTAATCGGAACAGGTGCAAATGATCCACAAAAAATGGATCCTAATGCAAGCAGAGAAACACTTGATCACTCTATTATGTATATATTTGCCGTTGCTTTAGAAGATGGTGATTGGCATCATGAAAAATCTTATAGTAAGTCCAGATCTAATAGAAATAGTACCATTAAATTATGGAGATCAATAAGAACACATGAGGATAAGAAATGGACCAGGAAATATCACAATTCAAACCCAAAGAAAAAATGTTTTGGTGCAAAAGTAGCTGTAACCTTAAAAAACGGCAAAAAGATTACTGAAGAATTAGAAAGAGCGGATGCGCACCCATATGGTGCTAGACCATTTAAAAGAGAAAACTATATAAAAAAATTCAGAACTCTTACTAATAAAATTATTTCAAATAAGGAAAGTGAAAGATTTTTAAGAGCAGTTCAAAATCTTAAAAATCTAAAAAATGGCCAACTAGATAAGTTGAATATCGAAGTAAATCAGAGAAAGTTAAAAAAAAATAAAAGAAAGTCTATATTTTAATGCATTTTATAATTAAAAAACCTCAGGAAAAAAGAGAAAATTTTAACAAAAAATTAAAATCAAATAAAATTTTAAGAGTTCCTGGAGCTTATAACCCTCTCAGCGCAAAACTAATTGAAGAAATAGGATATGATGCTGTTTATGTTTCTGGCGGTGTTATGTCTAATGACTTGGGTTATCCAGATATAGGATTAACAACTTTAAAAGATGTGAGTAATAGATCAAAACAAATTGCAAGAGTTACAAATTTGCCGACAATTGTTGATATAGATACAGGTTTTAAATCATGTAGAGAAACAATTGAAAAATTAGAAAATTATGGAATTTCTGCAGTCCACATAGAGGATCAGATTGAGAGAAAAAGATGTGGCCATCTTGAAAACAAAGAATTAATTTCCACAGAACAAATGATTAAAAAAATTCGAGATTGTGTTAACGCAAAAAAAGATAAAAATTTTAAAATCATTGCTAGATCAGATGCAAAATCAGTAGAAGGACTAGATAAGATGATTGATAGATGTAAATCATATATTGATGCTGGAGCAGAAATTATTTTTCCTGAAGCATTAGAGGATGAAAATGAGTTCGAAAAAGTAAGAAAATCTCTTAGCTCATATCTTTTGGCTAATATGACGGAATTTGGCAAATCCAAATTACTAAATTACAAAAAGCTTGAAAATTTAGGTTATAACATTGTTTTATACCCTGTAACAACTCAAAGGTTAGCAATGAAAAATGTAGAAGATGGTCTACGTGCTATTTTTGCAGATGGACATCAAAATAATATTATAGATAAAATGCAAACTAGAAAAAGATTGTATGAGTTGGTTGATTATGAAAAATACAATTCACTAGATGAAAAAATATACAATTTTAATACCGATGGACATGAGTAATGAGTGATGAAATAAAAAAAGGTCTGCTTGGAATAGTTGTTGATGAAACAGAAGTTTCTAAAGTAATGCCAGAAATAAACTCTCTTACTTATAGAGGTTACGCTGCCCAGGATTTATGCTCAAAATGTAAATTTGAGGAGGTTGCTTACCTTATTTTAAATGGTGAATTACCTGATAAAAACCAGTTGAAAAAATTTGAAAAACAAGAACGAAAAGAAAGAAAACTATCCAATACATTACTTCAAGACATTAAAAGGTTTCCAAAAAACGCACATCCAATGGATGTTGCAAGAACTGCGGTTAGTATTATGGGGCTTGAGGATAAAGAAACTAAAGACAATTCTCCAGAGGCAAATATGAGAAAAGTTATGAGAATATTTGCTAAAACTCCCGTAGCACTTTCAGCCTTTTATAGAGCAAGAAAAGGGAAAAAAATTATCCCACCGAAAAAAAATCTTTCATTTTCTGAAAATTTTTTTCACATGTGTTTTGGAAAGGTTCCTAACAAAGAAATAGTCAAAGCCTTTGATGTTTCTTTGATTTTATATGCTGAGCATAGTTTTAATGTTTCTACATTTACAGCTAGAACCATTACAAGCAGCTTATCAGATATTCATGGTGCAATAACTGGTGCTATAGCAAGTTTAAAAGGTCCTCTACACGGTGGAGCTAATGAAGAAGTGATGCATATGATGAATAAAATTAAAAAACCAGAAAATGCATTAAAATGGATAAATAAAGCTTTAGATAATAAAGATGTTGTGATGGGTTTTGGCCATAGGGTTTACAAAAGTGGCGATTCTAGAGTTCCAACTATGAGGGAATATTTTGGAAAAGTTGCCAAACTGAAGAAAGATAAAAAATTTGAAAAAATTTATAATATTGTAGAAAAAGTCATGATTGATAGAAAAAATATACACCCGAATGTGGACTATCCAACAGGACCTACATATCATTTAATGGGATTTGATACTGATTTCTTTACACCTATTTTTGTAATTTCTAGAATAACTGGTTGGTCTGCTCATATTATTGAACAGCACGCAGCCAATAAGTTAATTAGACCGCTCGCAAAGTACAAAGGCAATCAACATAGAAAAGTTGTTCAGTTAAATCAAAGGTAAGTCTTACTTTTAACTAAAAGCCTCAGTCCAAGAGCCTTGAGTAGATGCTTTAGAATATTCTGTTGCTCTGCCTTCAAAGAAATTCATGTGCTCCACTGCATTCAACATAGTGTCAAGCCAAGTTAAAGGATTTTTTTGAACATCATATATTGGTTCTAAACCTAACTGTGATAATCTTCTGTTTCCAATAAATCTAATATAGTCTTTAACTTCCTGAGCTGTTAAGCCATTCATCGGTCCCATTTCAAATGCTAGATCAATAAAAGCGTCTTCATGATGGACTATAGTTCTGCATGCTTCATAAATTTCTTTTTTTAATTGAGGTGTCCAAATTTGTGGTTCTTCTTTGATGAATTCTTTAAATAGTCTAATCATAGAATTACAATGTAAAGTTTCATCTCTTACTGACCAGGTAACAATTTGGCCCATACCTTTCATTTTATTAAATCTTGGAAAGTTTAACAAAATCGCAAAGCTTGCAAACAATTGTAGACCTTCTGTGAATGCACTAAATACAGCTACTGTCTTAGCAATATCTTCTTTAGAATTTACATTAAAGTTTTGCATGTAGTCGTATTTATCTTTCATTTCTTTATATTTCATAAATGCAGAATATTCTGACTCTGGCATACCAATTGTATCTAGGAGATGCGAGTAAGCTGCAATATGAACAGTTTCCATAGATGCAAATGATGTCATCATCATTAAAACCTCAGTTGGTTTGAATACAGTAGTGTAATGCCTTAGATAGCAATTATTAACTTCAACATCTGCTTGTGTAAAAAATCTAAATATTTGTGTAAGTAAGTTTTTTTCTGCTTGAGAAAGGTTTTTTTGCCAATCTCTTACATCGTCTCCTAAAGGTACTTCCTCAGGTAACCAGTGAATCCTTTGTTGTGTTAACCAAGCATCATAACACCAAGGATATCTAAATGGTTTATAAACAGGATTCTCAACAAGTAATCCCATTTTTTTTGGTTTGATAATTGTTTGTTCTTGATTTTTTAAGTTCTCTACTGACATGATAAGCACTCCTCGTATTCTGGTTGTTCATTTTGATTATTTTTTGATTTGTAAACATTGGATGTAACATCCGTTGATTTTGTATCGTTAACGTTTTCAGCTCTTTGTATTGATTTTGATCTACAATAGTAAAGGCTTTTCAAGCCTTTTTTCCATGCTTGAAAATGGATTTGGTGTAAGTCTCTTTTATGGATATCTGCAGGTATAAAAATATTTATTGATTGAGCCTGAGAAATATAAGGTGTTCTATCAGCGCCTAAATCAATTATCCATCTTTGATCTAATTCAAAAGCCGTTTTAAAAACATCTTTCTCTTCCTGGGTTAAAAAATCAAGATGAGATACAGAGCCCTGGTTAGTAGTGATACTTGACCATGTCTCATCATCGTTTTTGGAATGCTTCTCTAAAAGTTTAGATAGATATTTGTTTCTAACATTAAATGAACCAGAAAGTGTTTTATGTGTATAGCTATTTGCTGCTATAGGTTCAACTCCTGGGGATGCTCCACCACAAATAATTGATATTGAAGCAGTTGGCGCAATTGCAGTTTTATTTGAAAATCTTTCATTCATTCCATATTCCGCAGCATCTGGACATGGCCCTCTTTCTTCGGCTAAATCTTTAGATGCTTGGTCAACTTGCTCTTGAATATTTTTAAATATTTTTTTATTCCAAACTTTGGCCATCACTGACTCGAAAGGTATCATTTTTTGTTGAAAGTAAGAGTGCATTCCCATAACCCCTAGGCCTACACTTCTTTCTTTCATTGCAGAATAAGTTGCATCACTAAATTCCTCTGGGGCTCTTTCAATAAAGTCTGTCAATACATTATCTAAAAACCTCATTACATCTTTAACAAAATTTTTGTCATCTTTCCATTCATCGTATTTTTCTAAATTTAAAGATGATAAACAACAAACCGCAGTTCTATCTCTACCTTCTTTATCAATTCCAGTCGGCAAAGTTATCTCACTACATAAATTTGAAGTTTTAACCGTTAAGCCGGCAAGTTTGTGATGTTGGGGAATTTGTCTATTAACAGTATCTATATAAATTATATACGGCTCTCCAGTTTCAACTCTAGCAGTCAAAAGTCTTATCCATAAATTTCTAGCTGAAACTGTAGACTGAACAGCACCGTCTTTTGGACTTTTCAAAGCCCATTGTTCATCTAATTCAACCGCTCTCATAAAGGCATCGCTCACAAGAACACCGTGATGTAAATTTAATGATCTTCTATTTGGATCTCCACCGGTTGGTCTTCTCATCTCAATAAATTCTTCAATCTCAGGATGATCAATTGGTAGATAGCAAGCTGCTGATCCTCTCCTTAGAGAACCTTGGCTAATAGCCATAGTTAATGAGTCCATAACTTTTATAAATGGAATAATTCCAGAAGTTTTACCTACTCTTCCAATTTTTTCTCCAATAGATCTTAAATTACCCCAGTAACTTCCAATACCTCCACCCTTTGCGGCAAGCCAAACATTCTCGCTCCATAAATCTAAAATACCATGCAAACTATCTCCCGCTTCATTTAGGAAGCATGAGATAGGCAAACCTCTCTTTGTTCCACCGTTAGATAAAACCGGAGTTGCTGGCATAAACCATAAGTTGCTTATATAATTATATAGTCTTTGAGCATGTAAATTGTCATCAGCGTAATGACTTGCAACTCTCGCAAATAAATCTTGAAATGATTCATTGTGGCCCAAATATCTATCACTAAGAGTTGCTTTTCCGAAATCAGTTAAGTTTTCATCTTTAGATCTATCAATTTTTATTGTGATACCTTTAGAATTTTGGAATAATTCAGTGCTGTCTGAAAGTGAGAATAAATCTGGTCTTTTTTGAGAATTTTCCTCAATATTGATTACATTATTATTAGCATATTCTGAGACAGCTTTTTTCATGGCTTGAGACAAGACTTTATTCATGTAACTTCCTTATTATAAACGTTAAACTTATGTAAAACAACTATATGTTGTGTATTGATAAGCTTAATATACTAAATAAACTGCATTTCAAGAGAACATTTATAGAAAATAAGTTTTTTTATTCAACAAAAAACTAAAATAAATGTAGATATATCCACATGTCTGAAACTATAAAAATCGATCCTTTTGGCTTTAGAGAATATGACGCACGATGGTTGTATCCTAAAAATATAAATGGAGCCGGAATCACTGAAGTTGGAAAAGGATTCGGTACTCAAATTATTAAAACAAAAAAAAATCCAAGAGTTGCTATTGGGTATGACTATAGATCTTATAGTGAGGAAGTAAAAGATAATTTCGTGAAAGGACTAATTTCCACAGGTTGCAATGTGGAAGATATAGGCCTGTGTCTATCTCCTACAATTTACTTTTCACAATTTGATCTAAATTGTGATGCTGTAGCAATGATAACAGCAAGTCATAATGAAAATGGATGGACAGGTATTAAAATGGGTATCCAAAAAGGCTTAACACATTGTTATGAAGAGATGAGAGATTTAAAGGAAATAGTTCTAAATAGAAAATTTGTAACTGGCGATGGAACATACAAAAAGATAGATAATTATAGATTAAAATACATAGAACATTTATCTAAAAATAAAATTAATAAAAAACTAAAAGTGGTAGTGGCATGTGGTAATGGAACTGCTGGGATTTTTGCTCCAGAAATACTACGTAATATTGGTTGTGAAGTCATTGAATTAGATTGCAACTTAGACTTTAATTTTCCTAAATATAACCCAAATCCTGAAGATCTTAAAATGCTACATGAAATAGCAAAATGTGTAAAAGAAAATAATGCACATGTTGGTTTTGGTTTTGATGGAGATGGAGATCGTGTAGGTGTTATTGATGAATTAGGAAGTGAAATATTTGCGGATAAAATTGGTCTTTTGCTTGCAAGGAATATTTCAAAAAAATATCCTAAAAATAAATTTATTGTGGATGTAAAATCTACAGGACTTTATGAAAATGACGATATTTTAAAAAAAAATGAATGTAAAACAATATATTGGAAAACTGGACACTCATATATTAAAAGGAAAGTTAACGAAGATAATGCAATTGCAGGTTTTGAAAAAAGTGGGCATTTCTTTTTTAATCAACCATTAGGATATGGTTACGATGATGGTATCAATTCTGCAATTCAAGTATGTAATTTACTTGATAATGAAGAATTTAAACTAAGCAAATTAATAGGCTCATTACCTAAAACCTACCAAAGTCCAACTATGGGTCCTTTTTGTAAGGACGAGGAAAAATATGCAGTCATAGAAGAAATAACAAAAAAAATATTAAATTTCAAAGAAACTGGACAAAAAATTGACGATGAAGTTATTAATAAAGTTTTAACTGTAAATGGTATAAGATTTAGTCTATCTGACGGTTCTTGGGGTTTAATTAGAGCGTCATCAAATAAACCATCATTAGTGATTGTCACTGAAAGTCCAACATCAGATAAAAGAAAGGAAAGAATATTTAATTTTATTGATAATCTGCTCCAAGACACTGGTAAAATCGGTGAATACGATCAAAAAATTTAATTTAGAGATTCAATTAATAAGAGTTTATGTATAAACAGAGAATCGGATATAAGAGATTATAAGGGAGTGGCAGAGGGAGACTGAAACCGCTCCCGATTTTATATATTCAAGTATCTGTATAAGAAAATTGTACCCACTACCACAAGAAACATTCCGAAAAACTTTGTAATTTTAGTTTTTTCAATTTTATGTACGGCGTTTGCACCAACTCTAGCCATAAAAGTTGTTATTGGAATAAATATCAATAATGCAGGAACGTTAATAAAACCGATACTTAAAGGCAGGCTTACTTTCAAATATGATCCAGAAATTAAAAATCCAATGGCACCGAATAAGGCTATAAAAAAGCCAATTGCAGCAGCACTTCCAATAGCTTTATTAATCGGGAATCCAAAATACTTAAGGATTGGCACATTCATTACAGCTCCTCCAATACCCATTGGAGCTGATACAAATCCTGATATAAAACCAAAAATTATTTTAGGTAATAAATTGAAGTTAGTTTTCGTATCCTGAGCTTTTTCTTTCAAAAATAATAAATAAATACTTAAAAAATAAACAACTACTGTAAAAAATAATATTAATCCCTTTGTTTTCAAAATTGATGCAAGTGATGTCCCAACAATAACGCCAATAATTACAAAAATTGCATAAGACTTTATTATTTGAAGATCTACCGCTCCATGCTTATTGTGAGTATATACAGATACAAAAGAGGTAGGGATAATTATAGAAAAAGAAGTTCCTACAGCTAAATGCATTACATAATTTGGGTCAACATCTAAAGAACTAAATATAAAAAATAAGAAAGGTACTGTTATTAATCCTCCACCAATTCCAAACAATCCAGCAAAAAAACCAACTGGAAATGCGGTTATGATCATTAAAATTATAAATAATGAGTATTGATTTTCTAAAATTTGTGAAATCAACTTAAATACTCGCTTCTTGATGATGTGGATATTTAACTTTATCTAAAATATGTTCAACTTTTTGTATATCGGCATCTCTTACACACATATTCTCACTTAAATATCTTTTCCAAAAACTTGAGCCAGATATACCGTGAAACAAACCTAATGTATGTCTCATAATATGATGAAGCTTTGTTCCTTTTTTAATTTCAAATTTAACATAATCAATTAATTCTTTTACTACTTCTTCTCTTGAAGAAACATTTTCATTTGAAAATATATCTTTTTCTATATCTGCCAAAAAATATGGAGAATGGTAGATTGATCTACCAATCATAACTCCATCAACTTGTTTAAGATGATTTTTTATTTGGTCTGTTGATGTTACTCCTCCATTAATAATTATTTCTAAATTTGGAAAATCTTTTTTTAATTTATAAACAACATCGTATTTTAGTGGTGGTATATTAAGATTTTGCTTTGGAGAGAATTTGCCCAGCATTGCTTTTCTAGCATGCATGATAAATGTTTTAACGCCAGTTTTAGATAATATATTTAAAAAATTATAAATATTTTCATAATCCTCAACATTATCATAACCAATTCTTGTTTTAACTGTGACTGGTAATTTAGTAGATGAAACCATTTCATTAAGACAATCAGCAACAAGATTTGGTTCTTTCATTAAACATGCTCCAAATTTATTTTTTTGTACTTTTTTACTTGGACATCCTAAATTAAGATTAATTTCGTCATAGCCAAAACTTTCTCCAACTTTGGTAGCATTTGATAAAAGTTTAGGTGATGATCCGCCTAGTTGAAGAGCGACTGGTTTTTCTTTAATGTTAAAATCTAATAGTTTTTTTTTATCCCCCTTATCGATTGCCTCTGAAACAATCATTTCAGTATATAGAAGTACGTTTTTACTTATCAATCTTAGAAAATACCTTTCATGACGATCTGTGCAATCCATCATGGGTGCTACTGAAACTAATCTATTCATAAAAATTAGGAAATTAATATATTATTTAATTAACTATTTGAAGTTTCTGATTCATCAGCGACTGCTTCATTATTTTCATCTTCTGTCATTTGATCTAATGAAACATCTTCATTTTGTGATTCTGTGTCTTCTACTTTTACTTCAGGTGAATTGGTTAATTCTGCAAGATCTTCTTTTGAAACTTGAATTTTTTCTGGAATTTTTCTAGCTCTTTTTGATGGTAAAATAGGTACTCCACTTTTTGAAATTTCACCCTTATAAAGATTCTCAAAATCATCGCCAATTTCTTCATCTTCTTCCGAAGTATCATCAATTTGCTCAACATGTTTTCTTAATTTATAAACCGCACTATCAACTAATTCTGAAACTTTAACTTTTTCTTCAGCTATTTCTCTTAATGAAATAACTGTATTTTTATCATTGTCTCTTGGTAATGTTGGTTCAATTCCTGAGTTAAGCTGTGTTACTCTCTCTTTTGCTACTAATACTAGTTGATAAGGGCTATCTACTTTATCAATACAATCTTCTACTGTTACTCTTGCCATGCGTGGTGTTTATACTCCAGGCAAAACAAAATCAAGTTTTTTTATGATTTTGTAGGATTGAGCTTATTTCTTATTAAAAAAAGCAAAATTAAGGAAATTGATATATAAATCGATGAAATTAGAGCAATTTGCTCAATTGAAAAACCCCTGTCAATCAATACTCCAAACAATGCTGTACCAAAAGCTGTTGCAAAAACCATTAATGCAGTAGTTAAGGCTTTTATTGAGCCAATATATTTTACTCCGTAAATTTCAGCCCATGTAGAAGATCCTAAAACGTTTGCAAATCCGTTAGAAATTCCAATTAAACCAAGAAAAATAAATGCGGTTATGGGATGATTAAAATATATTATCACTATTACGGCAAGTAGCAGAGGAATATTCATAAAGATTAGTAATTTTCTACTAGTGAATCTGTCTATTAAATAACCTGATAAAAATAAAGTTATTACAGATAGTATTGAGTAAACCATGAAAGATTGGGCGATAATAAATGGCCCCCAGTTTTTAGACTCTAATATAAAAGATTGATAAACAAAAGTGCCTGTAGCAATCCAGGGCATCGCAAGCATATTTGCACATACCACATAAAATCTAAAATCTTTAATAACTTCAATTCTCTTCCAGTCTTTAATTCTATTTTCTGATGAATTTTCGTCCTCTGGCGTTTCTCTGGACTCAAAATTCAAATTTTTTACAAGAAAGTAAGAGGCAATAGGTAAAAAAATTATTACAATCAAAGAAATTGAAATCCAGATATTTTTCCAATTATAAATTGCTAAAAGATATACAATTAATACTGGAAGAATGAACTCTGCCGTTGATAGACCGAACCATCCGGTGCTTAATGCCTTTCCTCTAGATTTTGTAAAATATCTTGAAATAGTTGTTGTTGCTGTATGAGACATCATACCTTGTCCTGCAAATCTCATTAAAAAAATTGCAATAAATAACAAAGATACAGATGATATTTTTGAAAAGAAAAAAGATGAAAAAGAGAGTAATAAAATTACAAATAAAGCAAATTTCGAAATATTAATATCATCTATTTTTTTTCCAACCCAAATTAAAAGAAAGCTGCTTAACAAAGTTGCAGAAGCGTAAATTGAGCCAAACTGCCCATGAGTAATAGAGAGTTCGTTTCTTATACTTGAGTTAAAAAGTCCTAAAAAAAAACTCTGTCCAAAACTTGAAAAAAATGTAAATATAAATCCAAATATAATTACTTTTAAACTTAAACTTTTAAACATAAAAAATTATGACTTGTAATGTTGCTTTCATTGGCCTTGGTGTAATGGGTTATCCAATGGCTGGTTATATATCAAAAGGTGGGCACAATGTAACTGTTTTTAATAGAACTAAATCAAAAGCAGAAAAATGGACAAGTGAATATAAAGGTAAAATGGCGGAAACACCTGCTGAGGCAGCAAAAGATGCTGAATATATATTTACATGTGTTGGAAATGATAGCGATTTAAGAGAAGTTACTTTTGGTAACAATGGTGCATTTAAAACAATTAAGAAAGGAGCAATCTACATTGATAACACTACGGCTTCTGCAACAATTGCAAGAGAGATTTATGACTACGCCAAAAAAAATGGATTTGGTTCCCTTGATGCTCCTGTATCAGGTGGTCAAGCTGGTGCGGAAAACGGTACATTGACAGTTATGATTGGTGGCGATCAAGCTGACTTTGATAAAGCTAAAGATAAGATTGATTGTTACAGCAAAAAAATGAAATTACTTGGTAAAGCTGGTTCGGGACAATTAGCTAAAATGGTTAACCAAATTTGTATTGCAGGATTAGTTCAAGGATTATCTGAGGGAATTAATTTTGGAATGAAAGCTGGTTTAAATATGGAGGATGTAATTGAAGTGATATCAAAAGGTGCTGCCCAATCTTGGCAGATGGAGAATAGATATAAAACAATGATTGACGATAAGTTTGACTTTGGATTTGCAGTTGATTGGATGAGAAAAGATTTAAAAATTGCCATGGATGAAGCAAAAAATAATGGTTCTTTATTACCTATCACTGAACTTGTAGATAAATATTACGGAGATGTTCAAGAAATGGGTGGCAACCGTTGGGACACATCAAGTTTAATTAGAAGATTTAGAAAGTAATATTGTATGCAACCAGCATACTACGAAAATTTAGAAGAAATTCAAAACAAGTATTGGTCTATGTTAGATGACGCTGTTACCAACAGAGCCTCTCCTTTTAGAATTCCAGTTTTTATGTGTGCTCATCAAGATGAAATTGATGGAAGAATAGTTGTACTAAGAAAGTCTGATAGAGAAAAAAATATATTACAATTTCATACTGATCTTAGATCTCCAAAAGTGTATATTCTAAAAAAAAACAATAAAGCTTCACTACTTTTTTATGACAAAGAGGAAAAAATTCAATTAAGGGTAAAAGTGGATTGTGAAATAAATAATCAAAACTCCACAACTGAAGAATCTTGGAAAAAAACTCAACATATAAGTAGAAGATGTTATTTAACAGATAGTCCTCCAGGAACTACATCGGAAAATCCTACATCTGGCATGATATCTAAATTAGAAGATTTTGACTATACGATGGAACAAAGTGAAGAAGGTTATAAAAACTTTACCGTTATTAAATGTAAAATTAAATCTATTGAATGGCTATATCTTGCAGCTAAGGGACATCGAAGGGCTAAGTTTGATTTTGAAACTAACAAAAATGCTTGGTTAGTACCTTAAAAGATCGACTCTGAATATTTTTTCCAATTGTCTTGATAATGTTTGGTATTTTCCCAAACTGCTTTTTTTTCTTCTTCTGTGACCTCTCTAACAACTTTTCCAGGTGAACCAATCACTAAAGAGTTATCTGGTATCTCTTTATTTTCTGTAATTAAAGCTTTTGCACCAATGATACAATTTTTTCCAATTTTTGCATTATTGAGAATCACTGCACCAATTCCAATTAAACTATTATCCCCTATCGTGCATCCATGAAGCATAACCATATGACCAACTGTAACATTTTTTCCAACTTTTAAAGGACATCCAGGATCTGTATGTAAAACACTACCGTCTTGAACGTTTGACCCCTCACCAATGTGAATATTTTCAATATCTCCTCTTAATGTCGCATTAAACCAAATACTAGAATTCTTGTCTAATGTGACATCTCCTATTACCACTGCGTTTGGAGCTACCCAATTTTCGCCAGAGTTTTTTGGTTTTTTATCTTTTAAATCGTAAAACATTATTTATATAATAATACATTATGGCTGTAGAAACTCCAATATGTGATTTTGGTACGAAGGCACCTGACTTTGAACTTAAATCAACTGATAACAAAATTTTATCTTTAAATGATATAAAAGGTGAAAATGGAACTCTGATAATGTTTATTTGTAATCATTGCCCTTATGTTAAGGCGGTCACAAAGGAAATAGTTGAAGATTGTACTGAATTACAAAAACTTGGTATTAATGCTGTTGCGATATGTGCAAATGATGCAGAGAATTATCCTGAGGACTCTTTTGAAAATATGATTGAATTTGCAAAGAAAAATAAATTTAATTTTCCTTATCTTGTCGATGAAACTCAAGAAATTGCTAAGACCTATGGTGCAGTGTGTACACCTGATTTCTTTGGTTATAACAAAAACCTTGAACTTCAATATAGAGGAAGATTAAGAGAGCTTAAAAATTTGGTTCCTGTAAAAGAAGGAGTGAGTGATTTATTAAATGCAATGAAACAAATTTCTAAAACAGGGAATGGACCTAAAAATCAAGTTCCTAGTGCTGGTTGTAGTATTAAGTGGAAGTAATTAAATGCATTTAGTTGTTACACGAAGTTATCCTCCCGAAGTCGGTGGTATGCAAAACTTGATGTGGGGACTTACAAATTCCTTATCTAAACATGATTTAATAAAAGTATTTGCAGATGATCATGAGAATGCACAACAGTTTGATGAGAATGTTTCTTTTACTATAGAGAGAATTGGTGGACCAAAATTAATAAAAAAATATAGAAAGTCTTTATTAGTAAATAATTATCTTGAAAATAATAACAAAGTTAGAACTATTATTGCTGATCATTGGAAAAGCTTAGAAAAAATTAAAACAAATATAAAAAAAATATGTTTAATCCATTCAAAAGAAATAAATCATAACAAGGGATCTTTTTTAAATAAAAGAGCTTTAAAAGTACTTAATAATGTAGATAAAATTGTAGCAAACTCTAAATTCACCAGAGATCTTGCTATTTCTTTAGGAGTTTTAGAGGAAAAAATTATTGTAATTAATCCTGGGATAGAACCAGTCGAAAAAATTGATGATAAAACTCTTAAAGAAGCAGATAAAATACTCAAAGGTAAAAATCCAAGATTAATTACTGTGTCAAGATATGACAAAAGAAAAAGTCATGAGAAAATAATTATGGCTTTAAGAAACTTAAAACAAATTTATCCAAATATCATTTATACTTCCATAGGGTATGGTGAAGAGGAGGATAATATTAAAAAAATAACTAAGGAACTTAATTTAAACAATCAAGTATTATTCTTGAAAAATATTAGTCCTGATCTTAAAAATGCATTGATAGCCAAATCTCACGTATTTGTTATGCCTTCAATAGTATACAAAAAATCTGTTGAAGGTTTTGGAATAGCTTATGTAGAAGCTGCGCAGTTTGGTGTCCCATCAATTGGAGGAAAGGATGGTGGAGCTTCTGATGCAATTAGACACAATGAGACTGGATTGATATGTGATGGAAACAGTTTAGATGATATATATTCTAGTATAGATTTAATTTTGAAAAATAATTCATATAAACAATTTGGACAAAAAGCTAAGGAATTTTCAGCAAATTTTCATTGGGACAAAATTATAAAAGAATATTTAAAATTATTATGATAAGGTTTTTCCATGATTGAAAAGTTTAACGGAATATTTCTTTTAATTATATTTATACTGCACTTTATAGGCCATGGTGTTTATGGTTTTAGATGTGTATTTAAAACAAAGTCATTTCTAGACCAATATGCGATGCATGATTCGGGAGCTATTATGACAAGATTTTTTGGATCAATCTTCATAGCATCATTTATAATGGCAATGTATATAATGTTTGTAAGATCAGGCGGTGTTGATGGGACATGGGGATTTTTCAATCTAATATTTTTACAAAACCTTTCTGCATTTATTGTTGGAGTTTACACAATTAAAATAAATAAATTGGGACATACAGAAAAAACTTCTGTTGAGGGAATTATTGCTCCTGGAGTTTTAACTTTATTAAGTGCGATACTTTGCTACGGTTTAGCAGATAAAATTTATATATAAAATAACTGTTCTACTAGACGTAATATTAAGTTCTACCAGTTAGAACTTATAAATTAACCATTTTTTTTGTTTGAAATTGTCGTAGAATAAAAAATGGAAAATAAAAATCTAGGAGTTGAAGCTGTAGACAAAGCTTTACAAATTCTAAATGCATTTAGTGAAAAGAGAGAAGAATTAACTCTTACAGAAATATCAAAAAAAATTAATCAATATAAAAGTACTACGTCTAGATTATGCGCCTCATTATTAAAATATGGCTACATCGAAAGACTATCTAATAAAAAATTTAAACTTGGAAATGCTATAAATAGATTAATTAACGTTTATGATGATACATTTCATATTAATGATCTAATACAAAAACAATTAAATTTTATTAAAGATAAAACAAATGAGACAGCAAGTTTTTGGATAAAAAGTGATAATGCTCGAGTTTGTATTTTAAAAAGTGAACCAGAAAAAGATATGAGACACAATCTGATTCTGGGTCAACCAAGATCGTTGGAGAGAGGATCTAGTGGTCATATAATTTCTACATATCATGATTTAAAAACACAAAATAAAAATAAAGTACTTAAAGATGAATTTTCAATTTCACATGGTGAAATAGATCCTGAAAAAGCGTCGGTGACTGTACCTTTATTATCGAAACAAAAAACATTACTAGGAGCCATATCAGTTTCTGGCCATGTTTCAAATTTCAATAAAACGAATACTTTAAATTTTTTATCAATTCTTAAAAATTCAAGAGTAAAATTAGAAAAACAAATTTAATTCAAAGACTCAACAAATTTTTCGAAAACTTTTTCAGGAGTAAGTTTATTTAAATCAGCAACTTGTATAGCTTTAAAATTTTCTCTTTCGATACTTACTTTGTATGCTGTAGTGTGAGAACCAAATAATGTTAATCCTTTAACACCTAGATGGGCCGCCATATGTGCTGGACCAGTATCATTCGCAACAACATATGAACTATCTTTAATTAAGGACGCAAGCTCAGAGATAGTTAAAGCTTTTTGGTCATTTAAAACTGTAACTGCATTAATATCTTTTGTCATTGGTATTTCTAAAGGGCCAGGGGCAACTAAAACTTTATATTCGTTATTGTATTTATTTTTAACCAATTCTATAAATTTATTATAGTGAGGCCATTTTTTTATTATTAAATGCGGTGAGCAAAAAGGAAATAGAATAATAAATTTTTTTAAATCATATTCTTTTTTTATTTTATTTATATTTGTACAAGCCCAATTAAAGTCTGGTGTCATTACTCTGTTAGTTTTAACTCCGGATGTTTCTAATTGATGTTTAAATCTTATTAACACAGGATTCTTATCAAATTCTTTTTTGGATTTATCTTTTGGTAAAGTTGTATCAGAAGAAGACCAAATTAAATGGCCAGCGTTTGGAAATAAAATTCTTTTATAAAAATTTGTTCTTGATGAATTTTGTAAATCAAAAACTTTTTTAAACTTATATTTTTTTATTACTCTCATTAAAGTAAATAAATAAATTAGATTAAATCTGGAAAGCCTTTTATCTAGTATAACTGCCTTTAAATATGGATTATTTTTAAATAGTTCAAAATATGGATAGGTAGTTAATAAATATATATCATCATCTTTATGAAATTCAGAAATGTCTTGAATAGCACCGCTCGCTTGAGCTATATCTCCTAATGATCCATGTTTAATAATTAAAATATTAGACATATTTTTAACAATTTAACATACTATAAAATAATTTATATGAATAAAATATTAGTTGAAGTTTCTGTTGGAGAGCTTTTAGATAAAATTTCAATTTTAGAAATAAAGAAAGAAAAAATTAAAGATAATGCAAAATTAAAACTAATTTCTGAGGAATACACAATACTTAATGAACAATTTAATAAAAATGTAAAAATTGATAAGAATTTAGAAAATCTAATTGTGTCACTTAAGGAAATTAATAGCAAACTATGGTTGATAGAGGACGAAAAAAGAGTTTGTGAAA